>NZ_JANZQH010000010.1:0-160102 GCF_025153485.1 Chryseobacterium pyrolae
TTTTGTTTTTTGTTTTTTTTTTTTTAATAAATATAACTATTAAAATAAAAAAATAAACGGCCTCGCCGCGCCCCCCCCCCCCCCCCGAAACTATTCATATACTTGTAAAACCCTTTACAACCGCATCATGCATAGCTTAGAAGCGCTTGACTAGGGGCCTTCTACCCATTAGCAAACTCCCCGAAACGATAAAGACACTCAGAAGGCCTTTGATTATGGCTTTCCGTAATGTTTAATCTATAAATATTATTATATTTAGGTTGAAAACTAAAATTAATTATAATGAAAAGAATCTCCATTATTTTCTTTTTGTTGGCATGCTTATGCATTTCGGCACAACAAAAAGAGAATTTAAATTCCAGCACAAGAAAATTCATTGATGGCGCTGATTTTACTCAAGTCGATAAAAACTGGAACGTTACAGCTGATTTTAAATCAGGTATTGGCGAAGAAGTTTCATTTTTCCCGGTGGAAGCAACCAATTTAAAAACTAATCAGAAAATAAAATCCATTCAGGTTGACATGGATGCAAAATATGATTTTATGGGAAAATCAAGAAGATTTTTTAAGACGTCATGGCTTGATTTAAATGAAGTGGAAGAATTTATTCAGTTTATAGAATTATATGTTATTCCCAATATAAAAGATAAGACGGAAAAGAAAAAATCTACAACCTACATTTTTAATTCCAAAGAGATATCATTCAATTTTTATATTGAAAAAAATACAAGAAGAATTTCTATTTACTTAAAGGATTTCGGTGTAATTGATAATGATCATTATTTCTGGACCGAATCACAGGTAAATAAAATTCCTGAGCTATTAGATGTTTTAAGACAGATAAAATAAGACGTAAAATAATATTTTCAGCGTGGCCGAAGGTCGCGCTGAAAATATTCATAATGACCCAAAGACTAATAGCTGTAAATTATAAGTAAGGGAATTAATGCTTTTTTACTAGTACAAAAGAACTTACTTATGGTTTCCCTCAATTGTTAAGCATAAAGAGTCTTTAGCTTTGAACTACTGTAATACAACAATTATGAATGTAAAATTAAATCTAATCTTGTATGCTATAACATTAGTTTCTCTAAGCTGTAGTAATAACAAAAAAGAACAAGATCCAATAACAAGCTCTATTGAGACGCAATCAAAGCTAAAATACAACAATGATAAAATGAAAAAAATTGATAGTAAAAAGGAAATAAGAAGTGATGGTAATTTTAATCAAATGACACTTTTCGAAGTCGATGAAGATATTAGCTTCACCCAATTAAAAGACTACTGTTCAAATGTAAAATCTGATTACACAGATGGTTATTTTCAAATATTAGTATTCTTTAAAAAGGCAAATAATGCAAGATTTCCTACCAACCCTCTTACTGGATTATATACGGAAGATGAAGACATGAAAAACATAAAAGCTGTTTACACAATCAACAATATGAACGGATATAGTAAACTAGATTATTATGATAATAATAGTTTTGAAAGCTTAGCTCAAACAATTGATATCGATTAAACTAAATTATTACATTAGTTAAAATTACAACCTGAAACTTAATTACAAAATGAATAAAATATTATTAATCGCTTTTATATATGTACTATTAAGCTGTAGTAATGATAAAAAAAACGAATCAGTTATCACAGAAAGCGAAACAAAAATAGAAACCTCTCAAACACAAAAAATTAACCCATCTGAATTAAAAAAATATAAATCTGTAAAAGAGATGTTAGAGGATGCTCATGATTTTACAGTTGAGCAAGGAACCTTAAAGTTAATAAACACTGATGAGAAAAATTTACATATTCAAGTTTCCAAACCTATCATAGAAGGTGATTCGGACAAAACAATTAATGAAACGGTCAAGAGAGATATTATATATGTTGCATTTCAGGCATTTGCTCAAACTTCAATTAATAAAATCACGATAACATCAATTCCTATTGACCTTAATGACAAGAAGAAATATTATAATGAATATAAAAGTACAGTTACAGTCACTAGAGACAGAGCCGATCAAATTATGCAAAAAGAGTTTGGTTCTAAAGACTATTCAATTCTTTTTGCTCGCTTAGGTGAGATTCAGGTTCCCAGTGATGATTTTAGTAAGCTAAAATTTCAGGATCTTGATTTTGTTTACTCAGAATTGTCGAAATAGAATTACATCCTGAATAAAATTTATTTTTATAACATAAAAATAACTAAAAAAACCGCGCCCGAGGGCGCGGTTCCTATATATAAAGCTTAAATCAATTAAAACTTAAGATCTCCGTTCACCTCTCTCACAGCGTTAGCCGCTTCAGCGAACTTCAACTGCTCATCAGCAGTAAGTGTTACATTAACGATTTTTTCTACTCCGTTTGCTCCGATAATAGCAGGAACACCCAGGCAGATATCATTTTGTCCGTATTCACCTTCAAGCATTAAAGAACAAGGGATCATTTTTTTCTGGTCGCAAGCGATTGCCTGAACCATTACAGAAACTGCTGCACCTGGTGCATACCAAGCTGAGGTTCCTAATAATTTAGTTAATGTAGCTCCTCCTACTTTAGTTTCTTCGATCACGTATTTCTGTTGCTCCTCATCTAAGAATTCAGTTACAGGAACACCGTTTCTTGTTGCTTTGCTCAATAACGGAAGCATTCCTGTATCACTGTGTGCAGCGATTACCATACCGTCTACATCAGAGATAGGACTTTCCAGAGCTTCAGCCAATCTGTATTTGAATCTTGCAGAGTCTAATGCACCACCCATTCCGATGATTTTGTGCTTAGGAAGACCTGAAGTTTTGTGTACTAAATAAGCCATCGTATCCATTGGGTTAGAAACTACGATGATGATTACTTCCGGAGAATTTTTTACTAAGTTTTGAGTAACTTCTTTCACGATACCAGCATTGATACCGATCAACTCTTCTCTGGTCATTCCTGGTTTTCTTGGAATACCTGAAGTAATCACTGCTACATGAGAACCTGCAGTTTTGCTGTAATCTCCTGTTGTTCCGGTAATTTTTGTATCGAATCCGTTCAGCGATGCCGTCTGCATCAAATCCATTGCCTTACCTTCAGCAAATCCTTCTTTAATGTCTACTAAAACTACTTCTGAACAGAAGTTTTTCATTGCGATGTATTCTGCACAGCTTGCACCTACAGCGCCTGCACCTACTACAGTTACTTTCATATTGTATACTTTTTTTAAATTATTTTTTAGTTTAGTCTAAAAATTGAAACGCCCAAATTTAACAATTCCTGAAAATGTGGGCAATTTTTCAGGAATTTAATTAGGGTTCAATGAAATTAATTGACGTTCAGTAAAAACGTATATAGTTTTTTTGCTCCTGAAAGAACTTCATTATAGTTTTCTTCAGTGACTTCAGTGTCCAGAACCTCCTTGAAATTTTTCCACATCGGTCCCGTATTTTCCTGGTAGCATCCGAAGAAATTGAAAGTCACATTGTCAAAACCCTCTGTTTTAGAAAGCTGCTTGGCAATTACATTCCCTCCTAAGGTAGAACCTTCGATCACATACATTGCTCCTAAAGCTTCATGTTCGTTATCAAACTGAAGATTGTGTGAAATGGTCTGGTTTTCCAAAGAAAGACTTTTAAGATCCTTCTCGATAAGAGGAAGTTTGATTCTGTTGTTGAGTTGAAGTTTTTCCGAATATTTATCAGAAAGGCTACCGAATATTTTATCCTCACTGTGAAGAAGCATCAGATAATTTGTATTGATGATCTTTTTATAGTCCTCCAAAGTGAAAGTTTTGTTGAAAATTTTTTCAGAATTAAAAAGTTTCTCCGCAGCATCGTGATATTCCGCCGTATTTTGCTTAAGATACTCTGATACCATAAATAAGGTTTTTAAAGTTTCCCAAATTTACGGTTTTTTGAACGTTAAAATGAAACAAGTACCCTCTTTATTGCTATCATAATCCACATTTCCACCAATCCTTTTCATAATTCTGTGGACAATGGACAGCCCTACTCCATTTCCTTTAAACTTTTTGGCATTATCCATTCTGTTGAAGATCTTAAACATTTTATGCTTTTCCTCCTGTGGAATCCCAATTCCATTATCAGAGATCCTGTACACAATATTTTCACCTTCTTCCGCTCCCCATATTTCCACCTTCGGCTCGTCTCTATGGGAAGAATATTTTACAGCATTGTTGATCACATTTAAAAACACCTGATGAAGCATCGTTTTATCAGCAAGTACATCAGGACATTCTTTAATAACGACCTCGCTTTTCGGACTTTCAAAAGTGATTTTTGCGTTTTCGGAGATCTTCAGGATCGTATTTAAAGGCTGAAGCCGTTCCAACTCTATATCACTGTGCTTTGCACGGCTGAGCTGCAATACGTCATGCATCATTTCCGCCATATTGTCGATTTCTTCAACAATGGAGGTCAGCTTATTTTTATTTTTTTCTGTTTTTTCAAAATTCGAAAGCAGCATCTGGGCATTTAGCTTCATCACGGTCAGAGGTGTCCCAAGGTCATGCGAAATGGTATAGGAGAAACTGTCAAGCTCCTCGTTCACCTTCCTCAGCTCATTGTTCAGGGCTTTGATGGCATTGTACTGTTTGTGCGAAGTCTCAAGGATCACATCGCGAACGGCCTGTACCGAACTGATATCTCGGGAATTCCATCTTTTCGAATTTCCTTTAATATTTTCAGTGAAAATATGAAAAGATGTCCTCGGTGAAATAATATGTTTTTCTTCGCCATTCTGCAGAAGCACCCCTACTTTCTTCTCTGGATTTCCGGCCCAGTTGATATGTTCGCTGAACTCCTTACGGAACCAGATCAGCATTTCCTTTTTGCTTCTTTCAATAAAATAAATAATGATTCCGGCAGCATTCTCAGTCAGCCCCAATTCTTCTCCATAATCCTTAAGAAAAGTTCTGCTGACGTACATACTTTCTTCCGTATTCTCAAGGGCCCAGTGCGCAATTCTATCAATCGTTTCACGCTCAGGAACCGTTCCTACAGTGACTGTATCATTCTCTGAAATAATAACAAAACCATCGGCTTCAGGCAGTTTCCTGATCTTTCCTTTATTATCCGCAAGAGAGTCAAACAGATTGTTATGTTTTAAAAACTCCGCTTTCAGCTGGGACGATTTTTCATTCAGCGCCAGACGATAGTTCAGTTCATTTTTAGATTTAAATGAAGAGTAGGCATTAGAAGCCAGAGCCGTAAATATTCCCGCCTGCACCCGGTCTTCAAGATCAATATGCTTAGCCTCGGAGTTCTGGCAAGTAACCAATCCCCAAAGATAATCATCAATAATAATGGATACACTGAAACTGGAAGAAGCTCCGGAGTTTTTGATATACTGCCCATGAACAGGCGACATTCCCCGCGAAGCCACGAAAGTAAGGTCAATACTTTCATCCGTCCTGCTGATAAGCGGAACGGTCTCTGCATATACATTACTGAATATTCTTTTTCGTTTCTTTAAATAGAGAGCTCTGGCCTGTCTCGGAATATCAGATTCAGGGTAATGAAGACCGAGATAACTTTCCATATTCTCATCTCTTCTTTCCGCAATCACTTTTCCTGAACCGTCCATCATAAACTTATAAACCATCATGCGGTCATAATTGACAATCTTGGAAAGGGTGCTCAGCAACTGCTCCCAAAGCTCCTTCTCATTGTCTATGACATAAAAATTGTCATATTTATTGGAGATTCTTTTATTCGGATTTTCCCGCACAGCTTCGAATTCCAGGAATATATGTTTACCACTCCTGAAAATTGAAAAATGATATTCCTTTCCACTGATAAACACCTTATCAAAATGCGTTTCGTTTTCTCTTTTTGTAAAGTCCTGAATGGAAGCATAAAGATCCGAATCGATAACAGAACGGAAAATCTCAGGAAAATCCATAAGTTTCCTGTTAAAAAGCTGTTCTGCATTTTCAACCCTAAATATATCCGCAATATTCCTGCTGAAGAAAGTGATGGAGTGAGATTCTGCGTCAATACCAATCAGATATCCAAAACTTTGTATATACCCAGGAATATGGATAGGCTCCTCATGACACTCTACAAAATTCATATTTTTCTTTGATCAATCAAATATAACGATTTTTTTAACGACATATTACTTTGTGGTATTAAATCACGGAAGTCCTTAAAACACCATAATCCCTGTAATCCGTGAGCCGGATCTATCTGAATTTCAATGCAAATCCACTTGCTTTTTTCATATTTATAATGGCTTTTAATTTATAATATACTAAAAATTTCAGGGCCAGTCAAGTTTAATTTTCCCTTCATGATTCATCACATGAATTTTACATTAACACCTCAAATTATTATGTTAATTAAACAAAATTTATTAAATTTATATCACCAAATAATGAATACAATTAGAAATTTCTGAATTTTTCTGCATTATTTTCAATAAAATCATCATTTAAATTCAAATAATAACACTATGAAAAAGTTCCCTTTAATTATTCCCATATTTATCCTTACCACAGGGGTTGGTAGTGGGTATGAAGCCTCTACAAGGATGATCTATCAAAACCTCAATAATATGATGAATACCCTATCCATGGATTCGTACTATGAAATATCAGTTGATTTATGGGGGTTTCCGGGAAATGTTCATCAGAACGATCAAGTAGAACTACCTCAAAACCTTTTACATTCTTGATCCTTTAAATAATACATTCATTAAACACCATTACTATGACCCTTTTTTCACCAAAAAAAAGAAGCCTCATCTTTTGTGCCCTGCTGGCTTGTTTTTCAGTCAGTGCACAGATCCAGGATTCATTGCAGCAGAATAAACAGGAGGAAGACAACGTGAAATATCCGGTGCTTCAGGTTAAAGGTCTTTTTCAGGCGCGTTATCTCGTTGGAATGGCCAAAGATGTCGACGTGAACGGTTTGCATCATGCAGACGGATCAGGAACCAGTAATAATTTCATGCTTAAATACATGAGGGTTCAGGTACGTGCACAGATCAGCAAAAGAACAGAAGTCGTGGCCCTTGCTAACCTCGCTGATTTTAAAAATGACCCTAAAAGCAGGGTGCTTGAAAATGCATATCTGAAATATACCTTCAACCCCAAATTGGCCTTTACCGTTGGACAGTTCAGACCCTGGTTCGGTATTGAGGAGACCTATCCTATTGACATCATCAAGTCTCTGGATTGGTCCAATCAATATACGGAATTTGGAAAACTGGGCTGGACAAGTTTCCAGATCGGACTTTCCGCTACCGGACAGCTTCAACTGGGACAAATACCTTTCCAGTATGCTGTATCAGTCGTTAACGGAAATGGCAAAAATCAAGTGAATGATAATGACAACGGAAAACAATATTCTACAAGACTGGTTTTCGGACTGTCAAAAAAATATAATTTCAATATCGGTCTGAATGGTGGCATCGGCGAAGTTTTAAGTAAAAAAGTATATGCCGTGGGAATTGATCTCAGTTCACTGATCCGGTTTGACCCGAAATGGAGCCTGGACATGCAGCTGGAAGCTAAACAGGCAACCAATCATGTCCTGTACAACACCATCGATCCGGAACTAAGACCTTCGAATCCTGACCAGTATCTGATTCGTGGAGCTTATTTTCTTCCGAATGTAAGATACGAGATCAATCACAAAAACCTCAGCGCTTTCGAACTGTCTTGCCGTTACGAATACCTAGACACCAATTTCAGATTGAGCTCCAACCCAAGACAGACCATAACCCCGATGTTCGGACTGGAATTCCTGAAAAACTATGGCGCAAGAATTCAGCTGGGTGTACAGTTTGACCGTTACAAACATCAGGTAGAAAACACTTCACAATACAACAACAATCTATTCATTGTTCAGGTCCAAAGTAGATTTTAACCGCTTAAATATTTATAAATCATGAAAGAAATTAATATCACAAATATCGCGATAACGTTTGCCGTTGCGCTGATTATATGGTTTATTCCTGCCCCGGAAGGCGTTGCTGAAAATGCATGGCATCTGTTTGCTATTTTTGCGGCTACCATCTTAGGAATTATTCTTAAAGCTGCTCCTATGGGTACCATGTGTATGATGGCTATTGCATTTACAGCGCTTACCCAGGTGGTAGCTCCCGGAGATGCAGGAAAATCAATCACTAAAGCACTTTCCGGATTCGGGGATAAAGTGATCTGGCTGATCGGGATCTCATTCTTTATCGCCAGAGGGTTTATCAAAACCGGACTCGGGAACCGGATTGCCTTTTTATTCATCCGGATTTTCGGTAAAAGCTCATTGGGACTTGCCTACGGTCTTGGACTTGCCGATGTATGTTTAGCTCCAGCTATTCCGAGTAACACGGCAAGAGGAGGCGGAATCATCTACCCGATCATGAAATCTATGGCCATAAGTTTTGACTCAGTTCCTGAAAAACCTGAAACCCATAGAAAACTGGGCTCTTTTCTTACCTTGAACAGTTATTATATGAACCTCATCGCTTCTTCTATGTTCCTTACCGGAACAGCGAGTAATCCGATGTGTCAGAAATTTGCAGCGAATTTAGGAATCAATATTACATGGATGTCATGGGCTGCAGCAGGCTTCGTTCCCGGATTGGTGGCATTCTTTGTGGTACCGTTGGTTTTATACAAATTATACCCACCTGAATTGAAAAAGACAGGAGATGCCCCAAAAATGGCGGCTCAGAAATTAAAAGAAATGGGACCTATTTCCCGTAATGAATGGCTGATGCTATTAGCTTTCTTTATTCTCTTAGCGCTTTGGATATTTGGAGGAGCATTGTCTATAGATGCTACAACAACGGCTTTCATTGGACTTACCATGTTACTTCTTACTTCCGTACTGACGTGGGAAGATATCAAAGGAGAGAAAGGGGCCTGGGACACGATTGTCTGGTTTGCTGTTCTGGTGATGATGGCCAGTTCTTTAAATGAACTTGGTTTCATTGGCTGGTTCAGTGATCTGATTAAAGTAAAAATAGGCGGATTAAGCTGGCAGGTTGCCTTTCCGGTAATTATTGTTGTCTATTTCTTCAGTCACTATATTTTCGCGAGTGCAACAGCCCATGTGGCAGCGATGTATGCGGCCTTGTTAGGAGTTGGTGTTTCTTTGGGAATTCCACCGATGCTGTTGGCCATGATGCTTGGTTTCTTAGGCTCAATTTATGGGGTACTTACCCATTACGGCCACGGCCCTGCCCCTGTATTCTACGGAAGCGGCTACGTTGAGCTGAAAGCCTGGTGGCTGCGAGGTTTTGAAATCGGGATCGTGCTACTGATCATCTATATGGTAGTCGGAGGACTGTGGATGAAAGTTTTAGGATATTATTAATCATTAAATAAAAAATTATGCTGTCAACTTTGTCAAGAAAAATGCTGATGTGCCTTACAGGTTTATTCCTGAGCTTCTTCCTGTTGATCCATTTCTTGGGAAATCTCCAGCTGTTTCTTCCACCGGAGCAGGCGCACCTGCAATTTAATACGTATTCGCATTTTCTGTCCGGAAATATTCTGATCAAAATGGTTTCATATGTGCTGTATGCAAGTATTATTCTGCATGCCCTGGACGGATTGGTTATTACTTTAAAAAACAAAAAATCGGGAGGCGATTATCAGTCGGAAAGACGTGGGCGAGCCAGTAAATGGTATTCCCGGAATATGGGAATTTTAGGTACGTTAATTCTGATCTTTCTGGTGATCCATTTTCAGAATTTCTGGTATGTCTACAAATTTGGAAGCCCACCGCTGGACGACAACGGAAATAAGGATTTGTATATTCTTGTCGTAACGGTATTCAAAGAATGGTGGTATGTTATCATTTACGTAGTATCAATGGGAGCTTTATGCTATCACCTGATCCACGGGATTCACAGTGCGGCCAGAACGCTCGGATTGTATCATCCTAAGTTTGTAAAATGGTTCAAAACCGCCGGAATTGTCTATTCAGTCATTATCAGTATAGGTTTTGCACTGATGCCGGTTTATGTATTCTTTACTGCCCATTAAACAGAAAAGTTATGATCTTAAATTCAAAAATACCACAAGGCCCATTAGAACAAAAATGGGACAATTATAAAAAGAAAGCTAAACTCGTTAATCCTGCTAACCGTAAAAAGCTGGACGTTATTGTCGTAGGAACCGGTCTCGCGGGAAGCTCTATTGCTGCTTCTCTGGGTGAGATGGGCTACAATGTTAAATCATTCTGCTTCCAGGACAGCCCGAGGAGAGCGCATTCCGTAGCCGCGCAGGGTGGTGTGAATGCGGCTAAAAATTATAAAAATGACGGAGACAGCGTTTACAGAATGTTTGTAGATACGTTAAAAGGCGGAGACTTCAGAGCCCGTGAAGCGAATGTTTACCGTATGGCAGAATGTTCTTTAAACCTCATTGATCAAGCGGTAGCACAGGGCGTTCCGTTCGGACGTGAATATGGTGGATATCTTAACAACCGTTCCTTCGGTGGGGTTCAGGTGAGCCGTACGTTTTATGCAAGAGGACAAACCGGACAACAACTCCTTCTTGGAGCTTACCAAGCTCTGATGAGACAGGTTGGAAAAGGCACAGTGCAACTGTATTCCAGACATGAAATGCTTGATCTGGTCATGATTGATGGCAAAGCAAGAGGAATTATCGTGAGAAATTTAGATACCGGAGCAATCGAAAGACATGCCGCTCATGCGGTTATTCTCGCAACTGGTGGTTATGGAAAAATCTATTATCTCTCAACCCTGGCAATGGGATGCAATGGTTCTGCGATCTGGAGAGCTCATAAAAAAGGGGCTTTAATGGCTTCCCCAAGCTGGATTCAGGTACATCCTACTTCATTGCCGCAATCCGGAGATTATCAATCCAAATTAACCTTGATGTCAGAATCATTGCGTAATGACGGGAGGATCTGGGTTCCGTCAAAGGCTGATGAAAGCAGACTCCCTAATGATATTCCGGAAAACGAAAGAGATTATTATCTGGAACGCAGGTATCCTGCTTTTGGAAACCTTGCTCCGAGAGATATTTCATCCCGTGCGGCCAAAGAAAGAATTGATGCCGGTTTTGGAATCGGAACTTTGAAAAATGCAGTTTATCTTGATTTTTCCAAAGCGATAAGAGAGCAGGGAAAGGAAAAGATCCAGGAGAAATACGGAAATTTATTCGATATGTATCTTAAGATCACAGGGTACAATGCTTATAATGAACCGATGATGATCTCCCCTTCTGCTCACTTTTCAATGGGAGGACTTTGGGTAGATTATGAACTGATGACCACTATTCCAGGATTGTTTGCGTTGGGAGAAGCTAATTTTGCAGATCACGGAGCCAATAGATTGGGAGCCAATTCGCTTCTTCAGGCTTCTGTAGACGGCTATTTTATTGCTCCATACACCATTGCCAATTATTTAGCTGATGAAATCCATACCGGAAAAATTTCTCCGGATGGTCCTGAGTTTGAAGCAGCAGAAAATGCCGTAAAAAAACAGATTCAGGATTTTATGGGTATCAGAGGGACTAAAACAGTTGACTACTTCCATAAAACGCTGGGGAAACTTTTATACGATTACTGCGGACTGGCCAGAAACGAAGAAGGTCTGAAATATGCCATCGAAGAAATCAGGAAACTAAAGCAGGAATTTTACAGAGATGTACGGGTTTCCGGACAAGGGGATAAAATGAATACGGAACTTGAAAAAGCTGGCCGTGTCGCCGATTATTTCGAAATCGGGGAGCTGATGTGCTATGATGCTTTAACCCGGAATGAATCCTGCGGTGCTCACTTTAGAGAAGAATTTCAAACTCCGGACGGAGAAGCTTTAAGAAATGATGCTGAGTATCAGTTTATCTCCGCATGGGAATGGACAGGCGAAAACAGTGAGCCGGAACTGATCAGAGAACCGCTGATATTTGAAGAAATACAGCCTACGGTAAGAAGCTACAAATAAAAAACAAAAATTATGGATTTACATCTTAAGATATGGAGACAGAAAGACAAACAAAGTGAAGGAAAACTGGTCAGTTATGATCTGAAAGAACTGAATCCCCACATGTCTTTCCTGGAAATGCTGGATACTTTAAATGAAAAACTCATTACGGAAGGCGACGAACCTGTAGAATTTGATCACGACTGCCGCGAAGGAATCTGCGGACAGTGCGGCATGATGATCAACGGAATTGCCCACGGACCTTTAAAAAATACAACGACCTGCCAGCTTCATTTAAGGTCTTTCAAAAATGGGGAAACGATTTTAATAGAGCCTTTCCGGGCAGAAGCTTTTCCTGTAAAGAAAGACCTGAAAGTCGATCGGTCGGCTTTTGACAGAATTATCTCTTCAGGCGGATTTGTTTCTGTGAATACGGGTCAGGCTCCTGATGCCACGGCAATTGCTGTGACTCATCAAACTGCAGAGGAGGCTTTTGATTCTGCCGCCTGCATCGGATGTGGCGCGTGTGTGGCTACGTGTAAAAACGGAAGTGCCGCTTTATTCACTTCTGCAAAAATCACTCATATGGTCCTTCTTCCTCAAGGTAAGGAGGAAAGAAGCAGCCGTGTCCTGAATATGGTCACCCAGATGGACCATGAACTTTTTGGACACTGCTCCAATACCGAGGCCTGTGAAGTAGAGTGCCCTCAGGGAATTTCTGTGCTGAATATTGCAAGAATGAATTATGAATATGGGAGAGCCTTATTCTTTAGGAAAAAATAGTTTTGAAAAGTATTCTTGATTATCCTTGGCATGGTTTAGAACCATGCCAAGGATCACTTCCTGCCTCCCTCTTCCAGCTTCCAACCACCAAATATTAATTTCTAAGGGTTCATAATGGCTACCACTCTGGCCGGAGCTGCAGAACCACCCACAATTTTTAGTGGAAATACACTGACTTTAAAACCTGAAGGAGGCAATGCACTGAGATTGGTAAGCTGCTCGATATGTAAGTATTCTTTTTCAATGCCTACACGATGCCCTTCCCAGAAATATTCGGGGTCATTGAGTTCTCTTGCTTTTTTAGCCATATATTTTAGCGGAAGATCCCATCCCCACTGATCGATTCCCATTACTTTTACTCCCTGATCAATCAGCCATTCTGTGGCTTCTTTACTCATTCCGGTTCCTTTTTCTACAAAATCTGTGGTTCCCATCATTGTATCACGGTCTGTTCTGATGAGGACAATATTTCCTTCCTGAATGGAAATTCCGTTTTTATCGAGATCTTTTTTCAAGTCATCAATGGTGATCGCCACAAAATCTTCTTTGTGGGTACAGTCGATGACAATACCATCGCCATAGCACCACTCCAAAGGGATTTGATCAATCGTTTTGGCAGGTTTCCCTTCCACAACAGGCCCATAATGCCAGGGAGCATCAATGTGTGTCGTCGCATGCAGACCCATATTTTTGATCGAATCATCTGCCCATCCTGTCCAGTTTTTAGGAAAAAGCCTGAATGGAAGATTTAATGCCAGACGGATCAGCCAGTACGATTTTTTATGCGATTTATGCTTGATCTTAACCCTCATGAACCAGGGATCTCCGGCATTGTACTGAATGGGTTTCGACAGATCGATAATGGTTGTTTTCATATAACAAAGGAAGGAAAAAGGGGTGAATTCCCAATACGAAAAGAGGACCAATTAAACAATTAGCCCTCTTTGATTCTTTATATTTAGAATGTCAATGGTGAATTTTGCTTCGCAAGTGAATGGTGAATTTTTAAGAGACAAGAGCCAAGATTTCAGACAATCATCTTATTAACTTCATCACTACGAACTAGCAACCAGCAACTGATAACCAGTTCAAAACTCTAAAACCCTATCACTCTATAACTCTCCGACTCTCTCACTCTCAAACCCTAACTCAGGTTATTTTTGTTTGATTACACTTCTTTTTCGAAGTAAAGTCTGTAGTATTTTCCCTTGTCATCCTCGCCCATTTCCAGCTTCTGTCTGTCGCCATGGATGTAAATATGGAAGTTTTTATCCAGTTTAATGATGCTTTTGAAATGACGTTGTGTTTTCTTTACAGCCGCTTCACTGATTGGGAATTCTTCAGCAATATTCACCTGCATATCCTGCTCGTAATCGGTTTTGAAATTCACAAAACTTTCAATCACATGTTCGTCTCCCAATACTTCTGTGGCAAACTCATCCATTTTGAATTCTTCTTTTTCTTTGAAGAAATTGATGGATTTATTTAAGAAATCTGCCTGGTCTGCTTTTGACACTTCAAATTCCTGCGGAAGTTGTTTAGTGATATAATCTTTGTACACCATCAGGGCTTCCTGCGTGTGGAAATATTCGTCATCACGCTGTTTTACTTTCAGGAAATCTTCAAACCAATAGTACATATCTCCGTTTTTGTTGTTGTCGACCACAGAAAGTACATATCCGGTCTCTTTGTTATTGTTGTAGATCAAAGCAGCCTTATCTATTTTAGACAAACCGATTCCCTGGTCTTTTTCAATATCAAAAGTTTCTTCATTAGGTGAAATTTTAAGGAAAGATTCTCTCTTTTCGGTTTTAAAGATCCCGATTTTATCTACTTTATCCGGACGGTCACTTTCTTCTTCAAAAAGCACGATAAACAATTCTCCACCCTGAACTCTAGGATTTTCAGCTGCTTCAAAAAGGTGTTTTGCAATATTTTCAGATTCCCAAAGGAATTTCGATTTGTCTTCAAAGATCTCGGATACCGAACTGTAGACCGGGTTATTGACCAAATACGTGTCGCTGTAAAAATTGAAGGTCTCTTCTGATTTAAAAGAACCTAAAAAATAATCTTCCAGCAGTTCTGCCATTCCTTCTTCCAGCTTCAACTCTTCCTGAGACAGCGTTAAAGATTCTCCGTTGATTTTATTTCCTACTCTGTGTACTATAATTTTTGAAAACATGTCCTGAATAATTTGGAGTGCAAAGATATTCATTCTATCCTTTCCATCATACAAATAAAATAGATCGCCTGATGTTTAGGAAAAAAGAAGTTGCTGATATTTTTTATCGAGCGCGGATCAGGCAGATGGTAAGGATTACGTTTCAAACGCGCATTTAAACCATTAAGATTAATGAAGGAGATGAGGAAAGTTAAGGTAAAATCAAATGATTTTTTTAAATGAACACTGTGATAAGAAATGTTTCTTTATGTTCTTAAAAACTTATTCTTCCTTAATAGTTTAAAAAAAAACGTGATCTCTTCATTTCATTCTGATAAAAACCTTATCATTTTGACAGGATTTTTTTAATCCTGGCACATCCTATAAAAAACATAAAATTCTGATTTATAAACAATTAAGCAAAATTCCTATACAAAGGAACACCATTCGCTTCATCATCTTCAAAACATACCATATGGACCTGAAGACCTTAAACCGCATTGACAAGTTAAGAAGATTAAAAAGCAGAGGGCCGGCCACTCCAAAATGGCTGAAACCCTACCATGTTATTCTCATGGCTTTTCTGACTGTTTTCGTCTTTGGAGCCCTCATTAAACTTTTAGAACAAAATCATTAATCATATGAACTATTCAGAAGCCATCCGGGAAATTACAGAAGTGATTCCTGACTTTGAAAATGAACTTACCCCAACTACACCTCAGAACTCTTACAGTGTGATTAGAAGTTTCACGGAGCGCATTAAAAGTATGGTCCGACAGAATGACAGAAATATTTTATTCAAAAGTCTTCAAAAAATGGACAAAATTTACATACACGGCGATACTGCTTTAAAAAATGCTATAGAAGGAGTTTTCATCTATTCATTGGACAATTTTACTGCTTTTTGCAGCGGAGAATACAGAAAAGTAATCTTTAGTCACATCTCCAGGGAGTTACAACAGACGTACTCGAGACAGATTTACACCCATGGCATTTAAAATTTTATTACATTTTTCATCTGTTTCATTACAAAAGCTCATTTTACATAAAATTGAAAACCACTCAAATTCAACAGGTTATGAAATCAAAAATCAGAAGAATATCCGACTGGAAAACGTGGAAAACAACGACTACTAGGCACAATACAGAGGTATTGCTTACTCACATCGCTGTGATTATAGGCGTTTTTATTTTTGCTGCCATGCTGTAAATTTTGGTACACATTTGGCTGCAATATAAATACTGAAAAATATTAGTTATGATGAAAGTACAAATGCAAGCTATTAATAAAAAGATAGCCGTTGAATACTTAAAATTTTTCTATCCACCACTCCGAAAGGAAATCACACAGTTATCTGTGCAGGAAAACTTTGCCGGCGTTATCCAGGCTACCATTAATTATTTAAAGGATATGCTGCAGGAATCGAAAATCTACATCGTAGCCCATCATATCAAACTGATGGACTGGATCTATAGAAACGGTGATTCTTATGTAAGAACTGTGATCGAAAACCTGTTTGTAAGATCTTTGGAGAGCTTTAAAAAGCATTCCAAAACCCAGCAATGGCAACTCCTTTATCAGAACATGCCAGATAATTTTCAGCTTATTTATAATGAGCAACAGAAACAGGACGAGATCTTTTTCGGTAAGTAAGAAATAATTTAATTTGTAAATAGGCTCTTCAGGCATTTTTGTCTGGGGAGTTTTTTTTTTGAGTTTTAAAAATCAAGGAATTGGTGAAGATATTTTATTTTTTAAATTTTTTATAAATTCTTTAACGAAAAGTCTAAAGATAATGTGCTTAGTTTTAAGCTGAGCAAAGAGGTGCGACTTCGCCACTGTCTAAGCTTTTGGATATTACATGCGCTTAATCGAATCAAATCTTTGATTGATTTCTTCTTAGTATTTCTTAAAATAGGCGGTGTCAAAATTAAACTTTGCGTTAAAAAAGTTGTTCAGTGCAAAGTATGCGATGAGATATCTTTTTCGGATGAATTAAAAATTCTGTATCAGTTCTTCAGTTTTATTATGCGTAGCAGATATTTTATTGAATTATATTTCACAACATGGTGTAAAATGTATACTTTTGCAAAAATTATTCAATGAAATACCTGTCGTTATTTATTCTTGCAACTCTCTTCATGATCTCATGCAGTGGAAATGAAGATTCAGTGGCTGAACATATCCAGCCTGTGGAAAAGCAAGTCTATAACTTTGAATATAAAACGTATAGTGTACAGAACATTTCAGTTTACAAAGGCCCTTCAGGCCAAAAGACTGATCCTTCAGAATCTTACCTGGGCACCTACTGGAGTACTTACCAGGAGCCGGCGTGGAAGAAAATAAGTTTAGACCTGAAAAACAATTCTTTGCAGTTGATCTCCGGAACATCAGCGGATATGACCTACGTCGTGAAGATTGAAAAAGACTCTGTATTTATCACTGAAAATAATGAGCAGAATTTGGTTGGGGTTTTTAACAGAAGTGAATCTTCTTTTACCCTTAAAAGATCGTTCCGCTACGTTAAAAAGATGCCAAGAGAAAATACCAATGCTCTGACTATTTCCCAGAAAGCTGTTTTCGGGATTACCACCTATCAGGATATTTTTGGAAAGACTGTTTTCAACAATCCATCAGAAATGACTGCAACCGGAGATGATATCGTGTGGACTAATATCGATTATCACTATAAAAACTTATAATAAATTTTGACGATGTGTACTCAGATCCTAGAAATATCCTTTCATACATTTATTTGATCTGAGAACAGCCTCCCCCAACTTATCGTTAGGGGAGTTTTTATATGATCTTATCACTATTTATAAAAGTATATTGAAGACTATCAATACTTTACAGATGCACCATCAGATTATAGAATTTTTTTGGGTTAATCTGACTAAAAACTCCCCGGATAGTGTCCGGGGAGTTTCTTTTTATTTATCCTTTTTCACAAAGACTTTCTGAATGATCAGAAGTTCTTCTTTATTCATTTTTGAACTTTTTTCCAGCTTGTCCAAAAATGTGGACACTTCGTCAGGGGTTGCGGGCGATCCTAAATTCTCACCTTTACTGTTGAAAGAATCGGCAAGCACCTCTCCTTTTGGATTTAATACCAGCCAGAAAGGAAGTCCGGCATTTTCGCCTTTGTATTTATTCATCAGTTCCTGTCCGCCGGGGTTTTCAAGTTTTTTCTTTTCTCCTCTTTCCTGAACATCGATGTAGGTGGTTACGAATTTCTTGTCGAAAATGGGTTTGGTTTCAGGGAGGTTCATATTTTTTTCCATCAGCTTGCACCATCCGCACCATGAAGCATGGAATACCAGCAGAACGTTTTTCTTCTGGGCTTTAGCTTCTGTGAGGGCTTTATTCAATTCTACATCTGCTTTTTCCTGTGCAGCATTCAGCTGAAACACAAATAAGGAGGCTATAAGGATGACTTTAAAAAATTTCATTTAAATTTTGTTTTGGGTTTACTCATACGAATTTAGCTATTTTTCTTGTGATATCTTTTACTTATCCTACAATGTCTTACTCCCTTAGCGTCCATAAAAAATATAAATCTCATGTTATTCTATCCTTAATTTATGAAGAAAAATGTATATTTGAATAATAACTCATCATTTGTTGAATAAAAATAAATTCAATGGCATATTGTTATCATTGTGGTCGTTCGGGGGCTTACCATCGCAGGAATGTTGTCACGGGCCGCTCATCATCCAGACATACAGACGTAACTTATACAGGTCCAAGATTCCTTTGCAATGACTGCGTATTGGACATGGAAAAGGAAGCACTGAAAAGCAGGATTGTAAGCAAATATATGATCATCCTCTTTTTAGTTGGATTAATTTATTTTTTTTTAAGGTAAAATGGCAGATTGGGAAAGTTTAAAATCACTCAGGACTCATTTAAAAATATTGAACTGGGTTATCACAGGTCTTATCCTTGTTCTACTTATCGTAGCATTTCGCTTTTTTGATAGTAATCCAGTGAAGGACAGTCTATTTGTATCGGCAAAAATAATAGCTAAAAGTGGAGCTTCAATTAGAGATATGCCTTCCAAAAATGGGAAGGTTCTAATCATTGCACCTCTACATTCAAAAATAGAGATCATTCAGCGAAAAGTACAAAATGATAGGATTGATCATAGAAAAGGTAGTTGGGTGAAAGTTCGGTACCAAAAGAAAACAGGATACGTTTGGGAGTATCTGATTGATTAAATTGCACTTACTATTCGCTTTTATAATACAAAGTTTTTATGATCAATACCTTTGCATTATTTTTTTTCTAAATACACAAAAGATCAGGAATTGTCTATCTTATAACCTTACTATTTTTCAAACGAAGCCGAATTAATTAAGAAATATAAAAACATTAAAAAAACGACTTCAACAATAGAAGCCGTTTTTTTATATTTTTCCAGAAAAATTATTTTTTTAGATCTGCTTTCACATCTTTATAACCATCTGCAACTGCATCTGCACCTTTTACAGCGGTCTTTTTAACACTTTTCGCACCTTTGGTTGCTGTTTTACCAACCCATCTCGTGCTATTTTTAACCCCTTTTTTTGTAGCTGTTGCTCCTTTTTGAGCTTTGTCTCCAACCCATTCTGCACCATTTTTAACTCCTTTTTCTGTTGCTTTTGCCCCTTTTTCAATGGCAGTGCCTACATTTTTTGCTTCTTGTTTTACCGTTTCCTGGGCATTAACAGCGGTTGCAAATAAACCGAACACTAATAAGGTCAATACATTCTTTTTCATATTGTCGTTTTTTTAAAAATTAATTTGATAAATATAACATAAAACAAGCCAAACCTATAGATTAATGAAAATAATTGAATCAAATTAAAAAAAACCAATAACTGTCGTTTTTCGTCCCTGCTTTCTTTATGCTTGTACCAGGCAGCCGAACCATTACCATTAATAAAAAAAACGCAGTAAACAAAGTTTACTGCGGTTCTATATTCAAACGTAAGTGTTCCGTTACTTACAATTTTTTACTTTTTGCTAATACTATCTTATTGTTTCCAGAAGGTCCAGGCATTGCCGTTAAAAACAGCTAACTGTTTATTAAAAGTATCATACACCATCATTCCCGGGGCAGGGTTGATGATATTAAGATGCGGACTGGCAACTTTCGGCAGTATCATCGCTTTATTGGTATCTTCCAAAACCAAAATGCCTGGAGTAGGGGTTGGAGTACCTATGGATGTTTTAGCAGCTGTATTTTCTGTTGCCGTATTTTGGATAGTCACACCATCCACACTCGTCAATGGATCAACAGTAGTTCCTGAAGTGTCCACTGAGAGGTCTTTCCAGCCTGCAGTATACTTAATCTTGACTTTTTTATCAGTAAGATCATAAACCATGGTTCCATTCACAACTGCTGTTACGGCTGCTGTTGAAGTTACCCAAGGTAGTACTATTCCCCGGTTGGCAGTTCCAAAATCCAGAGAAGCGGACGGAGACGAAACGGATGTCTTTCCTATTGCAACCTGTGAAAAAAGAATTCCACAGAACAAAGTCAATATGATTACGAAAATATTTTTCATCTTGAATATATTAAAAGTAAGTTAATTAATTAGTCGGGCAAGTTTGGGTATTAAAGCAGGCCCATCCGGTAGCAGTTCCATTGGTGTTAATCTGTAAACAGTCCAGGGTAATATTATAGACCATCATTCCTTCTATCAGACTAGCAGCCGGAATGGCAGCAATCTGTGCAGAGGTCAGTCTATTAGGCACAAAGCCTTTCGTTTTAGCTTCCAGAACAGTCCATGCCCCTTTTCTTACCATCGGCCAGTTATTACCAGCTATACCGGCTCTTCCCAGAGAAGTAATGCCCTGAGGAGTATCCAAAACAGTTCCCGCGGTTACTGCAGGCTTGTAGCACACTGCCTGAGTGTCGGTATCTGTTGCTGTATTATTGGTATTATTGACTTCAGTTATATTAGAAGGAGGAGTAATGGTTACTGTATTAACAAGGTTCCCTGAATAAGCAAAAGGTATATTCACCACAACTGTGTACGTTACAGTTCCTCCAACAGGGAGACTTACCAGATCATTAATTGCTCCGGATTGCGTTCCGGATACGGATGTGGTAGCTCCACCAGCCACAACTGCAGTATAACTCACATTCGCAGGTGGAATTCCTGCAGGAACAGGATCTGAAACAGTAGCTCCTAAAACTCCAAACGGACCACTGTTACTCACCGTTACTGTATATGTAGTGGTAGTACCAGGAGCATATGTTGTAACTCCGTCTGTTTTAGTTACAGCAAGATCAGCACTAAACACGATAGGTGTATTCACACAATGTGCACCATCATTTCCTGAACTTGGAGGTGCGTTTGAAATTAGAACTCTCTGTCCTGTGGTAAGGTTAAACTGATAAAAACCTCCTACGTTATCAACGCCATACATTTCACCCGTGCTGGATGCGAACATGGCTCCAATATTTGCGGCTCCCGGTGTAATTCCTATTGGAGTCACAAGTCCTGTAGTCGTATTAACGGATACCAACTGTCCGTTTGTTGAGTTAACACCATATAACAGTCCCGTAGTTATACTATAGGCCATATCCGGTAAATTAACACTTGCTGAAAGTGTAATTAATGTAGCGGTTAACGTTGTAAGGTTTATTCTGTAAATCTGATTATTAGTGGTGTTCAATTTCACATAATAGTTCCCCAGATTATCTATTTCACCGGAGTTGTATATAACTGCTCCAGGTAAACCTGTTACTGCTCCCAATGTATTATAGGTACCGTTGGCATTGATACGAATAATCGTATTAGAGGTGGTAAGCATTCCGTACATGAAACCATCAAGAGGATTAATCCCTATCGCATTATAATTGGTAGCAGCAGGTGTCCCGATTTGTGTGTATGTAAAAGGATTAGTAGAAGTATCTACATTATATAAAGTATTTAATTGAGAAAGGTACATATTACCAGTACATCCGAATCCCGTTAAACACTGAGTATCCTGAATCGCAGAATTAGCTGAAGTTCCTACTCCCTGTCCCTGATCCGCTCCTACATCTGCAGCTCCACCAGAGTTTACGATTACCGGAACCCCCTGGGCATCCACAGCTCCTGCAATACTTCCATTTGGATTTAACTGTGCAACAAGTACATTTTCATCTCCTTCAAGGGCATCATAACAGCCATCTCCGTCTGAATCCAGATCCAGATAATCCGGAGTTCCGTCTCCATCGGTATCTCTATGGTTACAGAAAGTAACTGTATTCTGTGAAATAGTGATCAATCCTCTGTTTCCTGCATTTGTTGCTCCTGAACCAGCAGTACTGGTAAATGCTGTATAATTCCAGGTATAAGCATTGCCATAGCTAACCCCAAAAGGTAATGTCGATGGCGCACCTCCAGAATTAGTAGTATTCTGAAACTGCAGCCTCGAATAGTATCCACTTCCTAAGACCGCTCCAGAATTAGCGGCATTAAAAACTGAAAATAAATTAAGTGCAGTATTGCTGCTATATGAAGAAGTTCCCGTTACTGTCGGTAAATTTCCTATGGTAGTGGTGAAATTTCCTAACTGGGTAATCCTATTAGTACTTAGAAAATATCTCAACCAGGAATCTGGTGTATTGGGTGATGCACCACTCTGATCTTCGTTGGTTGTATTATTAGTTGGTAAACCCGTATACAGAGAAGTCGTGTTGGGAAGTATCCTGAACTCAGTAGCGGAAGTATCGAATACGCTCCAGGTATGGTTTTGTGCATTGACTGTATTCGTAAAATCCGAATAGGAGAAAGGTACATTAAAACTGGCTCCCAATGATGGGACCGCAGTACCTGATGTTAATGTATATACCAGATTAAAGCTTCCGCCATTAATCCCTATTGTAGCTCCTGCCAGAGTGCTGGCCATATTTAAAGTATATACACTTTGAGAGGTACAAAAGCCTTCCACTGTATCTAAAATACCATCATTATCATCGTCCAGATCGATGGTATTATCGATTCCATCACCATCTGTATCGGTAATCACCGGCGTTGGTGTTACACTGGCCGTATTATTGGTGGCATCAGGATCAGGGAGGTCTCCTGAAATAGTAGCCGTGTTCACATAGCTACCTGTGCTTTTTACAGTCGCATTAACTTCTAAAGTAGCACTTGCACCGGCACTTAAATTCCCTATAGTCCAGACTCCCGTTCCACTGTTATAAGTACCTGTGGAAGGTGTAGAACTTACATAAGTATATCCGGCGGGAAGGAGATCATTTACGATCACATTGGTGTTATTGGATGCTCCTAAGTTACTTGCGGTAACCGTAAAACTTACATTGCTTCCCGCAGCAGGAGTTGCGTTATTAACTGTTTTTGTAATTCCTAAGTTCGATTCCAAAGCAGTTACTCCTAACATATAGCCCTCTCCTGCTGTATTTGTTGTCCCGTGCCAGTTAGTACCCGTATTGCTAGCTGAACCGCGTGTAAATACTCTCAGGGTTATTGAAGTTATACCTGTACCTGATACCAGTACGGTTCCTCTTGAAGCATTTGCCGCTGCACCATCAGGAGTTGTGGCCGAATTTAAAATCTGAGTAGAATTGACATTCAAAAGTGCCGTACCCGAAACTTTAGAAAAAGATACCGGTACATTGGAAGATACATAATCAAATTCTGCAGTATAAGACTGCCCGTTGGATGTTCCTCCCAATGCATTAACCTGTAAATACGGATTATTAACAGGTCTGCTGAAGGTTAGGGTTAAATCTGCCATTTGCCATCGTTGGTTCGTAGCTCTTCCAGCAGCTGTTAGTGGCTGAACGTTAGTGGAAAAATTGATAGCTCTGTTTGTTGTAATATCAATCCCAGTCCCTACCGGTGCATCACTGCTCGTAAAAGGTGTATTGACAGTAGTACTTCCGAAAGCATTCATTAAGGTCAGAATAGGTTCTCCCGGGTACCCCATAAATACAACGCCATTATAGCCCGTAAAATTGGCTTGCGTATACTGTTGATTACTTAGAGTATAGGTTACATTCAGGGCAGTAGGGTTTGCATAAGTAGCATAAGTACTACCTGTAGGGTTATCCGTATTGTTCCGGAGCCTGATAACAGTAGTGCCTACAACGTTTGTTACATTGGCAGTAGGATTACCATCACCAGCAGTCATCTCTAAGGAAGGAGATTGGGCTTTTGACCAAACTGTGGACAATAAAGCCACCAATAAAAAAAGTTTGATCTTAACACCTTCCTTATCATAGTTTAATTTAGATAATAAGTTTTTAGTCATTTTCATATTTTATAATCCTAAAATTAGCAAATATTTATCTATCACACTATAAAATATTCAATATATTTTCAATTTAACTTATTATGTAACAACCAATAAATAAAAATATTTAATGTTTACATATTTACATTATTTATTATTTAAACCAAAATGAGTCTATGATAGCAAAACCTTAAGATTATATATTCAAATTTTCAAATGTCAGTCGAGAGCAAAATATTTGCATGGTATTTTAGTGAGACTGACTATTTGGAAGAATGAATTAAATAGCAGTTTTCGGTGTAATTTTTATCATTGTCATAAAACATATCTGAGATAAGTTAAATAGTAAAACTTAGGCAATTACTTCAAATATTTTCACTGATTTTAATTTTATTTTTTTTACTGACAGTAATAAAAACATCAATCCTATTGACGTGTAATAGCTACAATTTACAAAAAACACATTGTTCTTTGAATAATCATTATGCCCCCTCTTTTTATTGCATAATCAACCTACTCCATTTTTCTTCCAAAAATAAAAATGTAATCCCCACCTTAGATCTCACATCCCTATTTCATTCTGCAAATCATTTTTTTCATTGATATCATAATATATAATCACTCTCTATTTTCTAAATTATTATTTTTTGTCAATAAATAATTTTTTCCATCTTGTAACCGTATTTCTGCTTAATTTGAAATACTTTGCTAATTCAGTATTATTACATTTGTTTTTGCTCTGATAATCCAATATTTGTTTAATCGCTGTTTCATTATATGCGCGGTGTCTCTGATTGAATTTCTCCGTATCAAGTTCTGAATTGCCAAAAATCTTTTTGTTTAGTTCTAAGATATCCAGTACAGATAAATTTTCTTTCTGAAGTATGTTTTTACATTGATCCATCTTCTCCGGAAATTTTTTATGTATGATATCCGAGTAAATTTTTATGTAATTCGGTTTTATATTTTGTATTTGTTTATCCAATTGTCAAGTGTTGTTTTAGGGATTCTGTATTCAACGATAATTTGTGATTTGGTTTTTTCACCGGAAGTAATCATTTCAAGAATAAAGAGAACGACTTCTTTTGTATAAATGTTCTTCCGAAACACAGGAAGTAAGGATGGCTTCTTTCCTTTAACTCCATTTTGATTCAAACTGTTGTTTGATGGAGCATAAAGCAACAAATGCTGAGAATAAATTCTAAAAAAATCGTATTCCAAAAGTTTGCTCCATCGCAATAAAATTTCTGTACTCAAATCTTTTGACTTGTACATTTCCGTTATTTCACTTTCTGTACAATTAAGAAACTTGCCGATTCGCGTAACTTCTATTTCTTTTTCTGAAACTCGTTTTTCTATCAATTGCCCAATATGGATTTCCTTGAAATTCATTTTTAGTATTTTATAAAATTATTTTAATTATAGCGATACCTCTTAGAGCGCCATTCCTTTATTTAGTTAATTAACTGATATTGAACAAAGTACAATTCCCAGATGTGGCAGATATATAAATCACATCGCCATGGCTAAGCACTACAGAAAGTATTGTATGCGTTGAAAAGTTATTTCCACCACCACTAGGATATATAATTCCGCTAGCCGTTTGATTTTGTCTTTAGAATTTGAATATTAGGACTCATCGATAATCAATGATTAAATTCAAATACACTCCTTATCAATTAGCGTTATTACATATTTCTTATCCAGACATTAAAATCTACATCACCAGAAAGATTTAACTTTTTCCGTAACCTGTATTTTTTCGATTCAACAGTCCTTAATGAAATGTGATCATACTCTGCTATTTCTTTATTAGAAAAATTTAACTTTATAAAAGCACATAGCTTGATATCATTTAAAGTAAGATTCTGGTATTTTGAAGTAAGATTATTATAAAATTCAGGATATACTTCCTTAAAGAGGATGATAAATTCAGGACTGTAATTCTTTGCCAGTCTAATTACTTCATAAAATTTTTTATCATTAAGTTTCCCCGTAAGTTCCTCTGTAAGTACTTGTTTTTCTTCAATCGTCTGTTCTTTCTTTTCAAGCAGTAGCTTTTGTCTTTTACTTTTGAAATAAAAAAAAGAAATAATTAAAAAAGAAAATATCAGAATTAAAGTATTCAGATACTTAGAGTCAAGCAAACTGTTTGTGATTTCTTTGTCTTTTTTTTCTACAATCTGAGCGAGTACGGCTTCCACTGCCTGCTTGTTGTGAAGATCAATAGAATCACTTATACTCTGATATTTATACAGATATTCGTTAGCCTTTGCTATATCCAATTTATTTTCAGTATAATAATTACCCAGAACTTTATAAAGATGTTTTTCCCCGTCTCCATCTCCAATGGCAATAGCATTTTGTAACGCCTTTTCATAATATTCAATCGCTTTCTTTTTATTCCCGTTCTTATCCATAAGTTTCCCCAATACCTCCAAGGCATCATGCTGATATGAAACATGATACTTTTTTAGAAGTCGAAAAGCCTTTTGAAGATAAAATTCTGCTCTGGGCAAATCATTAGCAGCAATATATTCATCAGCTTTTTGAGTATAAGTAGTATACAACATGTGGTACACTTCTTTTTCATTCATTTTTTTTAAAATACTCTCCTGACTTTTTAGGTGCTTCCAAAGTGAGTCTCTTTTATTCTGCAATTCAAAAATCTGACTTAAGTTTTGATGCGCCCAGACAAGGGAAAAGTTTCTTTTGAGACTGTCCTTTATTTTATAGGAATACTGGATCTGCTTATGAAATTCTTTACCAGCGAGCGTATACATTTTAAGATTTCCGTATGCTCTTCCCCTCAGACGGCAGACTTCTGTTTTGAAATTAACTGCCGTATCAACAAAAGGTTCCTTTTCTGCCTTTTCTAAATAATAAAGACCTTCATTATAAGCTCCAACTTCAAGTAAAACTTTAGCGATATAAATACAGCTAGCCGCTTTTCCTTTTGAATAATTATTTTTTTCAGAAATCTTGAGGGCATGGTTTGCTTTTTTCAGGGATTCATTAAACTTTATTTCATTAAAGTTTTTCAGGGAATTTTCAAGTATTAAGTCTATTTGTTTCTCATTATTTGCTTGTGCATGGAAAAATGATGTAATTATAAAAACAATACATATATACAACTTCATATTTTATAAGAATAAAAGTATTATTGGTTATCTCTTCTCAATATTTTTCAACCTGAAATCTAATCCCAGGTGGAAAAAAGATTCATTAAGGTACAGACAGCTGCTGCATTGAAAAGTTCCTATTTTCTATCAGTGAATTTGGTACTGCAATCCGAACACTTGTGGTCGGAGAATCTCCCGCGCCATAGTTCATTGTTAAATAAACACGGTCTCCCGCATTCAAGTGGACGATGCAATTAACATTAATCGGTGTATTACCTAACTGAGCGATAACATCCATAATGTTTCCTCTGTTTCCACCTATTATATTAGAGATGGCCGTACCATTTTTGGTGATATTGAGGTTAATCCCGGTCCACTGGGAAGTACCGGATAAGGCTCCCCCGCTACCGAAATAGGCATAGCCTTCTATTTTATAAACCCCTGATTCCAATATTTGCCAGTAATCCCCTGCGTCATTCCATGTTACTGATCCTCCCTGATTGACAATCATATCACCTACTGCAAAAGGAACAATCTGGGGGACACTGTTATTAAAGTTTGTGAAGGCAGTTCCAGTGTAGGTTACCAGGTCAGTAGCTCCAAGTGCTGCAATAGTGGATGTAGTTTTATCAATAAAGGTGGACAATTCCCAGGTTGTTCCAGAAACAGTACCTCTGCTAATCAGCATAGCGTACCCAGCTGGATTGAGTTTAAAATTGGCCACTCCAGAACCTGTCTGGTTATCAATAAGCTCTGTCCCGTTGGCTGCGACAGTAAGCTGTGTACTGCCCGTATTTTTGATGTAATAGACCCTTCCCTGTATATTTCCGGCTGCCGGTGCAGCGGCAGTGGCAGCAGGCAAAGTAAATGTAGCGGCTGTACTCCCGTTAAATGCCATATAATAATCGCTAGCTCCTAATATCGTCGATGCAGAAGACAATTTATACTGTCCGGCAAAAGATCCATTGACAGTAAGTGTACTTCTTGGTATGGCAGTGTTTATTCCAACCTGCGCATGCAATAATGCAGTACATACGAATGAACTTAAGTAAAGTAATGATTTTTTCATTTTTTTGAATTTTTGTGTGTTTTTAGAAATGTAAATGCCTGAATTTGAAAATTAATCTTGAGCTGTTTTTGAAACTCCTGGATCTTATACTCTTCCTGGGGAAAAGAGTGGCAGGAATTTTCAAGGAATATTTTTTTTCATTTTGTTTTTAGAATCTTCTTAAGGTATTTGCCTATTTTAAAGCTTGGTCACAATTAAGTAACCATAATTATCACTTCCATTGGGTTGATTCATAATACATGACTGGGTACTGTAGCTGTCTCCTCCTGCATAGTTAACAAATAAGGCCACTTTTTCATTCGCAGCAGTACTTTGATAAGCAACAATAAGTTTTTGTGGATTAGCATACCCATAGCTACTAGTATGAATTCCTCCCGACAAATTTCTTCGGGCTATCGAATAATCCCTGGAAATTGTATTAGTAGAATAAACAGAACTTCCGCTGCCGGCTGTCGCAAATAGTGTATTTATAGCAATTTGCCCGGTATTGGAAGATGTTGTTGGAAGTCCGGTACAAAGTGCCGTCTGATACATCTCAAAAAGATAAACACCCGGTTCAGGGATTGTTAAATAGCTGATATTGCTTACAGACTGTGCATTGACAGTTCCAGAAGTATCTGTTCCGAATCCAAAACCAGCTGTATTGCCCTGGACATCTGCTCCGGCAGGAAAAGGTATATTGGTGTAAACATTTGTATTGTAAAGCGAAAAGTTACCGAAGGACGAGCTTCGTTTAAAATAAAAATACTGGGTTGATGTAGGCTTAACTTTAGCCGCCCCGGCAGCATCAACGGCCAACGGGCTGTAAGGAGATGACAAAACAGGTAAATTTTCGTGCTTTATATCTGTCTTTACATGTAATAAATCAGTAGGTGAAGAAGTTCCTATATTAATACCTGTATTTCCGTTATTGTGAATTTTGAATAATTCCGAATTATCTGAATCATTAACCTCTAAAGCTTTAGTAACCACCGTATTTCCATTTGAAACAATATCTAAAGCTGCTGAAGGATTACCTGTATTAATCCCCATCTGTCCCCACATCTCAGTACAAACCGAAATGAGAGTTATAAAAAATATCTTTTTCATCATTGGTGAATCATAATTTAGAAATATTCATTGTTATCTTATTGGATAAACCGGGTGGGGTTGCAAAAGAGCAAACATTTGAAGTAAAAGTATCTCCAAAGCCGTAGTTTACAAAAAGTGCTATTTTTTCGTTTGCAGACGTTGTTTCAAATACTAAGAAAACAGTGTGGGGAAGTGCAAAGTTGTAAGGGCCAGCAATTACAGCACCGGTGTCATTTCTTCTGGGTAAACCATTATAACGTATTACAGCCTGCCTGCTGTAACTGGTACTTGCAGAGTTTGCCTTGAATAAAGCTGTTCCTATTCCCAGCATGTTATTTGATGAGTCTGCGGGACTTCCGGTACAGGAAGTATAATAACTTAGATTTATTTTGTAAATACCAGGATCCGGAAATGAGATATACCTTACATTTGAGGATGAAATGGCAGTACTGTTCACATTTAAAGTAGCTGAAGCATCAGTACCAAATCCTGCAGTGATGGTATTAGTAACGGATTGGGCAGAAGTAAGTGGAATATTGGTATAAACCCCCGTATCTGAAAGTGTAAAATTAGACGTTGTAACGGATGATGCCATCTCCATATAAAGATATTTGGTTGGCTCCGGAACATATGTTCCAACTGTTCCATCACTCTTTATAGCCAGAGGTGATAAACTTCCGGAAACAATGGGAAGGTTTTCATACCTGATACTTCCATTGGTATGCAGTTTTGCTGTGGGATTAGTAACATTGACTCCGACATTTCCGTTGTCAAGAACAGTAAAAATTTCTGTTCCGCTGAAGTTGCTTACTTCAAGTGCTTTGGTTGCATTTGTGTTTCCTTTAGATTTAATATCTAAAGTGGCTGTGGGATTAATTTCATTAATACCAACTTGCGCAAGTACAAATCCTGACATCAGTACACTTGCAAAAAATACTATTTTTTTCATTCTATGCTGTTAAGGTTAGTAAAATAAGGGATGACATTGTAGAAAATGAACCAGTATAGATCTAAATCCAGTCTGTTAAAATATTTTTTAACAGAACAATACTGAAGACAGAAAACCCACCTTGGTTCAAATGATAAATGACCGGGATACAGTAAAATGTTTTTTTTTCATCGCGTTAAATAATCAGATAGTGTTTATTAAATTTTATAACAAATAGCTGTTCTGAATGAACATAAATAGAATGCTGTTTGATTAAAATTTTCGTGACAAATCTATAGTAATGATTTAAAAAAGTTTATACTGCATTTACACTGCAATATTTAACAATCTGATTATAAGTATTTTAAATTAACGCTCTCTTTGTTTGTGTTTTTAATATTTTAGTTTAAACAAAAGAATTCACTAATGTTCCAGAACCCATTTATTAAAATCGATGTCTCCAGAAAGGTTTAATTTTTTTCGTAACCGGTATTTTTTAGATTCAACAGTCCTTAATGAAATGTGGTCATACTCCGCTATTTCTTTATTAGAAAAGTTTAACTTTATAAAAGCACATAACCTCATATCATTTAAGGTCAGATTCTGGTATTTTGAAGTAAGGGTATTATAAAATTCAGGATATAATTCTTTAAACCTGTTCATGAAAGAAGGATCAGAATTGATAGCAAGATGAGTCAATTCTTCATATGTACTATCCAATTTTCGTTTAAGTTCTTCCGACTCCAGAACCTTTTGATTTATTAAAGCATCTTTTAGTTTTTGTCGGGTTTTATACCTGGTATAAATAAGGTAAATTACAATACCGCTGATAAAAACAATAGTGAAAAGAATATAATAAAGATTGCGATGCGTTCTTTTTTCGTTTTCTTCCTGCTCGGTAAGCATTTTTTCGATAACTGTATTAACGACTGCTTTCGCTTCTTTTTGTAAACTATCATTCAATTTAGAATATTTTGATAAATATTCATTTTCCTTATCAAGATTATTAAGTCCCTTATATGCCTCTGCAATTAGTTTATAGGATTCCAAGTCTCTACTTCTTAGCTTGGTTTTCTGAGTAATTTTTAAAGAATTTAGCAGGTAGTCCAGAGCTTCACCATAATTCCGCTTTTCTATATTCAATCTGCCAAAAGCCCGCAAAACATTAGCTTTGCCTTCAAGAGAGATCTGCTTTGTGAACAGTAAATCATTTGCCTTATTAATGTAATATTCCGCAGAATCAATATTATGGTCTTTATAATGCCTTTCTGCAATAGTAATGTATAGCATAGGCATTGGAGACCTCATGCATTTATGTTCAATACTATATACAGAATCCATCATTCCCAGAAATTCAAAACTCGATCTTTTCCAGTCATAAATAGAATAAATTCTTTTTTCCCGTTCTTTCCTGTTTTTGATTTTTTCTGCAAACTCCAAAGCTATATTAAAGGACTTGATGGAACGCTCATACAATCCCAATGAATAATAGTTTTTACCATAGGTATAATGTAAATAAGCCAGCAGTTCGTCATCTTCATTTTTTTTAAGTTTTATTGCCGCAATTTCAAGGAATTTCAGACTTTCCTGGTTTCTCTTCATTGCATTCAGAACGTTGGCAATATTGATGCAGCCTCTAATTTTACCTTTTTTATAATTTATTCTTTTACTTGCTTCAATACATTTTCTTTCCTGTACAATCACTCCATTATAATCACCTTCCTTTACCAGCTCACTAAAGACATTGATTTGCATGCTATCAATTTCAGTGACACTGGATTGGGCTTTCAATTCAAAAACCAAAAGAAGCAGAATAAAAAACAGTACTTTGTCTAAATTTGCTTTTTTAATGGTTGAGTAATTTATCTTTTTGAGTAGATATTGTTTCATAAAATATTACATTTTTAAAAGTAGTAGATATATAATGAAATCAGCAAGCTCACCTAATTCAGGTGTAAAAAAATATAACAATAACAGTGTTTTAATTTATAATTTACAATAATTCATGAATATATCCAAATATTAATTATATCGTTATTTAATCTATACAATGAACGAAATAAAATTGTACATAGATAGGTAATTACAGATATTAAAGCTTTTACCTTATATAAAATGATTTATGAATACGGCGAATGTAAGAGAAAGCAAGACTGATCTTAAGAAAAATAGAAAGTGAACCATTTGATAAAAAATTGAACTGGAAAGTGTAAACATAAAAAAACCGCTATAAACTAACGTTTAAAGCGGTTTTCAATTATTTGTTATTATTGATAATCAATAATTATTTTACTTCTTCGAAGTCAGCATCCTGTACGTCATCAGCTCCTGCTGCATTACCTCCAGGGTTTTGAGCGCCTGCACCTGCATTAGCACCTTCAGCCTGTTGTCCTGCTGCATACATTTCTTCTGAAGCGGCCATCCATGCTGCATCTAAAGCTTCTGTTTTAGCTTTTACCTCGTCAACATTTTTAGTTTCGAAAGCTGCTTTCAATTCTGTGTGAGCTGCTTCTACCGCTGCTTTTTTGTCAGCAGAAAGTTTATCACCGAATTCTTTTAACTGCTTTTCAGTCTGGAAGATCAATCCGTCAGCTTTGTTGAAGATTTCAACTTCTTCTTTTCTCTTAGCATCGGCTGCAGAGTTTTCCTGAGCTTCTTTCTTCATTCTTTCGATTTCTTCGTCAGAAAGACCTGAAGAAGCCTGGATCTTAATTGTTTGTTCTTTTCCAGTTCCTTTATCTTTAGCAGAAACACTTAAGATACCGTTAGCATCAATATCGAAAGTTACTTCGATCTGAGGAACTCCTCTCGGTGCTGGTGGAATATCAGAAAGATCAAATCTTCCGATCTCTTTGTTATCGTTGAACATTGCTCTTTCTCCCTGTCCTACTCTGATGCTTACCGCTGGCTGGTTGTCAGAAGCTGTAGAGAATACTTCAGATTTTTTAGTTGGGATCGTTGTGTTGGCATCAATTAATTTAGTGAACACAGAACCCATAGTTTCGATACCTAGAGAAAGCGGTGTAACGTCAAGAAGCAATACATCTGTAACGTCTCCTGTCAATACTCCTCCCTGAATAGCAGCTCCAACAGCAACTACCTCATCCGGATTAACTCCTTTTGAAGGTTTTTTACCGAAGAATTTTTCTACTTCTTCCTGAATGATCGGGATTCTTGTAGAACCACCTACCAATAGTACTTCATCGATATCAGAAGTTGATAAACCTGCGTCTTTCAATGCTTTTGCTACCGGCTCCATAGATCTTCTTACAAGATCAGAAGCTAATTGCTCGAATTTAGCTTTAGTTAAAGTCTTCACTAAGTGTTTAGGACCTGTAGCTGTAGCCGTGATATATGGTAAATTGATTTCTGTCTGAGCAGAAGAAGACAATTCGATTTTTGCTTTTTCAGCAGCTTCTTTTAATCTCTGAAGTGCAATAGCATCAGTTTTTAATTCTACCCCTTCTTCAGCTTTGAACTCATCTGCCATCCAGTTGATGATCACATCATCAAAGTCATCACCTCCTAAGTGTGTATCACCGTTCGTAGACAATACTTCGAATACACCGTCACCTAAATCAAGGATCGAGATATCGAAAGTACCTCCTCCAAGGTCATATACAGCGATCTTCTGATCTTTGTGGCTCTTATCCAAACCGTAAGCTAATGCAGCAGCAGTAGGCTCGTTGATGATTCTTTCTACAATAAGACCTGCGATTTCTCCAGCTTCTTTAGTAGCTTGTCTCTGTGCATCATTGAAATAAGCCGGAACAGTGATTACCGCTCTTGTTACTTCATGTCCAAGATAGTCTTCAGCAGTTTTCTTCATTTTCTGAAGCGTCATTGCAGAAATTTCCTGTGGTGTATATTCTCTGTCGTCGATTTTTACTTTTACGGTATCATTTGGTCCTGCTACTACTTCATAAGGTACTCTTGAGATTTCTTTAGCATCTTCTTTAAAATGCGTTCCGATAAATCTTTTGATAGAGTATACAGTTTTCTTTGGATTGGTTACAGCCTGTCTTTTTGCAGGATCCCCTACTTTTCTTTCACCATCTTCTGTAAACGCTACGATAGATGGAGTCGTTCTTTTACCTTCAGCGTTAGGGATAACAACAGGGTCTTTACCCTCCATTACAGCAACACAAGAGTTGGTTGTTCCTAAGTCAATTCCAATTATTTTACTCATAATATTATATTTTTTCTAATTTTTATATTTTAATTTACACTCTCAATTTCTCAATATCTGTACCATTCAAAAATTTGTGACAAAATGACAGAATCAAAAATACATAGGGTTAATAACGTCTTCCTGATTATGTTAAATTGTACTATTCAAGACAGTTTGAACATTGGATATTTTTAAAAATTAATTAAAGTTTAACTTTAGAAATATGAATTAAACTTCACGAATTGCTATTTTTGATAAAATATATACTTTAGAATGTCAGTACACTTTAATCCGCGAGATATTACATGGCTTGCCTTCAACGAAAGGGTTTTACAGGAAGCCATGGACGAAAATGTCCCTTTACATTTAAGAATACGTTTCCTGGGAATCTTCTCCAACAATTTAGATGAATTTTTCAGGGTACGGGTAGCCGGATTAAAGCGTGCAATGGATTTTAAAGAAAAAGTGATTGCTGAATCTTTTTACCAGCCGCCTTCAAAGATTCTTCAGCGAATCAATGAAATTGTGATGAGGCAGCAGCAGAATTTCGACAAGACCTGGAAACATATTCAGGTTGAAATGGCTAACCTTAAAGTTTCTATTAAAACTTCTAAAAACCTCACGGCCAAGCAGAAGGAATTTGTAAGGCAGTATTTTGATGAAGTGGTGGAATCTAATGTGATCCCTATCTTACTTCACGAAAACACCCCGATGCCCTATATGAGGGATAAAAGTCTCTATCTGGGTGTTGCGATGAGAAAGAAAGACTGGCAGTATTCCAGCAATTATGCAATTATTGAAATTCCGTCACGTTTTGTAGGAAGATTTGTCCTATTGCCAACGGAAGATCCGGAAGAAAAAAATGTCATGTTGCTTGAAGATGTCATCACCTTCAATCTTCCCCATATTTTCTCTTACTTCGGGTATGACGAATTTGCTGCCAATGCTTTTAAAGTAACTAAAGATGCCGAGCTGGACCTGGATAATGACATCCGTACCAACTTCGCAGAAAAAATAGAAAAAGGACTTAAAAACAGGAGAAAAGGAAAGCCTACCCGTTTTGTTTTCGATAAAGATATGGACAAGGCGCTATTGGAGCTTCTTATCCGAAAATTAAATTTAACGAAAAAAGACAGCATCATTCCGGGAGGAAAAATTCATAATTTCAAACATTTTATGGATTTTCCGGACGTTTTCGAAACGTATGAAAGACCGGTGGAAAGATCTTCTTTCACCCATCAGGCTTTTGAAAATGGTGAAAGAGTGACCGATGTTATTTTAAAGGATGACGTTCTTCTTTCTTTCCCTTACCACAAATACAATCCTGTGATTGATCTTCTCCGTGAAGCAGCCATGGATCCTGATGTAAAATCTATTCAAATTACAGCGTACCGCCTTGCCAGCAGCTCAAAGATCAGCAATGCCCTGATTTATGCTGCGAGAAACGGCAAAGAAGTAACGGTAATGCTGGAACTTCAGGCAAGGTTTGATGAAGAATCCAATCTTAAGTGGAAAGAAATGCTGGAGCCTGAAGGAATCACTGTACTTGTAGGTATTCCCAATAAAAAAGTACACGCCAAACTATGTGTAATCAAAAAAAGATCCCACAACAAGACCCTCCAGTACGGTTTTGTAAGTACCGGGAACTTCAACGAAAAAACGGCAAAGATTTACGGTGATCATTTATTGATGACCTCAGACCGTGGTATCATGGCAGATATTAATAAGGTATTTAATGTATTGAAAAAACCAAAAGATGATTTTCTGCCGGTATTGAAGACCTGTAAAAATTTATTGATCTGCCCGCAGTTCATGCGTGAAAAAATTGTACACCATATCGATAAGGAAATTGAAGAAGCTAAAGCCGGAAGAAGAGCCGAAATCATTGTCAAAGTAAACTCTATGAGTGACAGAGCTTTGATTGAAAAACTCTATGAAGCGGCACAGGCAGGTGTGATCACAAGAACGATTGTAAGAGGGATCTACTGCCCCGTCAATCAGAAAGAATTTAAAGAAAAAATAAAAGCGATAAGTATTGTTGACGAATACCTGGAACACGCCAGGGTAATGTACTTCTACAACAAAGGTGCAGAAGACCTGTACATCTCATCTGCCGACTGGATGACCCGAAATCTGGACTACAGAATTGAGGCTGCCGCGAAGATCACAGACAAGAATCTTAAGAAAGAATTGAAAGATATTCTCGACATTCAGTTGAGAGATAACGTAAAAGCTCGTATTTTAGACAAAAAATTGGGCAACGAGTATGTCAGGAATGATAAAAAGGAATGCCGTTCTCAAATAGAAACCTACAAGTATTTAAAAGCTAAAACAAGCAAGAAATGAAGATTGCAGCGATAGATATAGGAAGCAACGCCGCCAGACTTCTGATCAATGAAGTAAAGATCAGCAACAGAAAACCTGAATTTATAAAACTTAATCTTTTAAGAATCCCTTTAAGGCTGGGCATGGATGTTTTCACCATGGGGATGATCGGTGAGGAAAGGGAAAAAATGGTCATTGATTCGATGAAAATTTTTAGCGACCTTATGAAGATCTATAAAGTAGAACATTACCGGGCCTGCGCCACCAGTGCCATGCGTGATGCCTCGAATGGAAATGAGATCATCAAGCGGGTAAAGGAAACTTCAGGCATCAATATAGAGATCATCTCTGGTGATGAGGAAGCCACACTTATTTATGAAAACCATGTTGCAGAAGGCCTGGACAAAGAATTCGCCTATCTTTATATTGACGTGGGAGGAGGTTCCACAGAGCTTACCTTTTACGAAAATGGGAAAATGGTCTATGAAAAATCCTTCAATATAGGAACCATACGACTTCTGAACAACCTTGTAACTCCGGAAAACTGGGAGGAAATGAAGGATGAGATCAAGCAAAATATTGTCAGTAAAAGACCTATCGTAGCTATCGGTTCCGGAGGAAATATTAATAAAGTTTTCTCCATGAGTAAGACCAAAGACGGAAAACCGATGACCCTCGCCCATCTAAAAAAAGTGTATAAAGAATTTAATGAACTTTCTGTAGAAGAAAGGATGACCAAACATACTCTGAGAGAAGACAGAGCCGATGTTCTTGTTCACGCTTTGAGAATCTTTAATAATGTCATGTCATGGTCGGATATCAACAGAATCTTTGTTCCTAAGATTTCCGTAGCAGACGGATTGATTCACAATATTTTCAGCCAGCTGCACGAAAAAAAATAAATTTTTTCCCCAATATATTTAAAACCAGTCATCTTTTGACTGGTTTTTGTTTTATGTAAAAACTGTGCTTCAATATTATCTTTAAAAATGTGAAATTTTTACTGTAAATTTAAAGTAATACCAAAAGTTAATACGTTATACATAATATCAACAGAAAAAAAATGAATCCGATCAAAATAATTCTCACGGGAGCAACCGGTATGGTAGGTGAAGGTGTTTTAATGGAATGCCTTGAAAATCCTGCCGTTTCTGAAATATTAAGCATAAGCAGAAAGCCTTCCGGAAAAACACACGCTAAACTCAAAGAATATTTAGTTACGGATTTTATGGCCATAGATCTTCACGATGAAAACCTGAAGGGATATGATGCCTGCTTTTTCTGTGCCGGGATCAGTAGCGTAGGCATGAGCGAGGAAGACTATACGAAGATCACTTACGACACTACCCTTCACTTTGCTCAGGCAGTTCTGAATCAAAATCCGGATATGGTATTCAATTATGTTTCCGGAGCGCATACAGACAGTACGGAAAGCGGAAAGCTAATGTGGGCAAGAGTAAAAGGCAGAACAGAAAATGCTTTGAAGAAACTGGGTTTTAGAAACGCGTTCAATTTCCGCCCGGGATTCATGAAACCCGTTGAAGGTCAAATCAATGTAAAATGGTTCTTCAAACCTTTTATTTGGCTTTTTCCTGTTTTTTTACCTTCAAAATCATTAACTTTACACGAAGTGGGCAGAGCAATGATCAATGCCGTACATAAGGGCTATCCTACGTCTGCTTTGGAAATTAGGGACATTAAAAACTTAACTATATGAGAGAAATGGTAAAAAGAATTGTTCTGGTTGTCTTTATACTTTTGGTTCTGACTGCAATTTCAGGTTTTTTCTATATGCAGAAAAATCCTCTTGAAGGAAAATCTTCTGTAAAAAAAACATTGAACCTCTCAGGAAATCACTCAAAATAGATGAAAAAATAAGTGGGAAACGCAAATAAGCGAGTTTGCTTATTTGCAAATTGCCGTTACTATTCATTTTTATCTTTTTAAAGTTCTACATTTTCACCTTCCATAGTCTTTGTTACCTTTTTATTAAACATTTATTAAAATTCCATTAAAATACTTGCGAAGTATAAAGTTCATTTTTGCATACATCTAATGCAAGTAAAAAATGACCAACAACTATCTTTTAAAAGGATCTGTCATTGCCGCATTCTTCCTTCAGGGCGGACTTTTCGGACAGACCCTAATCCATTACTGGAATTTTAACAATAATGCCTCTTCCACATCTATTACAACTCCTTCTTCCACTCTAGTCAGCGGCTCTCTTGCTGCCATAGCCGGAGGAACCAGCGAAATAGATTTTGCGGGAGGTACCGGACAGAATTTCAATATTGATAATCTCAATACGAGAAACGGCGATCCGTCCGGAACCCATTTAAGATTCAACAATCCGATTGGGGGTGGATTACAATTTAACCTTCCTACAACAGGCTATCAAAATGCCGTTGTAAAGTTTACAACAAGAAGATCCGGACAGGGGGCAGGAACTCAGGCCTGGTCTTATTCAACGGATGGAACTACTTTTGTTCCCTATCAGACGGTTAATCCACAGGATGCCAATCCTCAACTGATCACTTTCGACTTTTCTGCAGTCTCCGGAGTTTCCAATAACCCGAATTTTAAATTAAAAGTAGAATTTTCTGCAACAGGAGGTGGAACGGGAGGCAATAACCGTTTCGATAATTTTACCGTAGATGCTACCACTGCCGGCGGAACCGACACTACCCCTCCCACGACGACCTATCTTCCCGCTCACAACACAAATAATGCTTCCACTTCTGTAAATCCCTCTATTTCTTTTAATGAAAATGTAAGACTTACAGACAATTCCGCGATCACCGATTCTAATGCACAAAACCTTGTAGAATTCCGTATTGGAAATGCTTCAGGTACTCCAGTTCCCTTCACGACCACGTTTAATAATAACAAGATCACAGTAATTCCAACAGCACTTCTTATTCCCGGGCAGACCTATTATTTGTCTCTTAAGCCGAATGCTGTTGAAGATGTAAGTGATAATGGGATTACAACATTAACCTCAAGCACTTTTACAACTGCCGGGACAACGGTTTCTTTAGATAAGAATTTCATTAAGGTGAATGAGAATGCAGGAACTCTGGCATTGAAGATCAATGTTATCAATCCTTCAGCAGCCTCGGTGAACCTTGTGGTAAAGCCATCACCATTTAGTACTGCTAACAGCAGCGACTTTACATTGGCGAACCAAACGATCAATATTACCCCTTCTACGACCAGCTATACTGTCAATATTCCAATCATTGATGATACACTGGAAGAGCAGCAGGCAGAATATTTTGTTCTAAGTTTAGAAAATCCAGCGGGAACTACTATTTCCGGAGATAATACGGCAACGGTTTATATTGTGGATAATGATAAACCTGCCCCCGTTCCTTCTGGACAGATCCAGCTCAACTATATCGGAAGCTTTGATCCTTCCGGAAATAACAACAGCTCCACAGAAATTGTAGTTCATGACCCGGCTACACAGAAACTATTCACCATCAGCTCGATCACGGATGTTTTTGACATTATTGATTTCAGTAACCCTACAGCTCTGTCAGTGGTGAAAACCGTAAATATGGCTCCATACGGAGGAATCACAAGTATTGCTGTTAAAAACGGTATTATCGCCACCGCTTCTCCGAATGCAGATCCACAGCAGAACGGTTCCGTAGTTTTCTTCGATATTAACGGAAACTTCCTGAAACAGGTAACAGTAGGCGCTCTTCCTGATATGGTCGCTTTCACTCCGGACGGAACCAAAGTGATTACTGCCAATGAAGGCGAACCGAATGATGCCTATACGATAGACCCCGAAGGAACCATCAGTATTATTGATATCTCGGGTGGTATAGGAAATCTTACCCAAAGTAATGTCACAACGCTGAACTTTAACAGTTTCGATTCTCAAACTGCAGCTTTAATGGCAACGGGACTAAGAAAAGTAAGAACTAATAATACACTTTCTCAGGATCTGGAACCTGAATATGTTACTGTAAGCGCAGACAGCCAGAAAGCCTGGGTAACGCTTCAGGAAAACAATGCAGTAACGGAGATCAATTTAGCAACAAAAACAATTACCGGAATCTGGGGATTGGGCAAAAAAGATATGAGTCTTCCGGGTAATGGTTTTGATGCTTCAGACAATAATGGTGAAGTGTTAATTGCAAACTGGCCGGTAAAAGCCTATTACACTCCGGATGCGGTTCAGAATTACAAAATAGGAAATACCCATTATATTGTAACAGCTAATGAAGGTGACGAAAAAGATCTTTCAGGATACAGCGAAAGAACCACTGTAGGAGCTGGAACCTATACATTAGATCCTGTACTGTCTCCTCAGGCATCGGTCTTAAAAGCATCCCATAATCTTGGAAGATTCAGGGTTTCCAGTGCGACGGGAAATACGGATGCAGATTCAGATTTTGAAGAAATTTCAGCTTTGGGTGCCCGTTCATTCTCAATTTTTAATGCTGATACCAAACAATTGGTTTATGACAGTGGTGATCGGTTTGAAAGATATATCGCGGCCTATCATCCTCTTATCTTTAATGCCGATAATGAAGGCAACGGTGCCAAAAACCGAAGCCGGGCCAAAGGTCCTGAACCGGAAGGAGTTGCTTTAGCGACCATCAATGGGCAGACCTACGCTTTCATTACTTTAGAAAGAACCGGAGGTGTCATGGTTTATAATATTACTGATCCCAATAATCCTACATTCACAGACTATAAACATTCCCGTTCTACCTCAGCTTATGGCGGGGATAATGGCCCTGAAGGCATTACTTACATTGCTCCGGGTAACACCACAACAGGAAAAGGTTATGTGATTATTGCGAATGAAATCAGCGGAACATTATCCATGTATGAAGTAGTTTCTCCGGTTACATTGGGAACGGGTGAAACAAAAACAGAGAAGGCCACATTCAATGTATTCCCAAATCCTGTAACGAAAGGAAATACGCTATATTTCAACAGAGCTCAGGATTATGAGCTGTATGATATGTCAGGAAAAATGCTGGGAAAAGATAAAAATGCATTGACCATAGACACTTCAAAACTATCTGCAGGCGTTTACCTTTTGAAAACATCAGAAGGGCCAATTAAAAGGGTTATTGTAAAATAGCATATAAATATAATTAAGTTGATGGGGTCCCGGATTTTCCGGGGCTTTTTTTTGATGTGTAAATTCAGTAGTTTTGATTCTTCTAGAAGTTGAAAATAATAAAAACAAGTCTTATATTTATTAAAAAAACTTTTAATATTCCTAATCAGACTATTATTACTTCTTATAATACTTAAATCACAAAAACTAATAATAATTAAATGAATACCGTTTTAAAAGGAGATAGATTTGAAGATATTGGAATCGACCTAATACATAAATTAATTTCACAAGAAGAAATTCTCATAAATTCCAATTTCATTCGAACTTATAAAAAGAAAAAATACAACTGTAAATCGAGAGAAGGCACAGTTGAATTTGATTATGTAATAGAAGTTTGGCCACCAAATGCAGAAAGATTCTCAATCATATATTTCATTGAATGTAAAGATTACAAAAATCGAGTTGGAGTTAACCAGCTTAAAAAATTCCACAATGATATACAAGAAGTTTCCGGAGCAAACGCTAAAGCAATATTTATAACTAAATCACTTTTACAACAAGGTGCAAAGAGCTATGCTGAAGCAAATGGATTTATGGTTATTCAAGCAAATGATATAAACAATTATAAAATAATATATCATAAAATTAACTCAAAAGAAATCTCTATTCCAACATTGTATGGTCCAATTGAAGATCTAGGAATTTTAGGATTAACAAAGATTATTGATAATCATATTAAAAAGGCTTGTGAAGAATTCACTTCTGGAATTAGCTATAATATTGATAAAATTAATAAGGAAAGCATTGAAGAAATGTGTAATTTAGAAATTAATCAAATCAATTCTAAAATTTTAGCTCAAGCAAAAAATTTGGACATTGATAGCTTGAAAAGTTATATCAATGAAAAATATGGCATTCATATTACTTATACTGATAAATTTGATTTGCTAGGTTCTTGTGATATAGATAATAATACTATTTCATTAAATAAAAATATACGAAATACAAAAAGAGAGCTGTTTGTTTTATGTCATGAGTTTGGGCATTACAAGCTACATCAAAATTTAATAATTGATCAAAATACATATAATAATTTTAATGAAAGTGAATATAATTTTAAAATAGGAAAACATTCGCTTATAAATCCCAGACATTGGATTGAGTGGCAAGCAAATTATTTCTCAATAAATATGATATTACCCAAAACATCCATTTTAGCAATGCTTTGGCGAAATCAGCAAAAGCTTGGAATAAATAAAGGTATATTGTACCTAGATGATCAAAAAGACAACTACTTAAACTACCAAACATTATTATATAGATTAAGTGAGTATTTTAATGTTACCCGCCCTAATATTCTATATCGTCTGAAAGAATTAAACCATTTTAAGAATAATTCAAATTTAAAATCAGCAAAAGAGATCTTAGAGCAGATGCAAATGGATTATCATATATAATAACAATTAATATAATGATTCAAAATAGACCAAAATTTTTAAAGAAGAATTTAAAATATTATAATCATTTTCCAAAACAAAAAGATTTCGACATTGATTTCTTACATATTCCTGCACTTCTAAACTTAGATTTTCACTCATTGAGTGGTCTCTTACCCTTGACAAAATCAAGATATGAGTTTATAACAAAATATGATAAACCTCCTGTAATATTTGTCAATCCAACAGATGAAGAATATGAATATTATGAAAGTATCGGAGTAAAAGAGTTTCAGGCAATAGGTATTGTATTTAACTTTTATGCAATTGAAGACTGTCCTGATGGATCTCTAAAAGGACTTCCATATAATATATCGTTGCTTCCAATGACAGAAAATGGTAAAATAGATACATGGGGTATAGATCTATTAAAACAAATGAATGTTGAGGAATTAAGCCAAGACAACAATCTAGTTTTTACAGAATTCAATCCTTTTCAATCTTGGAAAAAAGGAATAGGTTTGACATATGAATTATTCTCCAATATAGGTTATGATGGATATACCGATACGGTTGGGTTTAATTGGGGAATGTATTTTTTGTCGCCAATCTATGATAAAAAAGAAATAATTTTTCCAGAAAATACAAACTTTAGTCCTATAATAAATGCAAAATATAAAAAATTTAAAACAAATCTTTTTTTTAAAAATTTTACAAATTCACAACCCAGAAGAATATTTGGATGCGACTCGCCTATAGAGCTATTTCTTTTGCAGGGTATGTATCTTGCGAGTTTAAAACCAGTTATTCAGACTAATATATTTAAGACAGGAGATATAATTGCAAATTATTTCGAAATGCAAAATAGCCCAATTTGGATTGGCCAAGATCAACTGATAACACAAGCTGACTTTTATTTTCCAGAAAAACAATTAGCGATATTTTGTGATGGTAGCGACTTTCACGACATTGAGAAAGACAAAAAAATCAACAAATCTCTAGAAAAATTAGGTGTAAAATATTTAAGATTCAGTGGAAAACAGATCTCAGAAGAATTGGAAAAAGTGGTAGAAATTATTAGTTCAGAATATAACAAATTTTAACAAAAAAATAGTTATTAACTAATATTTATTGGATAGTTATTATAATCAAATACTTCAAATCTTTGCATATCCCCGTGTAAAAGTTATTTTAGAATAAAAGACTCGGGCGGAAAGCTTCGCTTTCCGCCCGAGTCTTATCTCTATATTTCAATATTATGCTTTCGGAACTTCAGTTTCCGGATTCATATCATCAAAATTCTTTTTCTCTTTCTTTTCCGGAACGGTTACAATTTCTGTTTTAACCTCATCCTGCTTTCCTTTTAAATAATCCGGCAAATTAAGTCCGGCCATATTAAACAGATCGTTCAATGGGGGTACAGATTTCATCATTCCTGAAACGAAATTAGCCGTAGAGCCATTTCCGTCCTGTCCGTTTCCGCTGTCCCAAACCGTGATTTTATCGATTTTAATATTTTTAACAGCTTCCACCTGTGTTTTAACCAATTCAGGAAGTTTTTCAATTAATAATAACTGGAAGGCGCTGTTGGTATCGCCTCCTGCAGCTTGTACTATTTTATCGTAACCTTGAGCCTGTTTGGTCAGGATTTCATAAAGACCTTTTGCTTCGGCCTCCATTTTAGCAAAAATAGCATCTGCCTCTCCTTTTGCCTGTAATCTTATTTTTTCCGCTTCAGCTTCAGCATCAATAATGGCTTTTTGTTTCGCAATTTCTGCATGTACTACAATATTCGCCTGTTGGGTAGAACGTTCTCTTTCTCCTCTGGCGACCTCTGCTTTCTGTTCTGCCAGGTAAGATTCCTCCAAAGATCTTGCAGCCTGTACTTTTTCGGCAGCCGTTGCAATTCTTAAGGCTTCTGCTTCTTTTTCTCTTCTTTCAGCATCAGAGTTCGCAATGGTGATCTTTGCTTCATTTTCCCCTTTTACAGCGATAGAGTTGGCTAATGAAGTAGCAATTCTGGATTCTTTTGCCGCTTCTGCCTTACCAATAGATTCGTCCTTAATGGCTGAAGCAATGCTGATCTCTTTATCTTTTTGCGTAATCGCAATTTTCACGTCTCTGTCTCTCTGCGTTTCGGCGATCTGAGTATCTTTTTCCCTGTCAGCAATGGCTTTCCCGGTTTCCCCGATCTTAGTTTGCTCAGCAACACTGATGATGGCTTCGTTAATTGCTTTTGCCGCCGCTTCTTTACCTAAAGCTTCAATATATCCTGATTCATCTCTGATATCCGTAACGTTGACGTTGATCAGCTTTAACCCAATTTTCTTTAATTCCGTATCTACGTTTTTAGAAATATTATCTAAGAATTTATCTCTGTCTGAGTTGATCTCTTCAATCGTCATTGTTGCAATAACCAAACGAAGCTGACCGAACAGGATATCTTTAGAAAGTTCCTGAATCTGTTCCTGAGCCAGTCCTAATAATCTTTCCGCTGCATTTCCCATAGAATCCGGTTCTGTAGAGATGGCAATGGTGAACCGGCACGGTACATCCACACGGATATTCTGTCTGGATAGGGCATTGGTAAGATTGGCCTCAATAGAAATCGGTTTTAAGTCAAGATAAGCAAAATCCTGAATAACAGGCCAAACGAAAGCACCCCCTCCATGGATACATTTTGCAGAGCTACCTCCTGTTTTACCGTAAATAACTAAAATTTTATCCGACGGACATCTTTTATACCTAGAAATAAGGGCTAAAAATGTGACGAATAGTACAAGTACAATAACTAATGTTAAAATAAGACTTCCTGGTATTGCCATAAATAGTTTTTATAAAATGGTTGATAATGAATTAAATTTTTGAAACGACAAGGATCTTGTCATAAATGTAGGTAACCCTCACCGAATCACCGGACGGGATCTTTTCTTTTTCTTCCGTCATTGCCGGAAGTTCGTGGCTGGTTCCGTTTACAGAAATGGTGATTTTCCCTTTACCGCTCATATCTGCAGGAATGGTGAGATATACTTCTCCTGCCCTGCCGATGAGGTTTTCCATCTTAAAGGTGTTATCTTCCGTAAGTTTCATGATCTGAAGGATAAGGATAAAGAATAAAAATATAAACCCTGCCCCCACCAGCACGGCAACAAAGATGAGTAGCGACTTGCTTCCTATTGAACTATAGAATGCTACACCACTCCATCCGAATCCTAAAAGAAAATTAATGAGGTTTCTGAAAGAAAATAACTGAAAAGGACTGTCAGCATGACTATCACCACTAAAATCGGAATGCATCACGTCTCCATGACTTCCTCCGACAAAAGTAAGAACCGTTTGAATCAGAAAGATAAAGCTGGCTGCGATGGCCGTATACCAAAACCCCTGATGAAGAGGTTCTAAGTTTTGCAGAAATTCAAACATAGGGTGCGTTTTTAACAAATATAATTAAAAAAGCTCAATAAAACCAATAAAAACCAGCATAAAACACACCTATAAAATATCGATTTGTATGGTTTTAATAAAAGCTAATTTATTTATCGGAAAACGCTCTAAAGTCAAGATAGACAAGCTTTTAACCTCTTTACGGCTTTAAATATAACTGCGAATAAAATTTTTACAGCTAAAGTTTGAAAGAATTAAGATAATCATCATATTACATATTTATATCTTTAAAGTTCTTCTTCCATTTCGCTATTGAATTTCTGCTTAGTTTAAAATGCAAAGCTACCTGCGTATTGTTTAACTGATTTTTTTCCTGATACTCTAATATTTTAATAATAGCTTCCTTACTGTATGAACGGTGTTTTTGATTAAAAACTGATGCTTCTTTACTGACAGAGCCAAAGATTAGGGCATTAATTTTTATGATATCAAAAAATGAAAGTTGTTTTTTATTCAATAATAGCCGACACATCTCCCATTTATGAGGATATTTCAAATGTAAAATATCAGTATAAATTTTTTTATAATCCGGACCTAAATTTTTCATAATCAATTCATTGAAAACTCCATAAACTTCTCTCGTTCTCTTTTTATACATTCAATGATCATTCTGATTATTATACTTACTGATCCACCTATATAAAGTGGTTCTGGGTATTCTGTATTCCTCCATGATTTGATTTTTTGTTTTCTTTCCGGATTCTACAAGTTCAAGTATAAAATCTATTACTTCTTTTGTATAAATATGCTTACGAAACTGTGGAAGCTCGGGTAGTTTTTTGTCATTATTTTTTTTCTCTGCTGCAAAAGGTGGCGAATACAGTATCAAATGTTGAGAATAGATTCTAAAGAAATCATACCCTAATAATTTGCTCCATCTTAATAACAGATAAGAATCCATACTTTCAGACTGAAGCATCAGATTAATTTCTATCTCTGAACATTTGAAAAAGGCACAAATACGAGACATTTCCATTTCACACACATTTACACGCTGCTGAACCAGCACCCCTACATGGATATTTTTTAATTTATCTGACATCTTACAATCTGTTTATAATCCTGACGGAATTGATATATAATCATTTGAAATAGCTTCCATACTGTAACCACCTAAGATGAAGTCGAGCTAAAAACCTATTGATTATCTCTTCCGGCATGTATATGAAGTCTTGACTATGAATTTCCCTTATTAATTCTTATGTTTTTTTTAAAATATAATCGAAAGTAGCCTCTCCTTTACACTATTTAAGGGATGAATAAATAAAAGATAAAGAGACTACATGAAATCATCAGAAATGTTTTCGTAGGGTGATATTAGAATTTGTGTTGGTCGACAAAGTACTTGATACATTATCTCTCACCCTATACTGTACTTGTATCTGAGTCCCTACAGGCAGTGTGCCCATCCAATATAATGGCATACTCCCCTGAAAACCACCTGCACTGGTCCCAAAATAAGATGCCGCCAACACTGTAGAGGTGGTAACATTTATAATGCGGGCTCCAAAAGATTTTAAAGTACCACTATTAGAAGATAAATTTAATTCTGCACTTCCGGAAAAAGAATACAGTCCCGTTGCCGGTATCGTAAAAGTACCCGCGTTGTGAGTATTATTGGTATCTATTTTTTCCGTAGAAAAATTCATTGTTGTCCAAGCTGAATAGGCTGATGCCGTATAGGCTGATGATACTACTGCCGGTATTCCTGAAAACACGATTTGGGTGATATTTTTATTATTAATTTCTGCCCGGACATCAGAAACTTCTCCGATACTTTCCCATTGGGTTCCTGTCCATATATAAAAAGTATCTTTAATAACATTCGATGGTGAAACACCAGCGTCTGCTATATTATACACCAGCATTCCTTCATCCGGTGAAACGGCAGAAGATGTTACCGGAATAGTAGTGGTATCATTAATTCCTAAAAGCTGTACCCGCGGCATTAATAAACCTTTGGAAGTACTATACAAATCTAATACAGTGGATGAATCAGGATTCGCCAAACCAATTCCCACCTGCGACCTTGCCATAACACTAATGAAAATCAGTGTTGTACATATACTTTTAAATGGTAATTTCATTGCTTAGTTATTGATATTTATAAATATTGAGTGTTCCGGATTCCATTCTGTAATTATTGGCAGTGAATATATATTTAAAATTAAGAAGCTCATTCACCGTTAAATTCTGAGTAGTAGTTAAAGTGGTATACATTCTGTTCGTAAGAGGATTAAAGCCCCCAAAAGCTGTAGCTATTAATGTTGTGGTACCGGCTTTATATAAATCTAATAATGTTGTTCCACCCGCATTGCCTGTATTGGACATATTGGCAATAAATTCTATCATATAAATTCCTGTAGCAGGAATTTTATATTCACTGGTCGAAACATTCCATCCTGAGTATTTATCCATAATAATTTCAGGAGTAGTCAAGGTAAGATTTACACGAGAGCCTCCAAATGCACTACCTAAAGGAGTAATAGGTTTCTGTCCAATAGCTGCACTAAAAATAAGTAAAGGAATCTGCGAAGATGAAATAGCAGCTTCGGTTGCTGTAGGTGTTGCCTGAGAATGATATTGATTGTCACTGCCCCAATACGTAATTCCTTTTGCTATATTATTGACAATATCTGTGTTGGTATTATAGATCATGAGTCCTGATACAGGAGATACAATAGGGATTGTCGTACTCGTTCTGGATGTTATTGAAAGATTTGGAATCCTTAGCGCTTTATTATTAGCATCAAGTTTAAGAATTGCGGCAAGAGACACATTGCTGGATCCTATTACGACCTGAGCATTACTCATGATCATCATTAATCCCAAAAACGCACTTAATAGTCTTGTATTCATAATTCAATTAGTTAGATGTTCTTGAAATTGAAACATTAGGATTAGTTATCTGAAAATCAGCATTGGAAGATTGTGCAGCAAAAGAAATAACATCTCCAGCGACTAGTTTTACATTGCAGCTGCTGGAAACGCCTCCAAACTGATGAACCTTGGCTGCACCATAGGTACAGATGGTACTTCCATTCTTTCTTACGTACACGGCTGCATGACCTTGCGTATCTCCGGACACATTCCGAATATCCACATTAAACGAGATCACATATCCCCCCGCTTGCTGAATTGTATACCCAGTGTAGGCTCCTGAACTCCCCTGAACTCCTGCTGGTGAATTTTGGTATAGCGTATTGAAGGTGATATTAGAAATAGTATCTGCAGCAATACTTGAGGATATCGCCATATTACTTGCTGCAAACACGGGAGTTATAAAAGGAATTTTATTGACTTCCGTTTTTACGTTGGTCTTGGTCCACATTTTCTCCCAGGTAGTGCCATTATATGCGTAAAGGCCTTTATCTACTGCTGAATTTCCTGAACCTGCGACTGCTTTATTATACACTATAAAACCGGTTTTAGGATTGGGAACCGTAAGAATATCAGCGGTAGAAGTAAGAGATACTATCGGCAGTTGAAGCCCCTTGTTGGATGCTTTAATTTCCAAAATTGCTGAGGGATCCGGGTTGCTAGTACCTATTCCCACACCACCTTGCTGAGCACTATAAAAACATGCTGCACAACTGAGCTGTAATAATATTAGCTTATGTTTTTTCATCAAAAAAAATTGTAAAAGGAAATTATACTGTTTATGAAAAGGTATGATTATGCAATTATTTTAACCTTCTTAACGAAACTTGGGTTACTGGTCCTGAACCACTGCCACCACTGCTTAAAGCCCTCATTGTCAAATTACCGGCAGAACTAGCCATTCTAAAAGAATAGGTATTGGCTGCCAGCATAGGAATGGAAGTAATCAGAGTATACGTCTGCACACCTCCTACTGAAGCAGTGTAATCATCATTTACCCGGGCAACCCAGCGATTTGCCGTATCATCCCAAATACCGATAACAGGATTAGTAGGGCTTATTGTAGAAGAAAGCTGGCCGTTCATCATAACCTGATAAACTCCGTTGGAAGAAACTTTAAAAGAATTGGTACTTGCACTTCCTGTAAAAAGGTTCTCGTTATCGATAATCTCACTATTTAAATTTCCAATAGTCAATGGTACTCCAGAAGTTGTTGTGGTAAAATCCGATGTCATCTGTACCGTAATTTCCTGGGCTACCAGAAACTGACCTGCAACTGCAATTACCGTTCCTGTAGAAGTAGGAACCCCCGCAATAGTTTCCCAGACAGGAGCCTGCCCGGGTCCATTGGATTTAAGAACCTGGCCACTGAGCCCGGCACTACCCGGTGTGGAGCTACTTCCACCAACGCTGAATTCATTTGTGACCTGTAGTGCTCCGTTAACATGTAGATTTTTTTGGGGAGTGGAAGTATTAATACCTACTTGGGAATACATCACACTTAAAATACTCAGTCCGAGTATAGATAATAATTTTTTTTCCATTTTTTAGTGTTTTAAGAATCGTATAATTCTGTAACAAAACAAATAAAGTCTTGTGGAAAAACAAAAAAATGAGCTATCACATAGATATCTCATTTTCATAACACACTAAAAATCAAATGAAAACAAAATTTAACTCCATTTATCCATCCATTGATAAATATCATCATCTGAAGGTATATTCAATTTTTTTCTAAGTCTGTTTTTGCGTATTTGTATAGCACGTGGGGTAACAAAAGTATAAGTAGCGATTTCTTTAGTGCCAAAATTTAGTTTTAAATAAGCACAGAAAATGAGCTCCGAGTTTTTAAGATTAGGCTCAATATGGAGTATATTTTGATAAAAATTGGGATACGCTTCTTTGAATTTACTTAAAAAGTCCGGAGAATTTTCTTTTGCCAACAGTATAACTTCTTCCTGAATCTTGTCCAGCCTCGTATCATGAAGGGCATTTATTTGCTGTTCCTGCAATCGTATTTCCTGTTCTTTCTGTTCAATAAACTCACTTTTCCTTTTTTTGATCCTCGCAATACTTATCCCGGCTATAAGTAAAAGGGTAACAGAGATCATAATTATAAACCACACCGATCTTTTTACATCATTAACCTTATTCTCTGTTTTGGTTGTTTCGGCTGAAAGCCTGTCAGCAGAAATCTGTACACCTTCCTTTCTGGTTTCTGCGAGGCTGTCCTTAGTCGTAATATGCTTATCAATATATAAAAGTTCTTTCTCCCGGTCTCCGAGACATCTGTAATTATCTGCAATCAATTTATATAACGAAATCCTGTCTTCAATTCTTTTTTTTCGTGTCACTATTTCCAGGGCGTCAAAACAAGAAGTCAAAGACTCATTACATTTTTTCTGCCAATGTAAAATTTTAGCTTTTTGGGAAAGGGCAAGATATAGATAGGGAGACTGTAATTTTTCGGCCAGTTTTATAGCATCCGAATTATAGTAATAGACTGAATCTACATTCTTCGTAAAATTCTTATGATAATCAGACAGATTCAAATACAGAAAAAGGTTGTGTTCCGGCATCGGGTTGACTTTCAAAACAGATGACATTTTATTTAAATAATAATAGGTACTATCCCCATCAACGTCCTCATAACAGGCTGAAAGTTGAATAAATGCAAAAATTTTTTGGGAGATCTTTTCTTTTGAGCTAGGGTAAAGATCTGCTAAAACCAATTCTTTTCTGAACTGTTGTATCGCTTGTTTTTTAAATCCCAGAGCGAGATAATTTCTGCCTATTAAATCAGTGAGTTTAAAATTAAAATCAGGGTTTCTATCTATATACTCCTGGTAGCCCTTACTTTTCTCTAGCCGTTCAATATAAATAAAGCTTTCTTTATAATCTCCCAAATTACATAACCCCGATGCAACCCAAAAGTTCCCCTTTATGATACCTTCATGGTAGAATGTACTTTCGGATAATTTTATCGCCTCTTTTCCCAAATTCACACTTTCGTTATACTGAAAATTTTTGGATTTATTTTCTGTAATATGTAGTAAAGAATCTATCTTTTTATGATCAATATTCTGACCTAAATATAAGGACGAACTGTAACAAAATATCATCATTAATATTTTGAAAATACAAATGGAAGGCATCTTTACATTCATTATCAATAGTGTTAGTATTTATTAAATTTACAAATAAATTCATCAATAATTACATTATCACCACTTAACTCATGTAAATTTTAATCTAAAAAACACGTATCTGTTTTTGTAATACAAAACATTAAAATAGTTTAAGCTCAGAAGAAATGAATCAAAGGTTGAATGGACTAACAGGTATTTTTATTATACATAAACAAAAAAAGACAGGCTGAAAAAACCTGTCTTTAAAAAATATTTCGTGTAATTTTTTACTCTACATTGATTACTTTTTGAATCTCCGGAGCGTGTTGCTTAATGGTATTTTCCACCCCCAGCTTCAGGGTTGAAAAATTCAGCGAACACCCGGAACAGTTACCCAAAAGTTTCACAAAAACCTGGTTATCCTTCACGTCAATAAGCTCGATATCACCTCCATCCTTATTCAGGAACGGTCTGATGCTTTCCAGAGCTTCCATTACTCTCGTTACTGTATCTTCGTGTGCTATATTTGTTTCCATATTTCTTTAGTTCAATTCGGTTTTTTTTCAAACTTAATTGAAAATCATTATTTTTTAGCTTTCGGCGAGCATCCTGCCATGGTCGAAATCTTTACAGCTTCGGTAGGTGGAAGGTTTTTATTTCTTTCCAGAAGGCTTTCTACCATTTTTCTTGCTGTTTCGGTGTAGATTTCTGCAATTTTAGAGCCTTCCTGAAGGGCTGCAGGTCTTCCGACGTCTCCAGCTTCTCTGATGCTTTGAATCAACGGAATCTCTCCCAAAACAGGAATCCCCAGATCTTCAGCAAGATACTGAGCTCCCTGCTGTCCAAAGATATAGTACTTATTATCTGGTAATTCTTCCGGCGTAAAATACGCCATATTTTCGATTAATCCAAGAACCGGAATGTTAATACTTTCCATCTGGAACATCGCAATCCCTTTTCTAACGTCTGCTAATGCTACGTGCTGAGGGGTACTTACGATCACAGCCCCTGTTACAGGTACTTCCTGAATGATGGATAAGTGAATATCTCCTGTTCCCGGAGGAAGGTCGATCAATAAAAAGTCTAGTTCACCCCAGGCTGCATCTCTGATCATCTGGTTCAGCGCTTTTGAAGCCATTGGGCCTCTCCATACAACGGCCTGATTAGCACCTGAAAAATATCCTATAGAAAGCATTTTCACTCCGTAATTTTCAACAGGCTTCATCATGCTTTTTCCGTTCACTTCTACAGAGATTGGTTTTTCACCTTCAGTATCGAACATCGTAGGAACAGATGGACCGTAAATATCAGCATCCAGTAATCCTACTTTGAAACCCATTTTAGCTAAAGTAACTGCCATATTTGCAGCAACTGTAGATTTTCCTACGCCTCCCTTTCCGGAAGCAATAGCAATAATATTTTGAATTCCCGGGATCTGTTTACCTTTGATCTGGCTTTGCTGAATCTCACTTGGTTCCGGAGAAACAATTTTAAGTTTCAGATGAATATCTTCTCCAAACTCACTGGCAAAAGCCTGCTTCATCGCTGCCTCCAGCTTTTTCTTTTCGTGCATGGCGGGAGAATGGGCAGTCATGTCAATATAAACATCATTACCCATGATCTGAAAGTTATTCACCAAATCATGTACCTCTATCTCTTTAAGGAAATCTTGAACCTTTTCTTTCGTCAACATACTAAATATAAATTGTTCACAAATTTACGGTTTTTTTTGATAATTTAGAATCAATAAAATCTATAACCCAATGTGATAAATAACATGACAAAACATACTTTCCCTATATTCTTATCACCATCTTTAAAACACAGTTTCACTATAATACATATGACCTATGAATTCTACTATCTATCCCTCTAAATATGCGTCTCCCAAAGGTATTTTCACGCTGGGAAAAACCAGATTCAAATGGTACGATCTCGCAGAAAACCCTGCTGACATCTCTCCACAGGATCTGAGTAATGCTAAAAATTGCCTTGAAAATGCTGACGAAAATTTCCAGAATAAAGAAGATCTTGGATTTGTCATTATGCACAGGTGTGGCAAAAACTACCTCCTGCTGGTCTGTACCTGGAGAAGCGAAAATGAGCTCTGGGAAAGTGTTTATTATGACGGCTCCGGAACATTTGAAGTCTGGGACAGAAATACAATTCATATGCCTACGTATTGCGTCTGGGAAATGGGAATTGTATACCACGAATCCCAATCATGGAAAAAATTCCTGGGGACAGACCGTTCAGAAATTCACCAACAGCATTATCTGGATGATCTTTTCGAAGGAGAAGTTTAAGGTCGTATATCAATTCAATAGGAACGGGCTTTAGCCCGTTTAACAAATATATCAACGTTCATCCGGCTTTAGCCAAACCCTATTCAACCACAACTCTCTCCAGAAATCTGTATTCAACGGATAAAAACAATACATCTTTTAACGGACAAGCTTCTTTTAGTTCGCCCTGTTTTTCTCATCAAATCTCACATTACGATCTGCCCCTTTTACCTTTTTATTTCCAAATGTGTAGGTTGCTGATAAAGTAAGCCTTCTGGCATCATAATAATTATTGTAATAGTGAGTGCCTGTTGTATAATAAATTTCTCCACGGCTTCTCCCTTGTTTAAAGATATCTGAAACCAATAGATTCATCTGCAGACTCTTCTCCATAAGGCTCAATTTAAGCCCTGCAGTAACAAGTCCTGCATAATTCATATAGGAATTCCCTGAATTGGAAGGCAGCCTGAACCAATAGTTAAAGATCAGTTGTACCGTTTTATTTTTGTTGAGCGAAAGGTTGTTCTGAAAATCAAAACTATAGCTGTTTCCTTTTCTTGATGCAGCATCAGTATCAAAAACTTTAGTTTCCATATAAGACAGGTCGGCAGAATAGTTCGCCTCCCAGAATTTAAAGAAGGTATCAGAATAATTTACAGTAACTCCCATACTGTTCTGATTATAAAAATTAGCAAAAGTACTGATCCTGCTTTCACCCTGAAGATTCACTAACTGGCTGAATGCTTCCACCGTTCTTTGGAAATAAGCAGTTGTTGACAGTTTTCCTTTGTACACATGTGAAATCTCAAAATTATGGTTGATAGAGGGTTTAAGTAAAGGATTTCCGGTAAAATAAGAATTGACATTGATGTACCATCGGTAAGGATTAATTGCGCGGAATCCCGGTCTGTTGATCCTTTTCGAATAATTTAAACTGAAAGTATTATTCTCATTGATTTTATAAGTGACATAAGCCGTAGGAAAGAATTTGCCATAAGAATTTTCAGTCTGCTGTCCGGAAGTTAAGGAATTCCCATTGACTGTAGAATATTCATAGCGAAGTCCTGCTTTTGCCGACCATTTTTCATTGAAATCTTTTTCAAAGCTGAGATAGCCTGCATAGTTTTTCTCATTGTATTCAAATACATTGCTCTTTACAGGATCTGTGACAAAACTTCCATCACTCAGATTCTGATAAGAAATATCTGAGTTGTTATCAAAATTGGTAAACTTAATTCCCGTTTCTACTGTTGCAAATTGATAGGGAAGCGTAAGATCAACCTGTCCGGAATAAATTTTATAATCAACAGAAGAAGGTGTTCTCACTACAAAACTGTCGCCTGAATTTTCCATCGTGGTAAAATCAATCATACTTTCTGGTGTATTGGAAAAATAGTTTCCCGTAATACTTAGCTTATGATCTTGTTTTCCGAATTTAAGATCATAATAAGCACTTACCGTCTGTTGCTGGTTTTTGGCACGGTGTTCCGCATAAGTAGAAAGTGTGCTCGTATATATTCCATCCTGAAAATAATTTGAAGTATTCTGAACATCCATATTGGAATGTCCGAAACCATAATCGTAGATAAATCCTACATTGGATTTAGCGTTAAGTTGATAATCAACACTTAAATTAGCCCCAAGCCCGTTACCGAAATCTCTTCTGTCATCTGAACTCTTCAGCCCGTCTGCGCCTTCTATTGTATAATTTTCATAGGAATGTTTTTGAGTATCATACTGTCTTAATTTCAGTGAGGAACGCAGTTTTTCATTTTGATAATTAATTGTTGCGCTGTTCGAAAATCCTGTATAAGTTTGCTGCTGAAGACTGGTAGTCATACTTCCACTCCAGCCCAGATTTTGATTTTTTTTCAAAACAATATTGATCAGTCCGCTGTTTCCTTGTGCTTCATATTTTGCAGGAGGTGTAGTAATCACTTCGATCTTTTCAATATTCTCAGATCTTAAACTTTTAAGATAAGTGACAAGCTCACTTCCGGAAAGATTCAGCATTCTTTCGTTGATCATCACCGCTACTCCACTTTTCCCTGCAATCGAAATTCCTGTATTATCATCCACTTTAAGCAATGGTGTCGTTGACAGTGCTTCTGCACCATCCATTCCCTGTGAAGCAACAGAATTGGATACATTAAAGATCAACCGGTCCGCTTTTCTTTCAATTAATTTTTTTCTGGCAGTAAGAGTAACTCCTTCAATCTGTTTTTCCTCTTTTTTTTCAAGAAAAAAATCCTGCTTCATATCTCCGTTTACCTTAACGTCTGCAGTTGATATTTCTGTTCCGTTCTGAATCAGTGTTACAATGTAATTTCCATTCTCAGGAAGTTTTAGTGTATAATTTCCCTTTTCATCTGAAATAGCCGTCTGCCTGGTCTTATTTTTTACCGCTATAATCTCTACATATGAAACTGAATTTCCCGTTTGCGTTATTTTCCCTGTGATGCGCTGCGAAAAAGCAAGAGCCGATAGCAGCAAGGCCCCAGAAAGTAATATTTTCCTCATGTATTTTGGAGTAATAGTTTATAATAAGACAATTCCTGTCTTTCTTTTATTACATCCTGTTCTGTCATTTTTTCAATATATTCGTTGACATAAAATTATGATATGAAAAAAAGACTGGCGATTTTCTCCTTATGTATTGCCCAGATTATATATTCCCAGAATTATTCTCAATATGTCAACCCTTTTATAGGAACCGGAGGGCACGGCCATACCTTTCCCGGAGCTATTGTTCCTTTCGGAATGGTGCAGCTTTCACCGGATACAAGGATAGACGGAAGCTGGGACGGATGCAGCGGTTATCATTATTCAGATTCTGTGATCTATGGATTTTCGCATACGCATCTCAATGGAACCGGAGTTTCAGATTATGGGGATATCATGCTGATGCCTACGATGGGGAATTCAAGCTTAGACTCTAAAGACTATTCTTCCAAGTTCTCACATAAAAATGAAAAGGCTTCAGCTGGATTTTATTCTGTTAAACTAGACAAAAATAATATTGATGTCCGCCTGACCACTACCAAAAGAGTCGGTTACCATGAATATACTTTTAATAAACCCGGAGTAGCCAATATCATTCTGGATCTCAACCACAGGGACAAATTGCTGGAAGGTGAAGTGAAGATCATTGATGATAAAACTATCGAAGTTTTCAGAAGAAGCGAAGCCTGGGCTACCAACCAATATATCTACGCCAGAATTGAATTTTCAAAGCCGATGAAAATCTCAAAAAAAGAGGTTAACGGAAAGCAGGAAAATAAACTTTTCACCGGCACCAAACTGGCTCTTTCTTTTTCGTCCGATGTCAAAAAAGGAGAAAAGATCAGTGTAAAAGTTGCCATTTCACCAACAGGTTATGAAGGAACGAAAAAAAACATGTTAGCGGAAGGCCCATCCAATGATTTTGAAATAGTAAAAAAACAGGCAGAAACTGACTGGAACAAAGAGCTTTCAAAAATTGAAGTTAAGTCTGACGATAAGGATAAACTTTCTGTCTTTTATACTGCCCTTTATCATGTTTTTACCCAACCGAACATCAATATGGATGTGGATGGAAAATACAGAGGCCGCGACAACAAACTATACACCACCGCTGGGTTTGATTATTACTCTGTCTTCTCACTCTGGGATACCTTCAGAGCTGCCCATCCGCTGATGACCCTGATCGACAGAAAGAGAACGGCCGATTTCATCAATACATTTATCAAACAGTATGAACAGGGTGGAAAACTTCCCGTTTGGGAGCTGGCTTCCAATGAAACGGAATGTATGATCGGCTACCATTCTGTTTCTGTGATTGCAGATGCGATGGCTAAAGGAATTAAAGGTTTTGATTATGAAAAAGCATTCCAGGCCTCTAAAAATTCTGCCATGCTGGATATTTTTGGGTTAAATGCTTACAAACAGAACAATTATATCAGCATCGATGATGAGCATGAAAGCGTTTCCAAAACGATGGAATATGCCTACGACGACTGGTGTATCGCTCAAATGGCTAAGATTTTAGGCAAAAAAGAAGATTATCAGTATTTCATGAAACGTTCCCAGAACTGGAAAAATCTCTACAATCCAAACAGTGGTTTTATGCAACCCAGAAAGAATGGAAACTGGTATGAGCCTTTTGATGCAAGGGAGGTGAACAATAACTATACGGAAGGAAATTCATGGCATTATTCGTATTCTGTGCAGCAGGATATTCCCGGATTGATCGCTGCTCACGGCGGAAAAGAAAAATTTGAACAGTTCATTGATGCTATTTTTGCAGCCCCGGATAAAACAACAGGACGAGAACAGGTAGACATCACAGGGCTGATGGGGCAATATGCTCAGGGCAATGAGCCGAGCCATCACATCGCTTATCTGTATAACTATGTAGACAAACCGGAGAAGACAGATGCCAAGATCAAATATATTCTTGATAATTTCTATAAAAACACTCCGGACGGACTTATCGGAAATGAAGACTGCGGCCAGATGAGTGCCTGGTATATCCTGAGTTCATTGGGAATCTATGCCGTTACTCCCGGACTACCCGAATGGCAAACCACAACCCCTTATTTTGATGAGGTTAAAATTCATTTGGAAGAGGGTACCACAAAAGTAATCACCAGAAATACCAGTCAATCTGAACTTCAAAAATTAGGGTTTGAAAACAGCAAACCAGCAAAGGATTTCAAATATACACAGCTTACTGCTTCGCCAGTTATCGCCTCTGACAGGATCTTCGATTTCTCTTCAAAAGTACAGATCACCCCACTGAATCCGGCCGATAAAGTCTATTATATGACATTAAGTGAAAGCGATGCCAATGTAAGAAAGACTTTCATACCCTATAAAGGGCCTTTCACCATCAGTAAAACAACTCAGGTTCTGGCCTATTCGGAAAAAAATGGTGAAAAGAGTTCTATTACAGTAGCTAATTTCAACAGGAGACCCAATTATTGGGATATCAACATCCATTCAAAAGCAACTCCCCAATACACAGCTAATGGAAAACTGGCACTGATTGACGGGATCAACGGGGATGTAAACTGGCGAAAAGGCGAATGGCATGGCTATCAGGGACAGGATTTTGAAGCCGTAATTGATTTAAAATCGCCTCAGCAGATTACTAAACTATCCTCTAACTATCTTCAGGACGGCAGAGCATGGATCTTAATGCCTAAGAAAGTAGAATATTATGCTTCCATGAACGGTAAAGACTTTGTTCTTCTAAAAACGATAGACAATACCATAGATCCCAAAGATGAAAAGGTACAGATCAAAGATTTCGGAGCAGAGATCCTTCCCACTGAAGCCCGCTACATCAAGGTAAAAGCGTATTATTTCGGAAAACTTCCGGAATGGCATCAGGGAGCCGGAGGTGAGTCTTATATTTTTATTGATGAGATTTCTGTGAAATAACGGTCAACCTAAATAGAATTAAAATCCCCCTTTGAAAGATTTCAATGGGGGATTTTTATGTTAGAACTCTTCGATAAAGCTCAGGATGATATCTCTAACAGTATATTTTTACCTTTAATTATATCAAATTTTAGAACCAAAGTAATTTGAATACTTTTTGAATTCTGAAAGTACATTTTCTACCTTCTGAATTCTTTTTTCCAGATTTCCTGAAAGCAGAATATAAGGTATATTTCGTTCCTTTAAATCAGCAATAATTTGTTTTTGAAAGACTTCTCTTTTTTGATTTCCGCTTCTGTCCCAAGTATCATCATAAGGAATATCAATATCGCAAAGAAAGAACAAATCATATCGTTTGTAATTTAAATGGGCTGTTTTCGTTAAAAAATCGGGAGCTTTCCTATGATAATCCATTGCAAACATATAGGTAGTAATGGCATTAGTATCAACAAAAAAATATTGATTAGCATTTAAAATCTCCCTGTCTTCAATTTCGATATGTCCTTTCGCTATTTCATCAAAGGCTTCAAGACCTATCCTTCTGTCTACCTGATGCTGAGTCCAATATTCCCTTCCATATTCAGGAGCAAAAGTCGTATTGAATTTCTTTGCTAAAGCTTCTACAATAGTAGATTTTCCAGAAGACATAGCACCAAGAAAAACAATTTTCGTTATAAGATCTCTGTAAACAATATCACTTACATATTCTTTAGTCACAAAAGAATTTTCCCTGATTTTCGTGGCAGAGACCGGAACCATATTCCTGGCTTCATCGATTCTTCTGTCAACAGCATTTAAAGCCTTACTTACATGATCGCCATAAAATTCGCTTGAATAAAAATGGGTGATTTTTTTTCCATTAAGCATCTTCAAAATATATTCTTCCTGAATAATCTCAAACCATCTTTCATTGGAATAACCATCCGGACCATCCCAACATTCTATAACCTCAACTTTCGGATATAAGTTTCTTATCCAATTGGCACGAATATGTAGAGGAATTCCGGTAACCTCTGTTTCATATATAAGTACAACCAACTCATCAACTTCACTCAAAGCTGTATCAAAGACAAATTGATGTCCTTTATGAAATGGCGCATATTTTCCTAAGGTAAGTCCCGTTTTCTTCATTATTTTAATTCTTTACTCCCCTTATTCCAATTATAATATCCATATACAGCGTTAATTAGAAAAGCTGACCACATTGCGATCATCATTATTCCGCTTTCGCTTCCGTGTAAAGTTCTGATTACCCAAATAATAACCGTGATAATATTTAAAATAATGTATAATAACCATTGTTCTTTATAACGAAGAATCATTAAAATCGTCGCGATAATTGAAATAACAGTGGACATTCCATCTAAATAAGGGTTATTCTGATTATGAATTGTTGATAAAAAATATCCTAAAAAAATACATCCTAAGACAGTTATTAAAAACACGATTAAGATAGATCTTATATTGAGTGTTTTCATATCTACTATATCATTTTTCACATGGTTTTTCCACATAAAATATCCAATAATATTCATCGGAAAAAAAAATAAAATATAAAGTCCAAGCTCCCCAAATAAACCATTAGTATAAGCAACATAAGCATATGCAACGGTGTTTAAAGTTCCTATAACATAGTTCCAGATACTTCCTTTGGCAGCCAATACAACACATAAAATTCCAGAAACAAGAACCAAAAAATTCAACCAGTTATCTTTACTTACAATTGCAATAATAGCCCCAAGTAATGAAAATGATAAAAGCCAAATGATTTCAAATGGCTTCCATGATTTTAAAATATTTTTCATTAATTTTTCCTTAATTAACTCATTCTCTCGGACCATTGCAGTTCTTCCGGCAGCTCCATATCAGAAAATTCTATATGGATCACTCTTCTTTTCCTGCCATCAGTAGTTCTGTTGGAACCGTGAAGTGTAAGCGGCTTCATAATCATGATCCCACCCTTCTGTACATCGCAGAATTTTTCTGGTTCTTTACTCCAGTCTATGGTTTCCGGTCTGCAAATTCCTTTGGTATGAGATCCTGGAATGACTTTCAATGCTCCGTTATATTCATCCGTATCATCCAGATGGATCCTGAGGGTACAGATATTTTCAAGAAATGGTAGTGGCGGCTGTACAGCAAACTGATCTTTTTTGGTTGTCCAGGGTCCGAAACCTGCTATTTCCAGCTTTTTATCTACTGAAATCGTAAGATCCTGATGATAGGCTACATACCAGTTTGAGGTTTCCGGTTTGTCAAAATAAATGCTTTTTACGACAAAATATTTTTCTCCGAAGAGTTTTCTGATAATGGTTTTAAGGTTATCGTTAAATATCAGATCTTTAATTTCCGGAATTTCTTTCAGGAACTGTCTTACAGCAAACAGATCATCCGATTTTCTGAAATTTTCTCTTGAGGTATCGGCCTTTCCGATACTCTTTGTTATCTTTTCAATCTCATCATCAGAAAAGATTGAATTGATTACGGTAAGACCTTTTTCAAGGAAATATTGTTTATGATTCTCTAAATATTGTTTTGTCATGTGCGTTTTAAACTTCCTGAGGTGTATTTTCTAGCTGTCCTTCCCATTTGGAAACAGCGGAGGTGGCCAATGCGTTTCCTAATACATTGGTCATACTTCTTCCCATATCACAGAAGTGATCAATAGGCAGGATCAAAGCGATACCTTCCGGTGGAATACCAAACATGGAACAGGTAGCTACGATGATGACCAGTGAAGCTCTTGGAACTCCGGCAATACCTTTGGAGGTAAGCATTAATACTAAAAGCATTGTGATCTGCTGACCCAATGACATTTCAATACCATAGATCTGAGCAATAAAAATGGAAGCAAATGTCATATACATCATACTTCCGTCCAGATTAAATGAATATCCTAAAGGCAGAATAAAGGATACGACTCTGTTATTACATCCGAATTTTTCAAGCTCTTCTACCAATTTAGGGAAAACAGCTTCTGAACTCGTTGTAGAGAAAGCGATCAGTAACGGTGCCTTGATTCTTTTAAGCAATTCGAAAAGACGCTTTCCTAAGATCAGGTAACCTACCAATAGCAGGACGAGCCAAAGAACGGCCAGGGCGAAGAAAAAGTCTCGCAGATACACCGCATAGACGATAAATATCTGGAATCCGTTCATCGCTACTACAGCAGCAATAGCTCCCAAAACTCCAAATGGAGCAAACCACATGATATAGGCTACCATTTTAAGGATAGCATGGGCAATAATATCAAAAAGTTTAACCACCGGTTTTGAATATTCTTCTCCCAAATTAGCAAGTGCTACCCCAAACATAATGGAGAAAACCACAATCTGAAGCACCTCGTTGGTCGCAAAAGCTTCAAATAAACTTTTAGGGATCATGTGTTTTACAAAGTCTTCCAGAGAAAAACCTTTACTGCTTTTCAGAAGATCTTCTGCAGCAGCGGCATCCTGGATTGGCAGTTTGGTCACATGCCCGGGCTCAAGCCAGTTCACAAGCATCAGTCCGATAAAGAGGGAAACCAGTGAAGCGGAGATAAACCATAACATGGCTTTTGTCCCTACCCTTCCAATCATTTTAATATCGCTCATTTTGGCAATTCCCACGACAAGCGTGGTAAAAACCAGCGGTGCGATGATCATCTGTACCAGTCTGATAAAAACAGTTCCCAGCAGTTTGATGTTCTTGGAAAAGGGTTCCGCACTTTCGGGATACTTTATGTGTACGATACCTCCAATGACTACTCCCAGGATAAGCGCAACGATAATGGCTATAAAAAGTTTATTTTGTCCTTTCATATATATTGTTCAATTCCCACAAATATAACAGTTTTTCAATTGGTACAAGATTTTGTCCGAATCAGGTTAAGTTTAGGTTAAGATTATAATACATTAAAATTAAATCCCTGATTTATAAAATATTGTAAAAAAATTAAGAAACATTTATTAATTTTTTATTCTTTTGGTACAAATTTTATTATTACATTTGATTGTATTAACAACATTAATAAATATACAACTATGAAAAAAACTATCGCAATGGCTGCCTTGGCTCTAGCTATATCTTTTGGAGCGGTTTCTTGCAAAAAGAAAATTTCGGATGCCGATCTTCAAACTCAGGCTACAACAATCGTAACTTCTAATCCCAATGCTTCTGTAGAAGTAAAAGAAGGAGTGGCTCATTTAAGCGGAACTTTCGCCGACCAGCAATCTAAGGATGCTATGATCACAAAATTAAAAGCGATCAGCGGAGTAAAAGAAGTAATGGACATGTCTACTGTAGCTGTAGCTGCACCAGCGCCAGTTGAAACGACAACAGCTGTAGATCCTGCAGTTCAGAAAAAAGTTCAGGATGCTGTTAAAGATTTCCCTTCTGTAAAAGTAGAAGTTGTAAACGGACAGCTTACGCTTACAGGAAATGTTTCAGGCCTTCAGGCAAGAAAGATCAAAGAATCTGTAGATGCTTTGAAAATCGGAAAGTATAACAATAACCTAGTGGTAAAATAATTTAAGATGAGCACATTACAAGATAAATATTCAAGCGTAGTTTCAGCGGCACAGTCTGCAGGAATTTCTAACCTTCAGATTCAGGAGCAGGATGGTATTCTGTATGTTTCAGGAAATGCTTCCAATACAGCAGCAAAAGATGCAGTATGGAATGCTTTAGGAACTATCGACTCTACCTATTCAGCTTCAGACATCAATATTGATGTACAGGTTGCTGGATTAACTTCAGGTGCTGCTTTAACAGTAGCTACAGAAGATTCTAACCTAAACATCAGACAGGAGCCTTCTACTGAGGCTGCTGTAGTAGGAAAAGCTGCTAAAGGTTCATCCGTAACTTTGATCGAGCAAACTTCTGATGACTGGTGGAAAGTGAAAACTGACGACGGTCAGGAAGGTTATGCTTATTCAAGATATTTGAAAGCTTAATTTTTCGAAATAACAAACTTTTGAAAAAATCAATACAGACATCCCCAATCGGGGATGTTTTTTTTATATTTTTACGCTTCTAAAAGAAAGCACTGAATGAAGAAAATCTTATGGCTGCTGTTATTAGCATTCAATAGTATGGTCCTGTATGGACAAAATTTATCCATTAACGGAAAAGTGTCTGATTTTGATAAAAAGCCTGTGGAAAATGCCACTATTTATCTCCTTAAAGAAAAAGATTCATCCATCATCAACTATACCGCCACCAACAAGGAAGGTAAATTTTCTCTGAAGACAGATGCCCTGAATGAACCTGCCATTTTAAAGATTAATGCTGAAAAGCTTTCTCCCTACTCTAAAAAGGTGGAAAAGATCAGCCAGTCTATAAATTTGGGAGATATAGAACTTGAAAAAAATATAGTCAAAAGTATAGAAGAAATAAAGATCACGGTATCACCAGTGAAGATAAAGAAAGACACGATAGAATTTAATGCTTCGTCCATCAAAGTTCGTCCGGACAGTAAAATTGAAGAACTCCTGAAAAAGATTCCGGGTGTGGAGATCGACAACGACAAAAAAATCACCGTCAACGGAAAGGAGGTAGACCAGATCATGATCAACGGAAAGCCATTTTTTGACAAGGATGGTAAAATTGCTCTTCAGAATCTTCCTGCAGATATCATTAAAAACATTCAGTTTACCACTACCAAAACGAAGGAGGAAGAATTAAGCGGGAAAAAACCTAAATCTAATAACACAACGATCAATTTTAATATTGACGAAAAAAAGAATAAGGGATTACTGTCGAGATTGATGCTAGGCTACGGTTCAGACAAACGTTATGAAGGCAGTGCATTGGTGAGTTACTTTAAAAATGACACTAAAATAAGCCTTATCGCTTCATCGAACAATATCAATTCCCAGGGTTTCTCTAATGATGATGTATTTGATAGCATGGGAGAAGGACGGAATTCATCAGGAAGGCAGGGCGGAATATCATCATCAGGCAGGGGAAAAGGAATTCAGAAATCCACCACCGTCGGTATCAATTACAATGATAAATTCGGAAAAGAGATGGATCTGGACAATTTCAGCTTCAACCATTCCAATTCTGAGACGGAAACAGCATCCAAATCATCAAGAACTACCCTTCTTCCGGAATACACGCTTACAACGCATTCTGAGAATAAAGGTGAGAGTGAAACCCAGCAGAACAATATAGATGCCTCAGCAGAAATTACACTGGATTCTTTGAGTACTGTTTACATTTCACCAAAGTTTAACAATAGCCGAAGCTCCAGTTTTAACAGTTCACAATCATCTACGTTACGAGATAATGTACTACTCAACGGAAGTGAATCTTCTACAAGCACTGAATCTGAAAGCAATTCATTTACTCCCTATATTTATTATTCAAAACAATTCAGAAAGGAAAGACGTTCCCTGAATGCTAAAATGAACAGTACAATTTCTGAATCCAACAGGGATAACCTCAACAGATCACAAACTGTATTTTATCAGGGAGCTGAGGAGAATGACAACAGAAACCAACTGTCCAAAACCAAAAACCAGAACAGTATGTATAATTTCAGTGCCGGATATACTGAACCTGTCTCAGATTCTGCAACGGTAAGTTTTGAAGTTGCTTACAATTCAAAAATTTCCAGTGACTCGAGGAATGTTAATGATTTCAATGTAGCTTCAGGACAGTATTCTGATTATAATTCATCGTTGTCCAACAGTTTGAGACAAAAGATCAACCAAATTACTCCCCAGCTTTCTTTTGAACTTAATAAAAAGAAATTCAGTATCTGGGGATCTGTGACTGTTGATATTTCGGACATGAAGGTCAATTCTGTCTATAACGGCCAGCAATATGGTTTACAGAAAAGCTTTGCTCTTCCGGGTTATAACTTTAATGCCAGGTACCAGTTCTCAGAAAATAAAATGCTGAATTTGTACAATTATTCAGGTTTTACGATTCCGGGGGCAGAACAGCTTACCCCTTATGAAGACACTTCAAATCCTCTGATTACCTCTACCGGAAATCCCAATTTAAGAAACACGTGGACCAATAGCAGCTCTATATTTTTCAATAATTACAATCTGGTAAAAAACATAAACTATTACGTGAGCCTTAATTTTATGTACAGAAATAATGATGTTGTTAATTTTTCCCGATATGACGATTCAGGAAAGCAGCTTGTGACGTATGACAACGTGAGCGGTAATAAGAACATGAATCTGGGAGCAGGCTTCAACAAAACTTTTAAGTGGAAAGACAGTAAACTGTCTGTGAACCCAAGGTTTAATATGCAGTACAATTACAATAAGGGATTTATTAATGGTCAATTTTTCACCAATGAGTCGTACGGCCTGAATCCCGGCCTGAATGTAACCTACGAGCTTAAGGATAAATTCAGCATAAAACCTTCCTACAGACTTGGATATAATTTTTCAAAATACACCAATTACAGCATTGATAATGTACATACTGCCAACCAAACCCTGAAGTTGGAACTCACCAATTATCTTTTTAAAAGCAGATTGGTTTTCGGAAATGACTTTGAATACAATACGAATTCTAATATTGCCCCCGGTTTCAAAAAAGATTTTTACTTCTGGAATACAAGTCTAGGATATTCTTTTTTCAATAAACAATTCACGGCAAAGATGAAGATCTATGATGTTCTGAACCAAAACCAAAGTGTCAGAAGAACGATCTCCAATTCATATATTGAAGACCGTGAAGATCTTATCCTGAAACGCTATATCATGTTCTCTCTGAGTATGAAACTCAACAGATTTGCAGGAAAAAAGATGTAGAAAAAATAGTTTTTATATTTTTTAAAACTCATACTATGGCCGGAAGATTCCGGTCATTTTTTCATTCTCCCCTATTTTCTGCCAAAAGATTGAGAGCATGATGTGTATTGGACGCATTTTATTTCTAAATTAGCGTCAAATTTTATTTATGAAGATCCATATTTCAATTTTATTTATTTTCTTTTTTATCCTTGGGCGTGCACAGAGTACAGATCAGAAGGATACGTTCGTAAAAGATAATTTTACCAAAAAGGAATTCTATATTCCGATGCGTGACGGGGTAAAGCTTTTCACAGCCATATACGTCCCGAAAGATATTTCAAACAAAAACAAATATCCTTTCCTGATGCAGAGAACCTGCTACAGCATCGCGCCTTACGGAGAAAATGAATACAGATCCAAACTGGGACCTAACCAATACCTGATGAAGGATAAGTATATTTTTGTCTTCCAGGATGTACGCGGAAGATATATGAGTGAGGGAGCTTTTACCAATATGACGCCTCAGGTAGACCGCAAAACGAAAAAAGACATAGATGAAAGCACGGATACTTATGATACGATAGAGTGGCTTTTAAAGAATGTTAAAGACAACAATGGTAAAGCGGGACAATATGGAACTTCGTACCCTGGATTTTACACCGCGGTAGGAATACTGGCGCAGCACCCTGCCCTTGTGGCTTCATCTCCCCAGGCTCCTATTTCTGATTTCTGGAATGATGATTTTCTTCATAACGGAAGATTCATGCTGGGCTATTTCAGAACGTTCCCTGTTTTTGGGATTCAGAAGGCAAAACCGGAAAATAAAGCCTGGTATATGGATACTTTCGTGAAGCAGACTTCGGAAGATGGTCTTAAGTTTTACAGAGATATGGGAACTTTAAAGGATGGCTACGAAAAATACTACAAAAACAATTTCTTCATGACGGAGATCATGAATCATCCTAACTATGATGAGTTCTGGCAGAAAAGAAACCTTCTTCCCCATTTAAAGAATGTCAACCATGCGGTAATGACCGTTGGAGGCTGGTTTGATGCAGAAGACCTTTCAGGGCCGCTTAACATTTACAAAACGATAGAAAAGACAAGCCCGAAAGCTAAGAATACCATTGTAATGGGACCTTTTTCTCACGGAGCATGGGCACAGGAACAAGGAAAACATTTCCATAACCAGATCTATTTCGGGGACAGCATTGCGACGTATTACCAGAAAAATATTGAAACCAAGTTTTTTAATCATTATTTAAAAGGAAACACCAAAGAAGATGCCGGGCTTCCGGAAGCTTTGATGTACGATACGGGATCTAAAGAATGGAGAGAATTTGCCTCTTATCCTCCAAAAAATGCCCAAAAGATCAATTTCTACTTAGCTGACGGAACATTGAAGAACGCTGCAGGCCAGGGCTCTTCAGAATACTACAGTGATCCGAACAACCCTGTTTTAAGTTCTGATAATCTGAAAGATTTCAACGGATTCACCCCTAAAAATTATATGTCGGAAGACCAGAGATTTGCTGTTGGAAGACCTGATGTTTTGACGTTTACGACAGATGTTTTAACAGAAGATATGAGTTTTGCGGGAGAGATCATGGCTAAACTGAATATCGCATCCTCTTCTACCGACGCAGATTTTGCAGTAAAACTGATTGATGTTTATCCTGAAGATTTTAAACCTAAGGAAAAGAAAGACGGAGTCATTTATCCTAATTACCACCAGATGGTAAGAAGTGAGATCATGCCGGCAAGGTTCAGAAATTCAAGAGAAAAAGGCGAAGCTTTGGTTCCTAATCAGAAAACGGCTGTCAATTTCAAATTACAGGATGTGATGCATACCTTCAAAAAAGGACATAAAATCCAGATTCAGATCAGCAGTACATGGTGGCCGCTTTTCGCGATAAACCCTCAGAAATTTATGGAGAATCCAAACTTTGCGACGAAAGCAGATTATACAAAAGCTTTTATTAAAGTATATAATGACAGCTCTATTGAAGCTGAAGTATTGAAATAAAAATAAGGTGCCTAAAGCCACCTATGGTAATAGATATCTGTTTATAAAACGTAAAATCCGGCCGCTACGAGAAATTGTGTGACCGGATTTTTTTATGTAATCATTATTAGTGGCTTCAAGAACCTCAGCCAGCATGAATTTTTACTCTTCGATCGTTCTGAAAGTAAGATTTACCCTTGGCGATTTCACTTTGGTTGTTGGCGGAAGTCTGTGCAGCCAGTTTTCCTGCGTTGTTCCTTTCATAATCAGAAGGCTTCCATTTTCCAGGAATATTTCCACTTTCTCTTTGGTGATTTTATGTTTAAATAAAAACTTTCTTTCAGCACCGAAAGTCAGGGATGCGATAGCTCCATGTTTTTTAAGATCCTTTTCTCCGTCGCTGTGATAGGCCATTCCTTCGCTTCCGTCATGGTATAAATTGAGAAGGCAGGAATTGTATGTTTCTCCTGAAACTTCCTCGCATTTTTTCTTCAGCTCGAGTAATTCCGGTGTCCAGAATTTCGCATATTTTGTTCGTTTTGAGTAGGTATATTCAAAGGCTTTCTCTCCGAACCATGCTACTTTTCTCTTCGTTAAAATTAATTTTCCAAAGATCACTGCTTCATCATTTTCCCAGGGGATCTGATTCAGCAGATAATCATAAAAGAAATCTGATCTTTCTTTGTTAAATACTGTTCCGTAATAATGGACTGTTCCGTCATTCGGAAGGATATTGAAAGGATATTCTGATATTTCTTCAAACAGGCTGTTCATGATTTTGAGTTTGTAAAAAGTATGAGTGAGTCATTAAGTTTTATAATCAGAGTTTTATTTTAGTCGCAAAAGTTTTTAACACTTAAGTTTTTTTAAGTTATTACTAAAACGTTGAATAAAGTCCACTTAGTTTTTTTTGAAATCAAAGATTTTTATTCGGCACTACTATTTCTAAATAGATGTATTTACATCAATAGGAACGGGCTTTAGCCCGTTTTATCAATCAGAAACATCCAATCTGGCTTTAGCCAAAACTTAAATCTGGTATTCATATAAACGAAAGCTAAAAAACTTCAGGTTATATTTTGTGAACTTTTTCACTTAAAAGTATTCAACTTTTAGATAAAACGTAGCGCTTTTGTGACTTTTGTGGTTTAAATAATAATTAAAGTAAAATAGGGTTTTCAGAATAGATATGGGAACTTTCCCAGCCTACCATCAACTGTTTTCTTTCAGTTCCCCATCGGTAACCACCCATATTACCCGTAGATTGAATCACCCGGTGACATGGAATAAGAAAGGCTACAGGATTACTGCCAATTGCAGTTCCAACTGCTCTGGATGCCCTCGGATTCCCGATCTTTCCAGCCAGATTGCCGTAGGTAGACAGTTTTCCCATTGGAATAGAAAGAAGGCTTTCCCAGACTTTAAGCTGAAAATCTGTGCCTTTTAGATGAAGTTTAATCGTGTTGAGTTTCGTCCAGTCCTGATCAAATATGGACAATGCATTGTTCTGAAGAGCATCCTGTCTTTCAAAAAAAGAAGCATTGGGAAACGTATGCTTCAAATTTCCCAATGCTGTTTCTTTATCGTCTTCAAAAGCCATGTAGCAAATTCCTTTTTCAGTGGATGCTACCATTACAGATCCAAAAGGACTTTTGGAAAAACTGTAATTGATGTTCAGGCTTTTTCCGCCGTTTTTATATTCCGCCGGAGACATTCCTTCTATGTTCACAAAGAGGTCATGAAGCCTGCTTGTGCTGGAAAGTCCCGTCTCGTAAGCGGTATCAAATAAAGTCGCTTTTTCTTCCTTCAATAAATTTTTAGCATGTTCAAGACTGATGAACTGTAAAAATTTCTTCGGACTTGTCCCTGCCCATTCCGTAAATATCTTCTGAAAATGAGCCGGACTTAAGTGAATATTCTCTGCCACTTCCTCCAAACTTGGCTGAAGCCTGAAATTGCTCTGGATATATGCTATCGCTTTGGCAATTCTGTTGTAATCGATCTGACTTTGTGCGGACATAATATTTCTGTTTTACCTCACAAATTTCCGAAGAATACAGGGCAGAAAAAATCTGATTCTTGCGGAATTTTAGTTGTTGTTATAAATATGGTTGTAAGCAAGCATTTTGTAATATAACTTAGCGGCTAAGAAAGCTGTTGGCTTAGGCATCGGAGAATCCATTAATTCTACAATATCAAAGGCTACTACGTTACATTTTTCAAATACTTTTCTCAATAATTCCAACGTTGGATACCACTGAAGACCACCTGGCTCAGGAGTCCCTGTAGATGGAGCAATAGAAGGATCGAAAGCATCAAGATCAATCGTGATATAAACGTTTCCTGAAACTTTTTCCAAAACATCATTCACCCAGTTCTCATTGTTTGCGATCTCATGCGCAAAAAACACTCTTCCTTCCGACAGATATTCAGCTTCTTCAGCATCCATAGAACGGATTCCCACCTGAACTAAGTTATGCTTTTGATTCGCTTCAAAAACTGCACATGCATGGTTAGAAGTAGAGCCATGGAATTCAGGACGTAAGTCTGTGTGGGCATCCAGCTGAAGAACGGTAAGGTTTTCAAACTTCTCTCCTACTGCACGGATAGAACCGATAGAAACAGAGTGCTCACCTCCGAAAAGAGTAAAAACTTTTCCTTCGTTGTTCAAAAGCTCTTTCGTTTTTTGGTAAACAGCTTCCGTCATCGCTTCAGGACTTGAATTCTCAGAAATTTCTCCTGCCAGGTATACTCCGTCAAGGAAAGGTTCAGTTCCTGTTTCAATATCATAAAGCTCCATGTTTTCGGAAGCATCCAGGAATAATTCAGGGCCTTTATCAGCTCCTTTACCCCATGTTGAAGTTCCATCGTAAGGAACGGTTACCAGCATTACTTTAGAGTTCTCTAACGTTGCATTTTCTTCAGGAATTCCTGCGTATGTTCTCATGTTTTATTTAAAAATTTAAATGATTTAAAGATTGAAATATTCTGGGCAAAGATACGAAGAGTTTGTGAGTTTGAGTGTACCTGAGTTTAAGGGTGGCAGAGTTTAAGGGTTTTTTCGTTTGAGAATAAGAGGGTAAATGAGTTTAGAGGTCGGTTGTCAGTTGCTGGTTGAAATAATGTTGCTGGTTCATCGTAATTAAGTTAATAAGATAATTATCTGATGTCTGAAATCTTGATTCTTGGCTCTTGGTTCTTGGCTCTTGATTCTATCATTCTCCCTTCATTTGCAAAGCAAAATTCACTATTGACACTTTCTAAACCTTAACCAAAAAAGTCTCATGTCTCACATCTCGTGTCTGAAATCTAGCATCTTCCTCCCCTTTCCTCTTTCAAACCAATTCCCTACTTTTGTAAAAAACAAAATATGCCTTTAAAAGCTGTTCTTTTCGATATGGACGGGGTTATTGTAGATACGGAACCACTTCACAGAAAAGCTTATTTTAAAACGTTTGACGAACTGGAAATTGCTGTTTCCGAAGAATTATACACCTCTTTCACCGGAGCTTCCACTAAAAGAGTCTTTGAAACACTCATCGGGAAATACAGTCTATCTCATACTCACGAAGGCCTTTCTGCCATCAAAAGAGCTCATTTCAAAGATTATTTCGATAATGATGAGGAATTTGACCTGATTCCCGGAGTAAGAGAATTGATCAAGCATTACCATGAGAACGGCATTAAGCTTATTCTTGCTTCTTCTGCAACGATGGTGACCATCAACATGGTTTTTGAAAAGTTCGGTCTTGAACAATATTTTAGTGGAAAAATAAGCGGTGCAGCCTTGAAGGAATCCAAGCCTCACCCTGAAGTATTTCTTTTGGCAGCAGAAATGGCGGAAGAACCTGTAGAAAGCTGCATGGTGATTGAAGATTCTACGAACGGAATTCTTGCAGCAAGCAGAGCTGAAATTTTCTGTGCTGCCTACAGAAGTCTCCATTCAAAAAATCAGGATTATACTTTAGCTGATATCGTGGTTTCAGATTATGAAGAACTGGAACTGGATAAGCTTTCAAAATATTTTTAAATGAAAAAAAACTCTCAAAATTTTGAGAGCTTTATTTTTTATGTTTTCCTTATCATCTGAAACGAAGAGAAGATTCTTAACTATTCTTAATTCTTAACAAAAACCTTAATGATTAAATTTAAAACATTAAGAAATAATTGAGTTGTTAAGATCATTAAGTTGAGATTGCTTCGTCACTTCGTTCCTCGCAATGACGATGTTATTATTTGTAACCCAGGATTTTCAAAATATCTTCAGGTTCCTGTTTTTCACGGAAAACTTCATACTGAAGCTCACCATTTTCATCTTTCTGGATCAGGACGTGTCTTGGCTGAGGCATCAGACAGTGGTGAACACCTCCGTACCCTCCTATTGTTTCCTGATACGCTCCTGTATGGAAGAATCCTATATACAGAGGTTTGGTATCGCTGAAAACCGGCAGATAGATAGCATTGGTATGTTGTTCGGAGTTATAATAATCATCAGAATCACAAGTCAATCCACCCAGGAATACTCTTTCATACGTATCTTCCCATCTGTTCAACGGAAGCATGATAAAGTGTCTGGAGATCGCCCACGTATCAGGAAGTGTAGTCATGAATGAAGAATCGATCATATTCCACTTCTCTCTGTCATTCTGACGTTTCTGAGAAATGATTTTATAAAGATTAGCCCCACTTTCTCCAACCGTAAAACTTCCGAATTCCGTATAAATATTAGGTTCTTCCACTCCTTCCTCTTCACAGAATTTTTTGATCTGAGAAACGATTTCTTCCACCATATACTGATAATCGTATTCAAAGTTTAAAGAAGTTTTGATTGGGAAACCTCCACCGATGTTCAGTGAATCCACTTCCGGAGCAATTTTCTTCAAACGTGCATATACACGAAGACATTTGTACAATTCGTTCCAGTAATAAGCGGTGTCTTTGATCCCGGTATTAATGAAGAAGTGAAGCATTTTCAGTCTTGCATTCGGGTGTTCAGCGATTTTCTGGCTGTAATAAGGAATAATGTCTCTATATCCGATCCCTAATCTTGAGGTATAGAATTCGAATTTAGGCTCTTCCTCCGAAGCTATTCTGATACCGATATCGAACGTGGTATCAATACTTTCTGTAAGCTTATCCAGCTCACGGTAGTTATCCAGGATCGGGGTAATGTTTTCAAAACCGCTGTTGATCATCTCGGAAATTTTCGCCAGATAATCATCAGTCTTGAATCCATTACAGATGACCTCAATATTTTTATCTACTTTACCCTTCCCATAAAGAGATTTTACAATATCCATATCGTAGGCTGAAGAAGTTTCTATAGAAATATCATTCTTAAGAGCTTCTTCAAGCACAAAATTGAAATGACTGGATTTTGTACAGTAGCAGTAGGTATAATTCTTTTTATATTCGGCTTTCTCAAAAGCTTCCCTAAACCAGCTCTTGGCCTTCTGGATATTTTGAGAAATTCTCGGCAGGTAGCTAATTTTTAGCGGGGTGCCAAATTTTTCAACGACTTCCATTAAAGGAACATCGTGAAATAACAAATTGTTCTCAGAAACATTAAATTCCTCTGTAGGAAAATACAATGTCTGATCAATAAGTTCCGAGTACTTTATTTTCATTTCTTGACAAGTGAATTACGAAATGCAAAATTGCTAAAAAAGTTTGATTTTTAAGCGTTAAATTTATTATAAATTTAAAAATGACATCATGTAAAAACCGCTACACATTATTGATTCGTGAACTTCTTAACATATTCCTCTCTCTTATTTCCCGAAATACCCAAAACCTGTTGAATATAAGCATCCATTGAGCCATATTTCTTATTGATTTCATCAAACGCCGCATCGAGGTAAGCTGTTTCAACCCAGCTCAGTTTTTCAAGAACTTTCACATCCATTTTGGGATATAGGAAATGTAGATTACCAGCCAGTTTTAGCCTTTTGAGGACCAATCTTTTTCTGTAGTTATTGGATAAAAGATAATCATTGTAGATGGTTGCTTTATCAAATTTTAAAATCGTTAAAATTAAAGCCGTCGTAATGCCTGTTCTGTCTTTCCCCGCGGTACAGTGGTAAAGAACCGGCTTATCAGATTCCAGAATTTCTGTGATGATTTTTCTGATCACTTCAGGATTCTCAGTCACATATTCCCGGTAGAAATCAATCATTCTTTTATTTGCATCAGAGCCATTTACCTTTCCTTTCAAAACAAGCTTTTTTGCCTGGGTAAGCTGATCTCCTTCATCTTTAAAAGCTGAATATTTTTTATAAACAATATCATCGGGAAGCTGGTCCGGTTTATCTGATATTTCTTTTGAATTTCTAAGATCGATTACCTCTTTTATTCCTAGAATCTCCAGTTCTTTGAACGAATTTTTCTTCAGTTGATGAAGATGTCCGCTTCTGTAGAACTTCCCTTCTTTTAAAGTTCTTCCTTCAGAATTTTTAATATTTCCTACCGTTCGAAAATTGTTTACTTTTTTGATTTCAATAGAGTTCCCGGTTCCACTTTTTCCATATTCAGGCGGTGTAAAATCCTGTGTTTTACAGGAAAAAACACAAAATACTACTGTTAGCAGAACCGATATTTTTATAAACTGTTTCAATATATTGAGGGATATTCTATTTCATTAGTTCCTACAAAAAACAACAGATCACCGGATTCGTATTGAATGGAAACCTCATCTTCCACAGCGAAATTCCTTGTTCCGATTCTTGACGTGATGCTCAAACTTCCATTAGTTAAAGGCCAGTTTAACCCTGTTGTGGTTATATTTTCAACGGAAGGGAAAGGATACAATGAAATCATTTTATTTTTAACCCCTTTCCGCTTAAAATTGTTCGGAACAAAATAATATTCGGAAAATTCATCGTAGAATTTCAGATTCATTTTGTCTTTAAAAGCATAAGCAACCGTCAGGTTTCCTAAAAAATGATCCTGTTCACCCCCACTTCCTCCGAAAACATCAATTTCTGTAAAACCTTTTTCCAGAATAATTTCCAATGCTTTGTGAAAGTCTGTTTTATCCTGATCCAGGGTTAAAATAAATTTATCCTGATAAACACTTTCATCCGATCCTGAATGAGAATCAAAATCACCGGAAATAAAATCCAGTTTATCTAAAGGAAAACCAAGCTGCTTCAAATAATGAAAAGCGCCGTCGGTACAGGCTATTAAACTATATTGATCCGGATCTGGAAGGGTTTTCGGATGATCTCCGTTGATGAAAAGCAATACTTTATCTCTCATTCGGATTCCAGTATTCTTCAGGTTCGTTGTTGATTTTCGAAATATATCTTGCCAAAACAAAAAGATAGTCAGAAAGCCTGTTCAGGTATTTGATCAGTTCAGGACGTACTTCTTCAGATTCATTTAAGAAAACAAGGGAACGTTCTGCTCTTCTGCAAATCGTTCTTGCTGCATGTAAAAATGTTGCAGATTTTCCTCCACCAGGCAGGATAAAATATTGAAGAGGCTCTAATTTATCTTCAAAAGCATCCATCCATTGCTCAAGTTCTTCGATCTCCGTATCTGAAATAATTAACGGCAGACGTGATTTTCCGTTGGCCAACATCAATTTATCAACTGGTGTTGCTGCTTCTGAACCTACTGTAAACAGATCAAACTGAATTTTCTTCAACTGCTTCAAAACCTCTTCATCCTCAATATGACTTTTAGAAATCCCAATGAATGAATTAAGCTCGTCTATATTTCCGTAGCTGTCTACTCTGGCACTGGCTTTGGAAACTCTTGTACCACCGTATAAAGCGGTCTGTCCTTTATCTCCTGTTTTCGTGTAAATTTTCATACTACTAAATTACTTTATTTTGTACAATGTAAAAAGTAAAATGCAGGAATGATTCGTAGTTTTATCTCTGTACAGTTATAGCTTTATTATTGATTGAATGAGAGAGTCCTTCGACTTCGCTCAGGATTACAAAGCTAATACTATCTGTTTTTATTACACGTTATCATTCCGGGTATAAACTGAAGGTTTATGAATGCAGTTCACGAAGGATATTTTCACCACGGATTGCACAGATGTAAATGTTTGGATGTAGGATTTGGGTTTTAGGTTTTGGCTAAAGCCCGATTGATGGTGTTTTTTTTAAACGGGCTAAAGCCCGTTTCTATTGAATTTGTTATGAATAAAAAAATGACCGGATAAATCCGGTCACTCACAAATTATTTATTTACCTCTACGTATTGTATGATGGTCTGGTTTTTAGGGTTATAGATTATTGTACTGTTGTTGGGAAACCTTTTCAGTTTGTAATATTCTATATTTTTATCACTCTTGATATCTTCCAGAAAACTGGTATCAAAAGTATTTTCAGGAAGAAATTTTGAGACAAAACTTATTTTGTCTATAATGCTTTGTCCGTCTATTTTACGGGCTGTTTTATCTGATTTGTTTTCGTCAGAAGTAGGTTGCTTTTCCAGGAAAGGAAGCAATACAGCGATGTCTGATTTGTATTTAAAGATATATCCTTCGGAACCGTTTGGAAATTTAAATTTCTTTCCAGTTTCTTCTGAAACGACAGGTTTTCCTCCATCAGGAAATACCTGATTAAATTTTACGTCCTGGGAATTGGTTAAAGAATTAAGGGATTCGCTGACGGTCTTCTTGACAGTCTCTTCTACCGCCTGTTGCGCTTTCTGTTGCACAGTTTCGGTGGTTTTCTGAACAGTCTCGTCTATTTTCTCTTCAATTTTATTACATGAGAGGAATAAAAAAAGAGGAATAACAGGCAAAATATACTTCTTCATTTCGAGATTTTAATAGCGTGGCATTTATTTTTTCATGCAATTTACATCTAAACGGAGAAACATACGTTTATATTTTAGCAAAGAAAAAAAAATATTTTTTCAGCACCAAAAATCCTACTGACAAGCTGTTGTCATAACCCCATCTTATCTTTGTATCAACAATAACAAATTAAAACAATACAATTATGACAACTACAGCCACAGCCACAAAACAGTTTATGACTTCCGACCAATTATTAGAACACTGGCAAGGACACAGAAACCTGACAAGAAGAGTGATCGAAGCTTTCCCCGAAAAAGAACTATTCGAATTTTCTGTAGGTGGAATGAGACCTTTCGCGAAACTGGCATTAGAACTGATCAGTATTGGAGGACCTGCTTTAAAAGGAATCGTTAACAAAAATATGGAAGCTTACAATGAAGAAGGATTCAACCCAAAAACCAAAGAAGATATCTTAACAAAATGGGATGAGGAAACAGAAGTGATCAACCATTATTTCAGCCAAATCACTGAAGAACGTTTCCAGGAAACTTTCAATTTATTCGGACAGTACGAATTTCCGGTGTATCAGAACATTCTTTATTTTGTAGATAATGAAATTCACCACAGAGGCCAGGGATATACCTATCTGAGAGCTTTAGGAATTGAGCCCCCTTTTTTTTGGGAGAGATTTTAGGATCATTAATGCCTTTACTTAAACTGAAAATGATGATTCAATTCAGACAGAAAGAGGAAACTGCAGAATCGCAAAACCAATCATGTCAATTATCCATCCATTAAATATAGACACCCCAGATTTGTTGTTTTTGATTTTTGCCTTTTTAGTTGAAGTAAAAGTTTCTTTATTCAAATTATATAAATTTCCAAAACTCCGGCTTCACGTTCGTGAAGCCGGAGTTTATATTTTCTATTCCATTTTTTTTGAAATATCCGAGGCCAAATTTCTGAGTTTTGTTTTTAAAGATTCCGGCTCTAAAATGGTTGCATAATCTGCAAAAGTGATCAGCCAGCGCGGAAAGCCTTCATCGATCCATTCGGTATCAAAGGTCATTTCAATTCCATTTTCGGTTTCAGTTTCTTCAATAAATCCGTAATATTTTTTGGAATTCACGATGTGTCCTATTATTTTTTTATCTATCAAAAGTCTGACCCTTGTTTTCTCTCCGTTTGAATACCTCCTGTAATCATTGATTTGCCCGTATTCCTGAGAAAAAGGGATCTGAGTTTTAAAGATCTGCAAAATCCTGTCGACCCTAAACTGTCTGAAATCTTTTCTTAGTGTACAGAAAGCCATGATGTACCAGTAATTGAATTCAAAGAAAACACCTACTGCTTCCACCGTTCTGTTCGTTACCTCGGAATGAACTGTTTTATATTCAATGATGAGCTGTGTTTTGTCTGCAATGCTTTCCAGAATAGTTGGGATCACATTTTTGAGTTCTCCGCCAGGCTGGGTATGATAGTTAAAAACATCAATCTGCTTTTCAATATTCTGAATCAGATTTTTATCTGAATGCCGAAGCACCGACCTGACTTTTTCCATCGCCGTCTGGTAATGATTTCCGAGACTTTGATGGGAAAATTTCTGCATCAGTTTTTCCGCAGTGATAAAACTCAGCACTTCTTCCTTCGTAAACATTATGGGCGGAAGTTTGTAGCCGTCCATCAGAGAATACCCGTTCCCGGCTTCTCCAATAATAGGAATCCCAGCGTTCTCAAGGGTTTTCACATCACGGTAAATCGTACGGATGCTGACATCAAATTTGGCAGCAAGGTCTTGTGCTCTTACCGTTGGTTTTGATTGTAATTGGGTGAGAATTGCCGTTACTCTGTCCAGTTTTTTAAGATAGTGATCGTTCATATTGCTATAGCAAATCTATCAATCTTTTTTGGTCCGGAGAATATAAATTGGATTGCTTTTTATTATATTTAATTTTTTTACAATCAATATTTTTTAAATATGAATTCTACCCGTTTTATTCAGTTCATTGAAAATATTATAAAACCGGAACCGTCTGTCATGGAAGATCTGGTCTCAGGTTTAGAATTAAAAACTTACAGAAAAGGAGATTTTCTTTTAAAAGGAGACGAAACGTGCAGATATTTTTATTTTCTTGAGAAAGGCTTGGTAAAGCTGTTTTTCGATAATGGCGACAAAGATTTCATCATGACTTTCTTTGCGGAAAATTCTTTTTTCACGGAATTGAGCGGTTTTTTGACAGGTCGTCCTTCAAAATATATGATTGTTGCCCTGGAGCCCTGTGACGTTTTCCGTGTACATAAAGATCATATCGAAGGTTTATGCAAAAAATACCATACGGCAGAAACACTTTTCAGTAAGCTGTATTCAAAAGCTCCTGTCAATATGATGGGAAGGATAAGCGAAATGCTTGAAGATGATGGCAAAAAGCGGTACAATAATTTCCTGAAGCAGAGACCTGATCTTGTTCAGCGAATCAGCCTTGGAGATATGGCAGATTATATCGGGATCACCCAGGTTTCTTTAAGCAGGATCAGAGCACAAAAATAGTTTTTTATCATATGTAAAAAAATTCCGGAAAATTGCGATCTACATTTGTCTCATAATTAATCAAAAAACAAATTATTATGCCACAAAGAATCAATGCATTTGCAATGGGAAACAAAGCTGTCAACGCCCTTCACCATATGGGATCTCAGGTACAGCATTCATCACTTGACAGTTCATTTTTAGAACTTTTGTATTTCCGTGTTTCACAAATGAACGGGTGTGCTTTCTGCCTGGATATGCACTCCAAGGAATTAAGAGCCAAAGGCGAAACCGAGCAACGAATATTTCTGGTAAGCGCATGGAGAGAATGCTCTTTTTATACAGACAGAGAAAAAGCCGGATTGCTTTGGGCGGAAAGCTTAACGTCTTTAAACGGCAGGGAAATCTCGGACGAAATTTATTCCGAAGCCAGCAAACATTTTTCCGAAAGTGAAATGGTAGATCTTACCATGGCTGTGATTGCTATAAACAGTTATAACCGGATCAATATTGCTTTTGGCGCAGAGGTAGGCACGTATAAGGTCCCTGAAACTGCACAATAAACTGACTGTTGAAAATTTTTCAAACGCAAAGGTTTATTTTAGCCTTTGCGTTTAATTTTATATGAGAAAACATTTGAAACTTACTACATATATTCTCCTACAGATAACAACAATCCATACTATGTGAAGATCCGTGTGATCTGTGAGACATAAAAAATTTCATCATTACAAATCTGAATGCAGTACGGCTCAGATCAATTGTCTTTAAAAGAATTCACCAGCTTATCCAGATTTAAACTTCTGGCAGAGGCATCAAAAATTTCACGGTATGTTCCGTTCATCTGAACCAATTCGTCATGGGTTCCGCTCTCCACTACCCTTCCTTTTTTCATTACATAAATGGTATCTGAATCCAGAATTTGTGACAGTGAATGGGAGATAATAACGACAGTACGGCCTTCTTTGATAGCATCGAGGGAGTTTTTGATCTGTTCTGTAGCAATAGCATCCAGACTGGCGGTTGGCTCATCCAGGAAAATGATGGGTGGGTTTTTCAGGAATAATCTTGCTATGGCAATTCTCTGCTGCTGTCCACCGGAAAGCTGGGTAGCGTCATGCTGATACCCATCCGGAAGATCCATGATCTGCTCATGGAGGTACGCTTTTCTCGAAGCCTCCTGAATTTCCTCGAAGCTCGCATTCATATCGCCATAACGGATATTGTCCTCAATGCTTCCCTGGAAAATATGGTTTTTCTGAAGCACCAAACCAAGATCGTTTCTTAGAAAACTATTTTCAAAATTATTTAAATTAACTTCATCCAGCAGGATTTCCCCGGAATTTGGAAGATAGAATTTACACAGGAGATTGATTACTGTAGATTTTCCAGCACCACTCAACCCTACCAATGCCGTGGTTTTCCCGTTCTCTATTTTCATGGAAACATCATGGAGTGCATGGGTCCCGTTCGGATAACTAAAGTTTACATTTTTCAGTTCAAAATTACCCTTGATCTGTTTTTCTACATAGGTTCCATTCTGTTCTTTTTCGTCATCTGCATTCAGGATCTCAAAATAGCCTTCAGCATAAATCATGGCATCGTTCATATCATCGTAGATTCTATGCAGTTGGCGGATAGGTGCCGAAATATTGTTGAACAGCATGATATGAAGCATAATAGCACCAATGGTCATTTGCTGGTCCAGTACCAGATAAACTGTCAAAAGGATAATTAAAACCACTCCGAACTGTTCGATAAAAGTTTTTAAACCGTCATAGATAAAGTTGGTTTTTCTTGTGAACATCTGGCTTTCCATCAGCTCCATCTGCAGGTCATACTGTTTTTTTCCTTCAAATTTTTCCCGGACAAAGCTCTTGATCACCATAATCGAATTGATCAGGTTCAGCAGTCCTGAAGTTTTTCTTTCTCTCTGATTTCTGAGCTGACGGCGTACTCCTCCCAATTTTTTTGCCTGAAGAGAACTGATATAAAAATAAATCGGGACAATGATTGTAGAAACCATTCCCACATATACATTCTGCATATACATAATAATCAAAGCTATAATAGCATTGGAAAAAAGAGGAAGAATATCTATAAAAAAATTCTGTACCAGCTTCGTTAAACTTTCAATACCACGGTCTATCCGAATCTGTAGTTTTCCGGACTCATGATTCTCATCATTGAAATAGGCCACTCTATACGACAGGATCTTGTCGATGGCAGATTGTGCCAAAACAGAACTTACATTGATTCTTATTTTTTCACCGTAAAACTTCTGCCCGAAGTTGATAAAAATATTGAGCAGTTCTTTTCCGAGTAAAATAATCGAGATAACCACCAGAATATGAATCCCCTCCGACATCGGATGCGGAAGATGGGTAAGATTGGTCACCTCATCTACCGTGTATTTTAAAACAATAGGATTGACCTGTGCAGCAAGAGCACCTAAAAAAGTAAGAAACAGCGTCCAGTAAATCATGGGACGGTAAGGCCTGATAAATGGAACGAGCTGTTTATAGATTCCAAATAATGTGACTGTTCTGTTAAAAGGTTTTGCCATAGAAATTATTTAACTAAAAAACGTACCATTTCTGAGAGAAAAGGTACGTTTAATTCTATTTTTCAGCAAATGATCTGCTTTTTTTAACAAATCGTCTTATCCTTCGTAAAAATACGTCGTCAGATAATGCAGTTCCGGTCGGCTTGCGGCTTTGGATTCAGCTTCTGCTTGTTCCAGAGTGTACTGTGATGTGAGTTCTTTTCTTTGGAAAACAAAGGAATTATTAGCATTCTTATCTACCACTTCACTGAAGATATGCTCAATTTCAGAATTGGCAAGCGAAGCAAAACTGGCATCTTCAAAACCGTACATCAGCCTCAGGTCATCAAACTGTCCGAAATTTTCATCTACAAACCCCTGCAGCTGTGATTTTGAGTCAAAATTACCGGCCCAGATGTTATAAATATATTTCTTCCTTTTCGGTTTGTCCAAAATGCTCTGATACACAAAATTTTCTCCAAGATATGCCTCTCTTACCTGTGGATCGTTGGCAAGGTCTTCCGGAAGTCCTTCTTTCAGGATATTCCCTTCAAACATGATGTATGTTTTATTGGTAATGGCAAGGGTCTGCTGAACGTTGTGGTCGGTGATCAGGATCCCGATATTTTTATCTACCAAACTTCTTACAATCTTCTGGATATCTTCTACCGCAATCGGGTCTACCCCTGCGAAAGGTTCATCAAGAAGGATAAAGTTGGGGCTTGTAGCCAGACAGCGGGCAATTTCGGTTCTACGTCTTTCCCCACCGGAAAGAAGGTCACCACGGTTTTTACGCACATGCTGCAATGAAAATTCTTCAACCAGCTCATCACATTTGATCTGCTGCTCACGTCTTGAAAGTTTGGTGAGCTGTAAAACACCCATGATATTTTCTTCTACTGACAGCTTTCTGAAAATCGAGGCTTCCTGTGCCAGATAACCGATTCCCTTTTGGGCACGACGGTACATCGCATCGGTGGTGATTTCCTGTTTATCGAGAAAGATTTTTCCTGAAGTAGGCTTAACCAGTCCTACGATCATATAAAATGAAGTGGTCTTCCCTGCTCCATTTGGACCAAGCAAACCAACAATTTCTCCCTGCTGAACCTGTACAGAAACACCTTTTACTACTTTTTTAGGACCGTATTCTTTGATTAAGTTTTCTCCTCGTAAAATCATAGGAGCAAAGATAAAGTTTTTTTGAATTCAAATTTTAGATTATAAATTGTATCCGTTGTTTTTTGAGTGAAAGGCTTTATTTTTCCGTTCATTCATAAAAAACACTTTCAACAATCAGCATCTGTCCACCGAAAAAGAAGAATATTTAAACGGGTATTTTGTAACTCCTGAGAATTTCATTCGACCTATCAGACATCACAAAGAAATTAGCAATGGAAAATTACGGTTATACCAAAACAGAAAACAATCAGAATCAGAATCAGAATCAGAATCAGAATCAGCAAAACAATAGTTCTTACCGTTCTGAAAAGAAAATTCCGGCTGCGATATTGGGAATCCTCGTGGGCTGGCTGGCTTTAAACAAGTTTTATCTTGGCTATACCAAGGAAGGGGTGATTCAGCTTATCCTTAATATTGTCACTTTCGGTGCAGCTTCTATTATTCCTTTTATTGAGGGGATTTTATACCTGTTTATGAGTGATAAGCAGTTTGATGACACGTATGTGTATGGGAAAAAAGGATGGCTGTAAACCATTTATTATTTTATTTCCATAATTTTATTCCATCAAATCAAGAATTAAGTTACTATGGAAAATAATCAAGACCTGACAGATCTGCTTGCGCTGGACCTGGGTCTCAATATTGTGGACAGAAGGCCCTACGCCAAGGAGGTTTTCAAATGGCAGGATATGGATCTTCTTCCCCACTCTTCTGCGGACACATTGTTGTGCGAAATCTTTGAGTGGAACGGCAGAAACTGGAGAACTACAGAAAACAACCTCATCGGATTTCTATTTTCCGGGGATGTCCTGAATACTGTAAAGGAACAACTGATCAACACGCCAAAACATCCGGCTTTGATCCCTGACTTTGAATTCACAAAAGACAGCATGGTTGAATATGGCCTGTCGCTTCCTTCTTTATTCAATATCGGGGTGAACGGCAATATAAAAAATGCTAAAAGCTTTTCTGTACGGGTAAACGGAGTGACAAAATCGCGGGTGACCAACATTGATTCTCCGGGAATTGAAATTCTGAAAAACTACTCTCAGTTTACGCAGGACAAATCCAAAACGTACCGAAAGAATATCAAGTTCAATTATCTGAGTACTTCCCTGTTTTATGCAGAAAGTGTAGAAATCTTTCTTGAAAAAGAATCAGGTGTAGGACTGGATGTCAGTTTTCAAACTACCGATGTGGAAGTGGATGCTAAAGTAGATACGGATACAAAGAAACATTTTGTTTTAAAATATTCTGGAAATCAGGCTCCTTTTGCTGCAAAATTCACGAAAGGAAAAGATTTCAATATCATGTAATCAATTGTCGTTACTCTATTACAAAAAACATTTTTTTTCTAAAAATAAAAACACCTCAGTTTAAACTGAGGTGTTTCTGTATGATGGTGACTTAATCATTATTTATTTAAAATCATCGCTGCTTCTTTCGCAAAATAGGTAAAGATCAAATCTGCTCCAGCTCTCTTGAAGCAGGTAAGGCTTTCGATGATCGTTTTATCATTATCCAGCCAGCCATTCTGAGCTGCTGCTTTTACCATAGCATATTCTCCGCTTACATTGTAAACTGCTATCGGAAGATCAATCGCTTCACGTACTTTGGAAACGATATCCAGATAAGGTAATCCCGGTTTGATCATAATGATATCTGCACCTTCGTCAATATCTTTGAATACTTCGTTTAAAGCTTCGCGGGAATTATGGAAATCCATCTGATAAGTCTTTTTATCTTTAGGAATGTCCATATTGTCTTTCGGTGCACTGTCGAGAGCACTTCTGAACGGTCCGTAAAAAGAACTTGCATATTTTGCAGAATAGCTCAAAATTCCCACATCGGTAAATCCGCTTTCTTCCAACGCTTCACGAATCGCCAGTACTCTTCCGTCCATCATGTCGCTTGGTGCCACAATGTCAGCTCCTGCCTCGGCGTGGGATACAGACATTCTTGCTAAAGCATCATTGGTCGCATCATTCACGATTTTTCCGTTTTCAATGATTCCGTCATGGCCGTAAATTGAATAAGGATCCAAAGCTACATCCGGCATCACAATCATTCCCGGCACTGCATCTTTGATCGCTTTGATGGTCTGTTGCATTAATCCATCTTTGTTCCAAGATTCTTTTCCGGTATTGTCTTTCAAATGTTCTGACACTTTCATGTACAGGTTGACAGATTTTACACCCAAAGAAAACAATTCTTTACATTCCTTCACCGTCAAATCTATACTCCTCCTGAAGATACCCGGCATAGACGGGATAGCTTCCTGCTGGTTTTCGCCCTCCATTACGAAGATCGGCATTACAAAATCATCAGTTGTAAGGATATTTTCTCTTACTAAACTTCTGATAGATTCATTAACTCTAAGTCTTCTATTTCTTGAATGTATCATTTTGGAATACTTTTTGAATAAGTTTCCACAAATTTACTACAACTTATATAAAAAACTATTGTATAGAATTGTAGAATTGTTTATTTTTGTTTTAATACATTCGAGAAATTATAATTTGATGAAAAAACTTTTACTTTTATTTCTATTTACAGGCGCTTTCGTTGGGTTTTCCAACAATATGCAGGCACAGCTGAGAGAGCCGGGTTCCATCACACAGAAGTCTGATGATGGTGTATTGGTAGCTTATCCAAATCCAGCAAAGGATTTTCTTTTGATCAAAGCAAAAGATTCTGCTTTAAAGATTAAAAGTGTAACCTTTTATTCAATTTTAGGAACGCAGGTAGCTAATTACGCTGTCAACATGAATTCCGGAGAGATTAATATTGAAAAATTAAAACCCGGGAAATATCTGATTCGCTATATTTTAAGCGATAATACCCAAAAGGTGACTCAAATTGTAAAACAATAAAAATTTAATCCTGATAATCATCAGGATTTTTTCTTTTAGGTAAGTTCTGCCTTAATATTTCCGTAACTTTAAGGACTTTTTTATACTCATTGTAAAAACAATTTAATGCTTAAAGCTGAACATATCAGAAAAACCTATAGTGCCGGGAATAAAGTAGCATTGGATGATTTCAGCATCCATGTACCTCAAGGCAGTATTTATGGTCTTTTAGGCCCGAACGGAGCCGGAAAAACTTCTTTTATCCGTATCATCAATCAGATTACCCAGGCCGATTCCGGAGATGTATTCATCAATGGAAACAAGCTCAACCCAAGTCACATCAGAGATATCGGTTATATGCCCGAAGAAAGAGGTCTGTACAAAAACATGACCGTGGGAGATCAGATCCTTTATTTCGGTGAGCTGAAAGGAATGACTAAAAATGATGCTTTGCAGGAAGCCAAAAAATGGTTTGAAAAACTGAACATCGATCAATGGTGGAAAAAGAAACTTTCGGAGCTTTCGAAAGGGATGGCACAGAAGATTCAGTTTGTGGTCACTGTACTTCACCGTCCGCACCTTCTGATTCTTGATGAGCCTTTCTCAGGGTTTGACCCTGTGAATGCCAACTTAATTAAAGATCAGATCATAGATCTTAAAAATAACGGAACTACTATCATCCTTTCTACACACAGAATGGAAAGTGTGGAGGAAATGTGTGACTATGTGGCACTGATCAACAACTCAAAAAAAATCATTGACGGAAAGGTTTTTGACGTAAGGGAAAAATTCAAGAAAAATATTTTCGGAGTGACTCTTTCTGAGGTGGATGAAGCTAAGTTTGACAGTTTCAAAAGCAGTTATGATATTTTTAATTTCTCCAATGAAAACAACCTTATTTCTTTCGATTTAAAAAATGAAAGCGGGCAAAACGACATCCTTCTGGATCTTGTGAATGTGGGAAAAGTAAGATCATTCGACGAAAGAATTCCGAGCATGAATGAAGTGTTTATTAATGCCGTAAGTAATCATTCTTAATTTTATGAACAATATTTTTTTAATTACGAAAAGGGAATTTCTTACTCAGGTTAAGAAAAAATCCTTCATTATATTAACGCTGCTCGCTCCTCTTTTGCTGATAGGATTTGGAGCCGTGATCGGGCTGATGTTTAAAGCTAATGAATCGCACAGCATCATTGAAGTGGTTGATAAAAGCGGACTTTTTAAAGATCAGCTGAAATCTAATGACAAACTGAATTATGTGTTTGTTTCTGCCGCTGACGAGAAGGCCAAGATCAATAACCTGAAAGATAATGAGTCTCTGGATGGTATTCTGATCCTTCCTGAGCTTAAAGATCATGATTACAACGGGCTGGAAAACAGCACAAGACTAATTGTGAATGCCAAGATGGGCTTTGATACGAAGCAGAAGATTGTTTCAGATATCACGGATGTTATCAAAAAAGAAAAGATCAAACAGCTTGGAATCCAGGAATCACAACTGAACAGCCTTGATAAGAGCTTTACTTTAAAGACCATTAACGTTTCTAATAACAATAAGGAAGATTCCGATCTTGCTTTTGGGGTAAAAAGCGGCTTGAGTATCCTTTTAATGTATGTAACTTTTATGTTCATCATCATTTACGGAGTAAGGGTGATGAGAAGTGTTCTTGAGGAGAAAAATAACCGTGTAGTAGAGATCATTATTTCTTCTGTTAAACCTTTTGAACTGATGATGGGTAAAATATTAGGGGTAACTCTGGTAGCGTTGACCCAGTTTCTGATCTGGATCTCAATGTCCGTTGTTGGAGCATTGGTTTTAAATACAGGATTTATGTCTCTTCAGAAGAACATTCCCGGAGGTAATGAAGAGCTTGCCGGCAAGCTTGACATAGCACAGATCGCAACGCAGATCTCACACAGTTTATTAGAGCTTAATTTTCCGCTGATCATCTTTGTATTCATTGTATTTTTCCTTTTGGGATATATTTTCTACAGTTCCATTTATGCAGCCATCGGTTCTGCGGTAGATAATGAAACAGAGACTCAGCAGTTCACTTTATTTGCGATTTTACCGCTTACTTTAGGGATGTATGGAAGTTTCTCATTAATGAACAATCCTGACGGTCCTTTGGGCTTCTGGCTGTCTATTATTCCATTTACATCACCGGTTGCGATGATTGCGAGAATACCTTTCGGTGTTCCTGCGTGGCAAATCGCTTTGTCGATTGTCTTATTGCTGGCAACCACCATTTTCATGATATTCTTAGCCGGAAAGATCTACCGTGTAGGTATTTTAATGTATGGCAATAAAGCTACTTTAAAAGAGATCTGGAAGTGGATCAGAGGATAATGAATTAAGGACTGGAAGCCGGAAGAGGGAGGATGGAAAGTACTGAACGGATTCCAGTTGTTCTTTGTACCTTCTATAACTTCTCTCCTCCAGCTTCCAACTTCATAACATTGTATAAAACAAAAATCCCGGAAATTGAATTTCCGGGATTTTTTTATCGTTGAATAACTCGTTATTCTATTTGAAGATATAGCTTAAGCTTAAGCTCATTACCTGCTCAGACTTGCCTTTAGTAGTACCTCCTTTTTCTTTGGCAAGATCAGGATAAGTATCTGAAAGACCAAGGTCATATTTAAGAGCTACTTCCAGCTGTCTCTTGTAGCTATAGCCTACTCCTAATCCTAAAGCAAAGTTAAAGCTTGCTGCTTTTCCGCTTACTGAAGGATATAGAGGGTCAGTAACATCCGGATCATAATAAGGTCTGCCTATCGGTGCATTTTTAACATTCTGACTCATCAAAAAGTTAAATCTTGGTCCTATCATTCCAAAGAATTCTGATTCTGCTTCAGAAAAATATCCTTTAAAATAGATAGGTACGCTCAGATAATTGTTACCATATACTGCATCATAACCATCTTTTCCTTTAGCATCTTTATCTTTTCCGGTTTCTCCAGCACCGTAATACACAACTTCTGGTTGTATAAAGAACTGGTTTGCTTTTCCTACCGGGATAAGAGCTAAAGCTCCACCCTGAAACGCGTATCTCGGACCAGAAGGGTTATGGGCATTTCTTACTCTGGAATAGTTACCTCCTGCCGTGACACCGAATCTTGTATTCGCAAAGTCGATTTGGGCAAACGACAAAGTTGAAAGGGCCAATGCTGAGGTTAATAAAAGTTTTTTCATATGTTTTGTTTTTGTATAGTGATTATCCTAGAACTTTTGCAACAGTAACACCGATATCAGCTGGAGAATCTACAACGTTGATTCCGTTTTCTCTCATGATCTCCATTTTTGCCTGAGCTGTATCTTCATCACCCCCAACGATAGCACCAGCGTGTCCCATAGTTCTACCTTTAGGAGCAGTTTGTCCAGCGATAAAGCCTACAACCGGCTTAGTAGATCCACTAGCTTTATACCATCTTGCAGCTTCAGCCTCAAGACCACCTCCGATTTCACCGATCATTACTACCGCTTCAGTTTCAGGGTCGTTGATAAATAATTCCAAAGCTTCTCTTGTAGTGGTTCCAATAATTGGGTCACCACCGATACCGATTGCTGTAGAAACACCGTAACCCGCTTTTACAACCTGGTCAGCAGCTTCGTAAGTAAGAGTACCTGATTTTGAAACGATACCTACTTTACCTTTTTTGAAAACGAATCCTGGCATAATACCAATTTTAGCTTCTTCAGAAGTAATGATTCCCGGACAGTTTGGACCGATTAATCTACAGTCTCTGTCAGCGATGTAAGATTTTACTTTCACCATATCCGCTACAGGAATACCTTCAGTAATACATACGATCACTTTGATCCCAGCTTCAGCAGCTTCCATGATGGCGTCAGCAGCAAATGCAGGTGGTACGAAAATGATACTTACGTTTGCTCCAGCTTTTTCAACAGCGTCAGCTACTGTATTAAATACAGGCTTTCCTAAGTGCTCAGTTCCTCCTTTTCCTGGAGTTACCCCTCCTACTACGTTGGTTCCGTATTCAATCATCTGACCAGCGTGGAAAGTACCTTCGTTCCCTGTAAATCCTTGTACAATTACTTTAGAATCTTTGTTTACTAAAATTGACATTTTATTGATGTTTTAATTTATTTAAATATTTTATTAATGCTCACAAATTTACTTATTTTTCTTTGATTTTAGACAAAACCAAGAGAATAGTTTATTTGAGATTTCTCAGCTTTACTTCTTTTTTCAGATAGCCTTTAAAATCTTCTGCAAACATCCCGATATAGGTTCCTTTTTTAAGATCTCTGTTCACTCCTGTTTTACCAAGAATCACAGATCCGCTTTCAATTGTGTTCCCGGAAGCCATGCCTACCTGCCCCCAAAGTGTTACTTCATCTCCAATGATGCAGCAGCCGGCAATTCCTACCTGAGAGGCAATTAAACATTTTTTTCCGATAACCGTATCATGTCCGATCTGAATCTGATTATCTAAAACCGAACCTTCCCCGATTACCGTGGAGTCTGTAACGCCTCTGTCGATCGTACAATTATTTCCGATCTCTACATTGTTTTCAATAATGACATTTCCTACAGAGATCAGACGGTCAAAATTCCCGTTCAGTTTTCTGTAATAGAAAGCATCACCTCCCAGTACCGTTCCGGACTGGATGATCACATTATCCCCGATTTCAGTTCTGTCGCCGATCACAACATGAGGAAAGATAAGGCTGTTCTTCCCGATCTTTACATTGTTTCCAATGACTGCTGAAGAGTGGATCCTTGTTCCCTCTCCTATCTCAGCATCGTGAAGTTCTTCCGTGAAGTTATATATTCTCGTAAAGTGAGTATTGATCTTATTGAAGTCTCTGAAAGGATCATCAGAAACCAAAAGGGCTTTTCCTTCCGGACAATCTACCTTTTTATCGATCAAAATAATGGTAGCAGCGGAATTCAGTGCTTTATCGTAGTATTTCGGATGGTTGACAAAAACAATGTCACCTGGTTTTACCCTATGAATCTCATTAGTTCCTAATACTTCAAAGTTTTCAGGACCAACAAATTCCGAACCTATTAAATCGGCAATCGATTTGAGCTTTTGCGGAGAATGGAATCTCATAACAATTGATTTTTCTTATAAAAACAAAATTCGGACTGCTAATGCAAACCGAATTTATGTAAATTTTAATTATTATTTTACTCTTTCTAAGTAGCTACCGTCTTCAGTATTTACTTTGATCTTGTCTCCCGGCTCAATGAACAAAGGAACATTTACTCTTGCTCCTGTTTCAACGATGGCGTTTTTAAGAGCATTCGTCGCTGTATTTCCTTTGATACCCGGATCAGCTTCAATTACTTCCAGATACACAGACTGAGGAAGTTCGGCAGAAAGCGGAGTTTCGTCAACTTCTTTCAGAATGATCGTTACTTCTTCACCAGCTTTCATAAACTGAGCGTTTTCGATCATTTCTTTATCTAAATATAATTGAGAGAAATCATCATTATTCATGAAGTGGAAACCATTCTCATCATCGTAAAGATACTGGAACTTTCTGGTGATCACTTTTACCTCATCAATTTTATGTCCTGCAGAGAAAGTATTATCAAGTACTTTTCCGTTGGTTACTGACTTTAGTTTTGTTCTTACGAAAGCAGGTCCTTTTCCTGGCTTTACGTGCATAAATTCAACTACTTTGAAAATATCATTGCTAAATTCGATGCAAAGTCCTTTTCTTATATCGTTACTTGTTGCCATTAATTTATGTTATCTTTTTATTTTAGTTTTTATTTCGGCCAATATATGATGCATTCGCCTTTTTTCTTTTTGCTCTTAATTGCTTTCCTTACTTGTTCCGTATCCTTTTACAATCCCTCTCGGAGAGTTTTGGATAAACTGAAGGATTTCGTCTCTTTCAGCCGTTGGAAGCATTTCTTTTTCAATAAATGCCAAAGCCTGGGAAACGTTCATCTTCATTTGGAAGATCGCTCTGTATATTTTCTGGATTTCAAAGATTTTCTCATTAGAATATCCTCTTCTTCTTAATCCTACTGAATTGATCCCTGCATAAGAAATCGGGTCTCTTGCTACTTTTACATAAGGTGGAATATCTTTTCTGATCAAAGATCCTCCGGAAATCATGGTATGTTTTCCGATCTTGCCAAACTGTTGTACAGCAGACAATCCTCCCATTACAGTAAAATCCCCTATCTCTACGTGGCCTGCAATACCACATCCGTTAGCGATGATTACATTATCTCCAATGATACAGTCATGAGCGATGTGAGAAGTTGCCATAATAAGGCAGTTGCTGCCGACTCTGGTAAACCCCAGCGCTTTGGTTCCTCTGTTGACAGTGACACATTCTCTTAGAGTCGTATTATCACCAATAATGGTCTGTGTGTCTTCACCGTCAAATTTCAGATCCTGAGGGATGGCAGAGATTACAGTTCCCGGAAAAATTTTACAATCCTTTCCTATTCTTGCCCCATCCATGATGGTGACATTTGGTCCGATCCAGGTTCCTTCTCCTATTTCCACGTCCCCTGCAATTGTAGTAAAAGGTTCTACAATAACATTTTTGCTGATTTTTGCGCGTTTATCTACGGCGGCTAATTGATGAATCATTTAATCAACTTTATTTTTTGCAACTTGAGCCATTAACTCTGCTTCTACAACCACGGTACCTCCTACATATCCATACCCCTGCATATGTACAATACCTCTTCTGATAGGCTCTATCAATTCAATTTTGAAAATAATAGTATCTCCAGGAACTACTTTTTTCTTGAATTTCACTTTATCAATTTTGATAAAATAAGTAGAATAATTTTCCGGATCCGGAACACTTGCCAACACAAGAATACCTCCTGTCTGTGCCAAAGCTTCTACCTGAAGTACTCCGGGCATTACAGGCTCTTTAGGGAAATGTCCTACGAAGAAAGGCTCATTCATGGTCACATTTTTCAAACCTACTACATGAGAATCTGAAAGTTCAAGAATTTTGTCAATCAATAGGAATGGTGGTCTATGAGGCATAAGACGCATGATCCCGTTGATATCAAAAACAGGTTCTTTGGTAAGGTCAAAATCTGGCACGTTTTTCTTTTTCTGAAGTTTCCACTGACGGTTAAGTTTTTTTGCAAACTGGGTATTCACATAATGCCCGGGCTTGTTTGCAATGACTTTACCTTTTATTTTTACACCAGCTAAAGCCAGATCACCAATTACATCAAGTAATTTATGTCTTGCAGCTTCGTTGGGATAGTTTAATGTAAGATTGTCTAAAATACCGTTCGGTCTGATAGAAACATTATCTTTTCCGAAGGCTTTCTTCAATTTTTCTGTTGTTTCAGGAGTAAGATCCTTGTCAACATATACAATTGCATTAGAGATATCTCCACCTCTGATCAAACCGTGATCCAACAACATTTCCAGCTCATGTAAAAAGCTGAATGTTCTTGCGGAAGATATTTCGTCTTTAAATTCTGAAATATTTTTAAGAGTGGCATTTTGGGTTCCCAAAACTTTGGTTCCAAAATCTACCATGGTAGTCACTTCGTAAGTATCTGAAGGAATAATGGTAATTTCTGATCCTGATGCAGGATCTGAATAGCTCAACACTTCTTTGATCACCAAATATTCTCTGGCTATACTCTGCTCTACGATACCAACACTTTCAATAGCCTCAACAAAGAATTTTGAAGATCCATCTAAAATTGGGGGTTCCGAAGCATCCATTTCAAGAATAGCATTGTCTACGTCACATCCCACCAAAGCAGCCAATAGGTGCTCACAGGTAGTAATCTTTACGCCCAGCTTTTCTAATGTTGTTCCTCTTTCTGTTGCTACTACATAATTAACATCAGCTTCTACCTGAGGATGTCCCTCTAGATCTGTTCTTACGAACACAAAACCTGTATTTTCTTTTGCAGGTTTGATGGTAAGTTTTACTTCTTTACCTGTATGAAGGCCAATTCCGGAAAGCGTTACTTCTTTCTGGAGTGTTTTTTGCATATCACTCATTAGTTTTATCTTTTGAGGTATCCTCAAGATTATTTATTCTTCGTACTATTTCAGTGAAATTTCTGAAATGTACATAGTTTCTAAGATAGTCATTATAGCTTATCGCCGGAGATCCATACAGCGTTTCTTTATCATTAACGCTGGAATTCACACCACTCTGAGCCTGAATTTTAACCTGGTTACCAATTCTGATATGCCCTACCACGCCTACCTGACCACCGATCTGGTTCCAGTCTCCAATCGTCGTAGATCCTGCAATTCCAGCCTGTGCGGCAATAACGTTATTCTGCCCTATTTTCACATTGTGGGCAATTTGGATCAGGTTATCGATCTTCGTTCCTTTTCCAATAATGGTAGAACCAATTGTTGCTCTGTCGATGCTACAGTTCGAGCCGATTTCTACATCGTCCTCAATGATTACGTTTCCTAACTGAGGAATCTTTTTGAATCCTTCTGCGGTAGGCTGAAAACCGAATCCGTCGCCACCCACCACCGTATTGGAGTGGATTACACAGTTGTCCCCGATAATGCAGTAGTCATAAATCCTTGCACCACTGTCAATTTTACAGTTTTTGCCGATTTTCACTCCTTTACCGATATACACATGCGGATAGATCTGTGAACCTTCTCCGATCTTAGCTTTCTCGGAAACATATGTAAATGCACCAATATAAGCCTTTTCTCCGATCACTGCTGTGTCATGAATAGAAGAACCTGTTTCGATTCCCTCTTTTCTTCCCTGCATTTCCTGATACAGATTCATTAAGACCTGAAATGAAAGGTATGCATCCTTTACAACAATTAAGGTAGGATTGTAATTATCTTTATCAATAAGTTTTTCCGAAACAATAATAACGGAGCATTTAGAGGTGTCTAAAAAGTGGGAAAATCGATCTTGTGCTATAAAAGAAAGATGCCCTGATTCACCATTCTCAATTGGTGAAACCCCTGTAATAACCGTACTTTCGTCGCCTATTATTTGTCCGTCAATAAAACTTGCAATTTGCGAAGCTGTAAATTCCATATTCTGCAAAGATAAGAAATTCTATAATTCGCAAACATTTTTTGGTTTTCGGAACGTGAATTTTAATACTATTTAAGAAATTATCTGGGAAATATCTCTTGGAAAGGTAAGAATATACCTTGCTGTCTTATGTACCATAAGCCCCGACAACAACTGGTCCTGGGACTCTTCCAGCCTGATCTTTTTACCATCTTTCTGAAGAAGGTAAATAGGTTGCTTTTCGGTATCATAAGGCAATAATTTCCTTTTAATCTCGTGTACAAGCTCCTTTCCATTATCAATTCCGAAAAATTCGTTGGTATTTTTTATTTTTTCTTCAACAAATTCCCGATCAAAAGGACGTGTGGAAATAATAGTTTTCGGAAGATTTCTCTGGATCACACACTGACACCAATAAGAAAGGATAAAGTCCTCAGAATCCTGCCAGGATTTCATCGCATGAATTATATCATTATCATCAAGCTGGTTAAACCGATAAATATCCTCATCGGTAGCTGAACTTTTTGCTCTGTGCAGGAAATACTTCAGATTCTCCCCTGCAGGCAGATCCATCCCCTGGGAAACCAGGTATTTAGCTCTTTCCAGAATTTTAACCAAAAGAAACTCCGCCAATGCAGAAGTTTTATGATAATATACCTGCCAGTACATAAACATTCTGGCCGTCAGGAAATTTTCAATAGAGTAAACTCCTTTGGCATCAATCACAAGCTCGCCTTCCCCACAAACATTCATCATGGAAATAATCCTCTGGGTATTAATATTTCCCTCGGAAACTCCGGTAAAAAAGCTATCTCTGTTTAGATAATCAAGCCTGTCGACATCCAGTTGAGACGAAATAAGCTGATTGAAAAATTTCCTGTGGTATTTACCCTGAAACATTTCGATGGCTACTGAAAGTTGTCCGCCAAACTCTTCGTTTAATTTGTTCATCAACAAAAGCGAAAGCTTTTCATGGTGCCAGTCATCCATCAGCATATTTTCCAATGCGTGTGAAAATGGTCCATGCCCGATATCATGCATCAGGATTGCAAGCATAGCGCCTTTCTCTTCTTCTTCTGTGATCTTCACTCCTTTCTGTCGCAGTGTTTCTAATGCAGTAAACATCAGATGCATCGCTCCCAGTGCGTGATGAAATCTGGTATGTGTGGCACCCGGAAAGATGAGATTCAGAAGTCCGGTCTGGCCTATTCTTCGAAGTCTTTGAAAATAGGGATGTTCAATTACGTCAAATAAAATTTCGTGTGGGATTCTGATGAAACCATGAACAGGGTCGTTGATGATTTTTAGCTTGTTCTGCATTGAAAGGTAGATATTAGCAAACAAAGTTAGGGATTTTAAATTTTAGGCTTATTTAATTTTCATTCATAATCCTCTTAAAATTAACTGGAAATCAAAAAAAACCTGAATAAGTATGGTCTTTTCATTAAATTTAAGTATATTAATTTTTAGAAATTACTCCTGCAATAAATTAATCGGCACGAATAATTACTTTTCATCCAACATGCAAAACTATGAGTGACAAAAAATTTAATATCGCTATTCTTATTGACGGTGATAATGCTCAAGCTAAATTGTTAAAAGAAACCATTGAAGAGGTTTCAAAATATGGTAAAGCTACAATCAGGAGGATTTATGGAGACTGGACTTCTCAAAGTATGAACTCCTGGAAAGATCTTGTTAATCTCTATTCCATTAATCCTATTCAAAAATTTTCATATACCAGCGGAAAAAATTCAACAGATGGGGCCATGATTATTGATGCGATGGATATTTTGCACGGAAAAAGCGTTGAAGGTTTCTGCATCGTGTCCAGCGACAGCGACTATACCGGCTTGGCCAAAAGGATTCGTGAGGAAGGACTTTTCGTCATGGGTATCGGAGAGAAAAAAACGCCTGAAGCTTTTGTGAAATCCTGCGATATATTTACTTATACTGAAAACATTACCCCTAAAATCAAAAAGGAACCAAAGGCCGAAAACCAGAAGATCAAAGAAAACAAAACCAAGGATACGCTAAAAAAACAGGATGCCAGTCCTAAAATTCAGGAGTTTCAAGGCTTCTTATCCAGAAAAGATGAAGAGACAATTTCAAAGGCATTTGAAATTTCTGCTAACGAAAATGACATCGCTTTTATTTCAACACTCGGCACCAATATCAGAAAGATTGATCCCAGTTTTGACTCGAGAACGTATGGATATTCCACTTTATCAAAATTATTTGATGATCTGCCGCATTTTGAAGTGGTGAGAAATGAGACCAATCATCCATTGGTGAAAAAAAAGTAGCTTTTATCAGCAGCTCTCATTAGAATTGAGATTAAAATCCATGAGGACATTTCTGTTTAAAAATATAAAATGTCCTTTATGAAGCTTTTACGATATTTTTACGAAGCTTACATACTTTAGCTTTGCGTGATATTGGTTTTACATTTACCTTTGATCGCTTTAATAAACTAATTGCCCTTCATGAAAAGCTTATTCATTTTCATCATATCCTTTTTAAGTATCAACTTTTCTGCACAAGCTTTATCTGAAACTCAGAAACTCGAATCACTTTGTAAAGTCTGGGGATTTTTGAAATATTACCATCCGCATGTGGCAAAAGGGGATTTTGACTGGGACAAGCAACTTATCCGGAAAATTGATGAGCTTGACCAGATTCATGACAAAGCTCAACTGAATGAATTGTATTCTAATTGGATCTCCAGTCTTGGGAATGTTGAAAAATGCAAAAAATGCGCAAAGGAAGACCAAGCGAAAGTGTATTTCCTGAGAAATTTTGATCTGACCTGGATCAGTAATAAACATATATTCAACGAAAAAGTAAGCCGCCAGCTTCTCTTTATTCAAAATAACAGAAATCTTGGCAGCAATCACTACTTTGGAAGTGGTGGAAAAAAGGTTTATTTCCGAAATGAAAACTCATACGGTTCTAAATTTACATCAAAGCAGATCAATCTTTTGGAACTTTTCAGATATTGGAATCTGGTAGAATATTTTTTCCCATATAAATATCAGACAGATCAGAACTGGAATGATGTGTTAAAGGAAATGATCCCCAAATTCCTCAATGCAGATCATGATGAAAGTTATCACCTGACATTGGCAGAATTGGTAACAAAAGTGGATGACTCCCATGCCTTTTTATATTCTCCGCTCATCAGTACCCATCAATACGGACGAAGAAAGGTTCCTGTGGAATATAACCATGCAGAGGGAAAGCTGGTCGTAACTAAGATTATTAAAAATAAATTTAATGAAGAAAGTTCTTTAAAGATCGGCGATGTCATCTACGACATCAATAGCAGAACGATTCCTCAGATGGTGAACAGCTTTGGAAAATATGTTCCCGCTTCCAATTCCTGGGGAAAGATCACCAAGGTGAAAAATCTTTTTCTTTTCAATAATAATGATTCTATTCCGTTAAAAATAGAGCGCGACGGACAGAACCTGAGTGTAACCGCTAAAACGTATCTTCTCAAGGATATTATCTTAGAAAAACAGGCTGTTCCGCAAAAGTGGAAGTTTCTGGATGCAGAAAAAAAGACTGGGTACGTCAATATGGGCATTATTGAGAAAGGTGATCTGGATGACATGTATAAGGATTTAAAATCTGCGACATCCATTATTTTTGATCTCAGAAATTATCCTAAAATGACCATTTTCCCATTAAGCAGGATGATTCTTCCGGAAAAATCAATTTATTACCAATTTAATTTCCCGGAGACGGATTATTTGAGTAAATTTTATAGCGCTAAAAACAGTATCGGCAGGAAGAACCCGGATTATTATAAAGGAAATGTAGTGGTTCTGGTGGATGAGAATACGCAAAGCCAGGCAGAAACCACAACAATGATGTTTAAACAGCATCCTAAAGCGAAAATAATAGGGAGTAATACTTCAGGAGCCAATGGTGATATCATCCGGTTTAAAATTGCAGATCTGGACACCTGCTTTACAGGACTCGGAGCCTACTATCCTGACGGAAGAGAAACGCAACGGATAGGAATTATCCCCGATATTATCATAAAGCCTACAGTAAAGGGCATACAGGAAGGAAAAGACGAAGTTCTGGAAAGGGCTTTACATTATATAAAGACCGGTTTTTAGATGAAAAAAATATCAGTAATGATGGAGAGCATTTTCATTTAACTAACATTTAACTTTTATTGTCTCTAATTTGTGAGAATTTAAAAAGAATTGGTCAACAATTTGATATTATAACCATGTAAAAAAATAAATTATGTCGGAAAAGATATTATGGATAGATGATGAAATAGATTTACTCAAACCCCATATCGTATTTTTAGAAAAGAAAGGTTACCATGTAACCCCTGTTAATAACGTGAACGAGGCTCTGGAACTAATGGATTCAGAGAAATTTGCATTGACGCTTATTGATGAAAATATGCCCGGCATTTCGGGATTGGAAGCCATTCCCATGATCAAAGAGAAAGATAGCGCTCTTAAGATCGTTATGGTCACAAAAAGTGAGGAGGAACATATTATGGAGGAAGCCATCGGATCACAGATCGCTGACTATATCCTTAAGCCGGTTAATCCTAACCAGATCCTATTATCATTAAAAAAGAATCTACAGGAGGATAATCTTGTGGAACAGAAAACCATTCTTCAGTACCAGCAGGAATTCAGAAACCTGTCTATGGAACTTTCTTATATCAGAACGTATCAGGAATGGGCAGAATATTACAAGAAGATCCTAAGCTGGGAAATAAAGTTTGATAAGGTAGCGGATAATGAGTTTTCTGACCTTTTGCAGTCGCAGAAAGAGGAAGCCAATATCCAGTTTGCTAAATTCATTGAAAAAAATTACGAAGACTGGTTGACGGATTCTGATAAGCCTTTGATGAGTCATACTCTATTTAAAGAAAAAGTAAAACCTGAGGTAGAGAAAGATAAAGTGCTGCTTCTTATGGTGGATAACTTACGTTTTGACCAGTGGAAAGTCATCGAACCTTTATTTACAAAATATTACAACAAGGTTTCAGAGGATTATTACTACAGTATTCTTCCTACAGCTACTCAGTATGCAAGAAACTCGTTTTTTGCAGGGTTGATGCCATCTGAAATAGAGAAACGTTTTCCAGATAAATGGTTCAATGACAATGAGGAAGGAAACAAAAATGAGTTTGAGCGTGATTTCCTGGAAGATCAGATGAAAAGAATTGGGTTGGGATCTAAATCTATGAAGTATCTTAAAGTTCTGAATGCAGATTTTGAGAGAAAGATTTATGATGATTTTAACCAGCATAAAAATAATGATCTGCTGGTCATTGTTTATAACTTTATTGATATTCTTTCGCATGCTAAAACGGATAATCATATTGTAGATCAGCTGATCCGTGATGATAAAACATTCAGATCTCTTACGTTTAACTGGTTTGAAAATTCATCATTAATTAAGATTATCAAAGCAGCGGCAGAAAGCGGTTATAAACTTGTCATCACGACAGACCATGGAACCGTATATGTGAAAAAACCAAGCAAGGTAGTGGGTGACCGCGAGACATCAACCAATATCCGTTATAAAACAGGGAAAAGTTTAACCTACGACAGCAGTGATGTATGGGCTATAACGAATCCTGAAAAACTGTTCCTTCCAAAAGGAAATTTAAGTTCGAAATATATTTTTGCAAAGAATAATATTTTCCTGGCTTATCCTAAGAATTATAATCACTTTGTTAATTACTATAAAGAAACCTACCAACACGGTGGAATCTCATTGGAAGAATGTATCATTCCTTTCAGTATTTTAGAACCCAAGTAGTTTTTCTCATAGTTTATTTAAATTTGGGTTCAGGGGCGGCAAAAATCATATGATTTTTGCCGCTTCTTTTTTTAAGCCTCTTTTAATAATCTCAAAGAGTTCTTATCTTAGCAAAAAAACGATGTATATTATTTCGCTTACCTACAAAACATCTCTTGAAAATGTGGAACGTTTTATTCCGGAACACAATGATTTTCTTAACAAGTATTACCGTTCCGGAAATTTCATCACTTCAGGCAGAAAAGAACCCAGAACCGGAGGAATTATTCTAGCTGCTGCAGATTCTAAGGGTGAAGTCGAACAGATCATTAAAGAAGATCCTTTTTACAGTAACCAGATAGCGGATTACGATATTATTGAATTTATTCCATCAAAATATAATAAACACTTTAATTTTTTTATAAAAAACTCATGAAGTTAATCACTTATAATGTCAACGGAATCAGAGCTGCCTTTACGAAGGATTTTTTAGGCTGGCTGCAGACGGCTGATCCGGACATCGTCTGTATCCAGGAAAGCAAAGCCGGAAACGACCAGATAGATATTGAAAGTCTTGAAAAAATAGGCTACCATAGTTATTGGCATTCCGCAGTAAGAAAAGGCTACAGTGGGGTCGGAATCGCGTCAAAAATAAACCCCAATCATATTGAATACGGATGTGGAATTGAAAGCTACGATAATGAAGGCAGGATCATCCGTGCAGACTTTGACGATTACTCCGTGATTTCAGTGTATGTACCTTCTGCCAGTAATATTGACAGGCTTGAATTTAAAATGCAATTCTGCCACGATTTCCTGGCTTATATAAAGGAGTTAAGAAAAACGATCCCTAACCTTATTATTTCGGGAGATTTCAACATTTGCCATCAGGCTATCGATATTCATGATCCGGTCCGTTTAAAGAACGTTTCCGGCTTCCTGCCAATGGAAAGAGAATGGATGACCAGCTTTATTGAAGAATGTGAACTGATTGACAGTTTCCGCTTTTTTAACAATGAACCAGATCATTATACCTGGTGGAGCTACCGACAGAATTCCAGAGCTAAAAATAAAGGATGGAGGCTGGATTACAATTTTGCCACCTATACTCTAAAGGATAAGCTTTCCCGGGCAGTTATATTAAAGGAGGCTGTGCATTCAGACCATTGCCCTGCTCTATTAGAATTAAACGTCTAGAAGGTCCACAAAATAAAAAGCCAGCTGATTTTCAGCTGGCTTTTTTAAATTTAAATCATAAATTTAGTCGACAATTTCATATTCAACCGGAATGGTCCCACGATTGGTATCCCCGATTTCATCGAACGCAGCTTTAGAAATATCTAATGCTCTTGATGCATGGAAAGGTCCTCTATCATTAATCTTCACTATCACCTGTTTTCCATTGTTCAGATTGGTAACTTTAATATTAGTTCCAAACGGAAGCGTTCTGTTTGCAGCGGTAAGCTTTGAATTACTAAAGATCTCTCCGCTTGCTGTTTTTCTACCATTAAACTTATCGTGGTAGTACGATGCATAACTTGTTTTCTTCGCATCTAAGGTATTATTTGTAAAAGAATAAACACCTAAGGTTGAAATCATCATTATGATTACGAGAATGAATCTTTTCATCATCTTGAATTTTATTGGTTTTGACGGAGCAAATGTATAAGGAATGTTCTAAAGTCCCTACTCCATATGTTAAAAACCGTTAACGAAAACTAAATTATATGTTAAGAGGGCCTGTAAGTTCCTATTGACAGGGGTTTTAGACCACACTGTTAAAAAACGTTAAAAAAACAGGTCAAAAGTTAACATAATTAACTTGTTGTCGAAAAAATTCAAAAACAAAAAATCAAAACTCACTATAAATCAAAACGTTACGTAAATCATAAAAATCTAACAAATCAAATAAAATTATTTTAAAAACTAAATTTTTTAAGATGCTCAATCTGCAGAATAGGTTTGACAGAAGCAATTTAAGCCCGTTGGCTGTAATAAGGCATCTCTGTTTTAACACCCTATTTAACATCAAACTTAAATTATGTCATAAATTCATTACCTCCAACCTGAGAAAATAAACTGTATTTCAAAGCAATCCTCTTCATTAGATTATCAAATTGAATACCAAATAATCTTTTCAATGATCTAATCTCTTATTCTTCTTCTTATTATTTATCTTTAATATCTCATTAAATCAAAAAAAGAACCAATGATTGCTCAATGGTTCTTTTTTTATATATAAGTTATATCTTATCTTATTTCAAGTATTCAATTACATAGTCATATGTTCCAGAAGGATACACTACTGACATGCTAGGTGAACCTGTAATTGCATTTCCAGCGCTGGTTGCAATTGTATAAGAATATAGACTTCTGTCATAAACTGTATTTGTACCTGCTTTATAAATGGTAATACCATACAAAGCAGTCATACCTGTAGGAGAAGGAATGTTTACTGCAGTAGAAGAACCAGTTGCAGTGAAAGTACCTTTGATAGCATAAACTTGCTTACTTGCTACTAATGTATTTGTTGCTGTTTCAGCAGCGGTTACGTCAAATTTAGGATTACCTCCACCTATTGGTCTCCAAACTCCACCAGTTACGTTAGAATTTGATGCACCACTTGGATTATAGAAATAATAATATCCCGGTGTTACTGGTGTTGCTGTTGAAGATCTGTTACCAGCTGTTAATGTAGTACCTGTAGCATTATTATATACCATCATACCATCAAAAAAAGTTGGGAATGTAACACCATCTGCTAATGCAAGATCAAATTGAAAGTTGACCAAGTCTACACTTGGAATAATTACTCCTTTACCTACATATGGCTGAGCTCCAGATTCAGTACTAAAGTTTGTACTTCCATCTAATAAAACGTTAGAGTTTGTAATGGTAGCATTGGTTGGTTGGTTAGTAAGAACCTGAGCATAACTCACTGTTCCAAGCCCAACCAATAACAAAAGATTAAATATATTTTTCATCGTTGTATAAATTTTAAAAATTAAATATTATTTCTTGTATATATTATAATCCAATACTCACCCAATTGGTCCCAGTCCAAACTAATGTTCTACCTCTAACCTGGTTATTACTAACTTGTCCTATTGGACCAATAATAGTATTCGCAGCAAGTGAAGGGTTATTATTAAAAACAAGTACAGTACGTCCTGCATCAGCAGCTGTTAATAGAGGGAAAGTAATAGTACTACCTCCTGCCGCAACAGTTGTTACTATTAAATAATCGTTTGCTGCAACGGTATAAGCTCCTGCACTAGTTGTAGTTACTGTTCCTCTCGTCACTTCATACTTCTGAGGGGTCGCAGCACCTCCTCCTCCTACTGCTTTCCAAGTAGATGTTGGGTCATCATAGTAATAGAAACCAGGAGCTGTAACATTTACAGTTTTAGGCGTCGTTGTACCGTCTACAGCTGTAACAAATGCAAGAGCACCATTTTGAGCAGTTGCATATGCAGTATTTTTAGCTGCTAATTGATCTTCTGTCATACGAGGGACTAAAAGCGCGTCAGGTCTAGTCGAATCTGTAGTGTTTGCTACAACATCTAAAGTAGCGGCAGGTGTAGTTGTGTTAATACCTACACGTCCTTGCTGAGCTTTAGTTAACGCTGTCATACTAGCAAGTACGGTCGCTGTTAATAAAATTTTTTTCATAAGTTTTTAAAGATTTAAATTACATTATTTCCATCAATATTTCCAAACTGGAAGTGCATCTCAACTTGTGCAAATCATAAAGGTTAACTATTTTTCAACCTTATTTAAATAGGCAACTGCTTGAAGCATTTGATTTTAAAACATTGCTTATTGCGCAAATTTAAGACATAATTTTCGAATTAATTCATTTTTATGCAAAAAAAATAATAGACTTTTATCTATCAAAATGATAACTTGCTGAAAATCAAAAACATCAATAATCTAACAACTCTATTAATTGTGTTAAATTTTATTAATATTATTAATTATTTGCAGAAAGCATGAAAATATTACAATTAGATAAAAGACACACTATCAGACTAATTCGCCATATAAGTCAAACTCTTCTGCTGAAGTTATTTTCACTTCTGCAAACTCTCCTATGGAGATGTAAGTTTCAGCAGCAGAAACCAAAACGGTGTTATCTACATCGGGTGAATCAAATTCTGTTCTTCCTATAAAATAATTGCCTTCTTTTCTGTCAAATACACATTTAAATGTTTTACCGATCTTTTCCTGGTTCTTTTCCCAGGAAATCTGTGACTGCAACTCCATAATTTCCTCAACTCTTGCTTCTTTCACTTCCTGTGGAATATCATCTTCCAGTACGTAAGCACCGGTATTTTCTTCGTGAGAATATGTAAAGCATCCCAATCTGTCAAATTTCTGCTCTCTTACCCAATCTTTCAGCTCCTGGAATCTTTCTTCAGTTTCTCCGGGATAGCCTACAATCAATGTAGTTCTAACGGCCATATCAGGAATTTTTTCTCTGAACTTAGCCAATAATGCATCCGTTTTTTCATGTGTCGTTCCTCTCTTCATAGATTTCAATAGATCGGAATTGATATGCTGAAGAGGAATATCTATATAATTACAGACTTTAGGTTCTTCACGGATGATATCAAGAACATCTTCCGGAAAACCACTTGGGAAAGCATAATGAAGACGAATCCATTCGATCCCGTCAATTTTTACAAGCTCTTTTAAAAGTTCTCCAAGTGCACGTTTTTTATAAATATCTAGACCGTAGTAGGTAAGATCCTGTGCGATAAGAATAATCTCTTTTGTTCCTTTCTTTGCCAGCTTTTGAGTTTCCAAAACCAATTTTTCAATAGGTGTGGAAACATGCCCTCCTCTCATTAAAGGAATTGCACAGAAAGAGCACGGCCTGTCACAGCCTTCGGAAATTTTAAGGTATGCATAATGTTTAGGAGTTGTTGTCAATCTCTCTCCTACCAGTTCATGCTTATAATCTGCACCAAGGTGCTTCAATAAAATAGGAAGATCTCTTGTTCCAAAATACTGATCCACATCAGGGATTTCTTTAATAAGGTCTGGCTTGTATCTTTCGGATAGACATCCTGTAACAAAAACCTTTTCGACTTCGCCTCTGTTTTTTGCTTCTACATAATCAAGGATGGTATTGATAGATTCTTCTTTTGCATTATCAATAAATCCGCATGTGTTGATCACTACGATATCTCCGCGTCCTTCATGAACTACATCTTTTCCGTTAGCTTTCAGCTGGCTCATTAATACTTCAGAATCGTATACATTCTTGGAGCATCCAAGCGTAACCACATTGATTTTCTTCTTCCCTACAGATTTTGTGCGCATCGTTTTGATTTTGAGTGTGCAAAGATACAAAATAATAAAGGAGTAAGGATTAAAAAATGAAAACCACTTTGCTAAAGTGGTTTTCAAGGTTTTATTTAAAATTTTTTCTCTCTGAAACTAGGTGCATTCACATCTTTTTCAGAAAGTACCATATCTTTTTCATCAATCTTCCAGTCTATCATCAAATCCGAATCATTGAATTTGACACTTCCTTCAGATTCTTTATTATAAAAATTATCGCATTTATAAGAAAAAACGGCTGTTTCGCTCAAGACCGAAAATCCATGTCCAAATCCACGGGGAACATACATTTGGATTTTGTTTTCTGCTGTGAGCTCTATTCCGAACCATTTTCCAAAACTTGGGGAATCTTCTCTGAGATCAACTGCTACATCCCATACTTTCCCTTCCAGACATGACACCAATTTAGCCTGAGCATGTTCTCCCTTCTGTAAGTGGAGTCCACGAAGAACGCCATAAGAAGATTTTGAAATATTATCCTGAACAAAATGTCCGTTCATTCCGGTCAGTTCCTCAAATTTTTTCTCATTAAATTTTTCAAAGAAATAACCTCTCTCATCTTCAAATATGGTGGGTTCTATGATATAACAGTCTTTAAGTGGAGTTTCTTTTATTTTCATGGTGATGTTTCTATAAATTATACTCTTTTTTTAAACTCCATTTTAATCCTAAATAAATTCCACCTGCAGGAATAAATATAATCAAAATAACGGCCCAAAGAGGAAGTTCCGAATGAATTAAAAATATATTAACTAATAATTGACAAACAGCATATACAGAACTTACGATCAGGTGTGAAACTTTTTTCTCATTGGCAAAAAGCTGATACAAATGTCTTCTATGCGCCTCAAAAATATTTTCTTTTAAAAGTATCCTTTCAGTAATCGTAAGAACGACTTCCATTCCGTAAATCGAAAGTAACAGGATATATTTGTATTCCCCTGTCCTCATGATAAGAAGTGTAATAAGACCTATTACCCAAAAGCCTATTCCCATACTTCCAACATCCCCTGCAAAACATTTCGCTTTTTTTCTAAAATTAAAAAAGAGAAACACCAGACATGCCAAAATTGGATATAGTATAAAATTTTCATTGGTAAACTGAATGACATCTTTATTGATATATGCCAGCGAACCCAAAGTAACAAGGCTATAGACTCCCGTCATGCCATTAATACCGTCCATAAAGTTATAAGCGTTCAATGTCCCGATAATGATCACAAAAAGTATTGGCCATACCCAGAAAGGCATTAAAGTAAAAGCGCCTGTAAAGTATAAAAGAAGGACCACGGAAATCAAGTGAACGGAGAGCCTGATCTTGTTTGATAAAGTCCGAACATCATCAACAAAGCTGATGGTACATATCGCCAAAAGCCCTAACCCGAAAGACCAATAATCCTGTATGGTTTCATTTAGATTAAACAGACAGAAAATAATAAATGCAATAGGAAAAATAATTCCTCCTCCTCTTAAGGTAATCTGTGTATGTGCACTTCTGTGGTTGGGTTTATCGATAATATTATAGCGGTCGGCAATTTTGAAATACATCAAAATCGAAACAAACAATATAATTGTGACTAGAATATATTCCATTACTTTGATTGAAAGCTTTTTATTGTTCTTGTTAATCCCTCTTCTGCTGAAACAGGAAGCTTAGTAATTTCTAAAGCATTTTTTATTTTCTTATTAGAAACAACATAACTTTCAGTTAATTTTTTTAATCTTTCTGAATTTAGAGGTATTTTAATTTTATCTCCAACTTTAGCAGCAAAAGAAATAAGCCCTGCGGGAACATTCCATAATCTACTTGTCTTTCCTGAAGCATTACTTATTATTCTAATAAGTTGGTTGGTAGAAATAAAATCATCATCTGCAAAATTATAAATTCCTGATTGAATATTTTTAGTCTTAAGAATTTGTAATATTAAAAAGTTAAGATTATCAATACTTAAAAATGAACGTTGGTTTTCAAATGATGCTAACGGCCAAGGAATTCCTTTCTCTACTATTTTATATAAAAGATTAAGATTCCCTTTATTTCCTGGACCGTGAATCATACAGGGGCGGATAATGATCATTCTTTTGCCTTCTGGCAACCCCTTAGACAATAAATATTGTTCTGCTAAAAGTTTTGATTTCCCGTAAGGGGTTTTGGGATCTGAGATATGTTCTTCATCTAGAATTCCTCCAACAGTGTCTGCGGTGGCTTTTACACTGCTAAAATAAATGAAATCGTTAATATTTGAATCTAAGAATTTATCAAATAGCTTCTTTGTTAACTCTGTATTAATTCTAAAATATTCATCATCTGCAGAAGTGTTTTCTGTATCATGAGCTTTCCCTGCGAGATGAATTACAGCATCCGCATTTTTATCAATTTCCCAGACTTTTCTTAATGATAAGCTCTCAATATGACATTCTTTTTCTTCAAGATATTTTAAAAGGTTTTGTCCTACAAATCCCGATGCTCCAGTAATTATAATTTTCATTTCGGTGAAATTATATTTTCGAGATTTGAAATACATTCTTCCATTTTATAATTTTTTTCATAAAAGAGCTTTCCGTTTAATCCCATCCTATTTAATTCATTTTCCCCTCTTTTAGCAGCATATTCTAGCGCCTCAGCAAGTTTCTCACTATCTCCAGCAGGAACAGCAAATCCACAATCTGCTTCTTTTATATTTTCCGACCCTTCGCCATTGAGCATAGCCATAATAGGTTTCCCTGAGCTCATATATGCCTGAACTTTGGCAGGTACTGTAAGATTAAAGATGGGATCATCTTTAAGGCTTACCAACAATATATCTGCCGCATTAAAGAAAGAAGCCATAGCCTCAACAGGAAATCTCCCCAAAGTATATACTGTTTCCTCAAGACCGTGCTCTTTAATAAATTCATGAACAAAAGGCATTTTACGCCCATCTCCGACTAGTATAAACTTAATATTTGTGTGATGGTTTTTAAGTTTCAACGCAGTATGCATTATGCTTTCCATATCCTGAGCTTCCCCAATGTTTCCTGCGAACATTACTTTAAAGCCAGCAGGTAAAACAGGAATAGGATAATCTAGATTTCCAGCAGAAATTGTATCTTCAGCCCAATTGGGGAAGTATTCAATTTTATTCTCATAATCTCCCTTCTCTAATATTGATTTTTTAAAACCTTTGGAAGTAATCAATATTTTTTCAGACTCATTATAAAACTTCTGAACCATTTTCGTGAAAAATTTCAACACAAATTTATTTTTAACTCCACCAGCAATTTCTAAACTTTCAGGCCAAAGATCCATGACCCAAAAATACACTGGGGTCTTTTGATTTTTTTTCACCATTAAGGCAGGGTAAAATTGAGTAATAGGAGAAGGTTCATGAACAATAACAGCATCAAACTTTTTACGAGAAGAAAGTTTGATCGCTTTTAAAGACGCAAAAAAGGCCCAGCTAAAATAATTAAGGAATAGTTTTATTCCACCTCCTTTCCCTCTTGGTAATAATAATGCCCGTACAACTTCAACTCCATTAATTGTCTGCTTTCTATTTTTGGAAAAGCCGTATCCGTCATATATTTCACCTTCCGGGTAATTAGGTATTCCAGTTAAAACAGTAACATCATGGCCTCTTTTCTGAAGTTCAAAGGCCATGTCATTACTTTTAAAATTTTCTGGAAAAAAATATTGGGTTACAATTAATATGTTCATTACTTCTTACTCCAAACTACTCTATTAATGTAATCGGTATAACTTAAAATAATTCTAACCACTTTCTCAGAAACGTTAGGCATAGAATAATCAGATACTGGTCTGTAATTTCTTTCTTTACCTGTTTTTTGCTGTTGAAGCTGGGTTAGACCCTGCAAAATTCTTTCAGGGGAAAGACCTACCATCATTACAGATGCTTCTTCCATTGCTTCAGGTCTTTCATGAGCATCTCTGATGTTGAGAGCTCTAAAATTAAGAATAGATGATTCTTCTGAAATAGTTCCAGAATCAGATAATACAGCATAGCTTCTCATTTGAAGTGCATTGTAATCATGAAAACCCAATGGTTTTAAAAACTGAATCTCTGGCCGTACCTCAATTTGTTTTTTATCGATCATATTTCTAGTTCTGGGATGTGTAGAAACAATGATAGGATATCCAAATTTTTCAGCAATGGCATTAAGGCTGTCCATTAATCCGGTAAAATTCTTTTCAGAATTAATATTTTCTTCCCTATGTGATGATACAACGAAGTACTTCCCTTCTTCCAAGTTTAATCTTTTTAAGACATCAGAACTTTCTATTTCAGGTAAGTAATGGTTTAAAACCTCAAACATAGGAGACCCTGTTTTGATAATCCTATCTGCTGGAAGACCTTCTCTTAGCAAATATTCGCGGGCAATATCCGAATATGTCAAATTGACATCTGAAGTGTGGTCTACAATTTTACGATTAGTTTCTTCCGGAACTCTCTGATCAAAACATCTGTTTCCTGCTTCCATGTGAAAAATAGGAATTTGTCTTTTCTTTGCAGGAATTGCACATAGACAAGAATTTGTATCTCCCAACACTAAGAAAGCATCAGGTTGAAGTTCTTCTAAAAGAGGATCTATTTTTATTAAAATATTACCTACTGTTTCTGTTGCCGTCTTTCCTGCAGCTTCCAGAAAATAATCAGGTTTACGCAATCCCAAATCTTCAAAGAAGATCTGGTTAAGTTCATAATCATAGTTTTGTCCTGTGTGAACGATAATATGCTCTACAGCCTCAGAAGCATCCAAAGCTGATAATACTCTTGATAATCTAATAATCTCTGGTCGTGTACCCACGACTGTCATTACTTTTAATTTTTTCATTATATTATATTGTGTATCATTATTTATTAACTTCTACAAAGTAAGTATCCGGATCTTTTGGATCAAATGGTTCGTTGATCCAGAAGATTGTATATAATTCTTCGTCTCCTATATTTTTAATATTATGGGTATACCAGATAGGCATATCTACATAAGCAGGCTCATTTCCATCAAGCTCAAAATTAAAAACTTCATCAGAATCTATTTTTCTTAACTGAATCAAAGCTTTTCCCTTAATGACAGCAAAACGTTCAATCTTTCTGGTATGGAAATGATTGCCTCTTGTTATTCCCGGCACTGTGGTAGAAAAAGAGCATTGCCCACCAATTCCTAATCTAATTACTTCAACGAAAGCTCCTCTAGGATCAACATGTTGGGTAAATTTGACAGGATAATGGGTTTTGTAATCGATATATGAGCGAAAGGTATTAAATAAGTTGATCTCGAAAGACGAAGATAATACAGGGATTTCACCATTTTGATAGTACTTTGCGTGATAATCTTCCAACAAACCTAGTACTTCAGATACTTTTTGTACTGATGTAGCCTCAATGTTTAGGTAATAATTGCTTTTTTCTTCTCTTATTTCATGAATAATTCTTTCCACCAATTCTTGAACATAAATTAGCTTTACTTCTCCATCTGTTGCAATTTTTGGTATATCTCCATGCGTGAGCTGATGACAAAAAGTAGCAATAAAGGAATTATAAAATGGTTTACCAAATGCACCAAATACATTAGGAATAATCAGTCCAGTCACTTTACCTCCATTAATTTCAGCCCAATTAATTAATGCTTCTCGTGCTTCTTTTTTTGATTTTCCGTACAAATTATCTCTTTCTTCTTGTGTAGAAGAGGAGATTAAAATATGAGCTTTAGAACCTGTTCGTTCTAAAGCTTTAATTAGGCTTGAAGTCAGTTTAATATTGGTATTATAAATAACCTGCTCACTTTCATGACGATTCATTGCTGCTAAATGCACAATAACATCACATTGTGCAACAAAATGATCTAACTGAGTTTCATCATTAAAGAAATTTTTATTAAAATCTATTCTTTCGAATTCATCAGGAGATAGCCCTAATGTATTATATAAATGAAGGCCTACAAAACCATTTTGACCTGTGATTCCTATTTTTTTCATAATTAATTACTAAAATAATCTAAAGGGAAACGATATTCATCCTGAATTTCGTCTAATTTATAATCTGCCATAACCAATAATTTACTCTCTTCTTCTAAAGCTTTAATAGAGGTTATATATCCGGCAGGTACGTGTAAAATATCAAGGACATCGGCAGTTAATTCAAAATATTTTGGACAAAGTTGATTAGAGGGGGAGTCGAAATTATCTATCTCTATTACTCCTATCTTAAATTTTCCGTTCATACAAGCAAACCAACGCTGCTCAATTTTATGTCCTTGCCAACCCCGAATAAAACTTAAATTTTCATTTTCTATGGTATAAATACGTTTTATACTACTGACATCAAAATCATTATTAAACTTAAGAGCTCCCCGGTCATCTTTGAATTTACTCCCTTTTAATATCATTTCAAATATTTCTATGATTAATAAGGATACTGCATTACATCTTTTCCAAAGACTTCTTTTTGAATCAAAGGCAATGTTGAAATTAATTTCTTCAACCCTTCAACTCCCTGTTGTTCTGTATTATGGGAATGATAATCTTCGATTCTAGAAACATCTTCTTCACCTTCAGAGAAATATTTTGCATAATTGAGATCTCTGTTGTCTGCTGGGATTCTATAGAAATCTCCCATATCTTCAGCCTTCAACATTTCTTCCCGAGTACAAAGGGTTTCATATAATTTTTCTCCGTGGCGGGTTCCAATAACAGTAATAGGCACTTCTTTTCCTGTAAGTTCAATTAGAGCTTTTGCCAGATCGCCAATAGATCCTGCAGGCGCTTTATTTACAAATAGATCTCCAGTGTTACCATTTTCAAAAGCGAATAGTACCAGATCTACTGCGTCTTCTAAAGACATAAAAAAACGAGACATATTAGGATCTGTTATCGTGATTGGCTCTCCCTTTTGGATCTGATTTAAAAATAATGGAATTACAGATCCTCTAGATGCCATTACATTTCCATAACGCGTTAAACACACTACAGTATCTGTCAAATTTCTAGATTCAGCAATGGCAACTTTCTCCATCATTGCTTTTGAAATCCCCATTGCATTAATAGGATAAGCAGCTTTATCAGTACTTAGACAAATTATTTTTTTCACCCCATTGAAAGCAGCTGCACGAATTACATTTTGTGTTCCTTCAACATTTGTTTTTACGGCCTGCATTGGGAAAAATTCACAAGAAGGAACTTGTTTTAAAGCAGCGGCATGAAAGACATAATCCACACCTCTCGTAGCAGGTTCCACACTGGTATAATCTCTTACATCCCCTATATAATATTTTATTTTATCATTTTTATAAAGATTTCTCATATCATCCTGTTTTTTTTCATCACGAGAAAAAATACGGATTTCCTTAAAATGATCAGTTCCTAAAAATCTGTTAAGTACTGCAGTACCAAAAGAACCTGTACCTCCGGTTATCAATAGTACTTTATTTTTTAATTCAGACATATGTATATTTATTTATTTTTTTATTGTGTTCCAATATTTTTGTAATACTTCGTTTTGGTATTTATTAATATCCTTTACGTTTTTATATTCATTTTTGACATTAATATTCTTATTTGTTTCGTAGGTATAGGTTTCCGCATTCCAAAATACAATACCGTCTACCTTTCTTTTATTGAAGGTAAAATTCAGTATCTGATTTATATACCATTGAAAATCGGTTGAATCTATTAAAGTATTTTCAGATTCAGCGTTATGATATCTGTTCCATACAAAAGGATATACCGGTTTATTGAATTTTTCACCCAATTTTAAAGATAAGGTCAAATTTGAAGAAACAAAAGTTTTAATTTTATCGAGCTTCAAAGGCGTTTTTTTGTCTTGCAAATACATACTGGGAGCAAGAAAATCAAGTTCTCTAAGCAAAGGGTAAGTCCCTACGGTAACATTATTTTCATGCCCGGGTGTCACATAAGGATAGCTGGTTAAATTGTAACCATAGAAAGTCCATTTTATATTTGGTCTGAGCAATTTTGCGTATCTTATGGTATTTATATGATTATTTAAGATTCTATTATATTCACTAACACTTACTTTTTTTTCTTTTAATATAATTAGTACAGATTCAGATTCAATATCCAAAGCTGCATAGCCTGACGTATTACTGTTGGGTATTTGCCTATCTATCTCTTTCTTTAATTTTACTTTATCTAAATTCAAATCTCGATCTATAATATAATCCTGATAAATAATATAAAAATTTTTTATATTATTCTTTTTTACAAAATCCTGTTGTTCAGGGTTATATATTTCTGAACAGAAAAAAATTTGCTGCGTTTTCTGTGCATCTATAAATATGCCAAAAAATAATAGTAAGGATGTGATAAGCTTTAAATTCATGACAAGGTTTTAATTAATTTTATAATTTTTCCACTTTGTACGGTTTCATTTTTATTATTCAAAATAAATTTTTTGGCTCTTTCTCCCATGATATCTCTTTCATCTTTAGAAATATCAAGTACTTCTATTATTGTATCTCTTAATCCTTCATATCCGTCTGAATCACAGGTATAGCAATAATCATAATATTCTTCTGGAATCCCCTTTAGCTTGTATAAGATGGTTGGAGTTCCTGAACTTAAATATTCTATTGTTTTAGATGGGAAAGAATATTTTGTAAATTCATCCTTACCATCTCTTGGGTTTATTAACAGCGTTGCTTTTCTCTGCAATTTAAGAATTTCAGATCTGTCTAGTTGACCTTTAAAAATAATTCTGTTATCTTTTTTAGAATATTCTTTAACCATCTCCTCGCCATCACCTGCCCCACAAATCCATAATCTTAATTCATCATTTTTAATTGATGCAAAAGATTCTAACAGTCTTTCAATTCCATACCTTAAAGCCAATGTCCCTGAGTAAAAAATGGTAGGTAAAACCTCTTTAGATTCTGTTATGTTTTTCTCATTTGTATTATAGATCCCTTCAATAATATCAAAAGGTTTATTTGTATTAAGATAGTCTTCCATATATTTAGATAAAAATATATAGGAATCTATATGTTTGATATTTCTATTTACAACACTTTTAGTGTAAGTATTGTAAAGTTTTATGTGTGGTTTATTATTATCTGCTCCCATCAGATGGGGAAGATCCGGGACTATCATACATATTTTCACATCAGGTAATACCTTTTTTATATAAGCTGTAAGCTTTAGGAAGTAAGAAAACATTCCATAAATAACTATCGTGTCCACCTCATTTTTTTCTTTTACAAATTGGTTTTCTAAAGCTTTCTTGAGTGCGTTATATTTGGAAAATTCATTTAAAAATTTTATATTTTTAAAGCCCACTTGATGTATTTGTCCCCCCTTATTTTGCCACTTCTCTTCATTTACAACTTTTAAATCACAAGCCTTTGGAAAATCACCTAAAAAAGGGACTGTAATAACATTAATAGCCTGATTTACATTATTTTCCAGACCCTTAATAATATTTTTCTGCAGTACATCTGCAGCATATTGAAAGATTCCCTTGGAGTGTGTTCTGAAGAAATCCATATTTTCGTCAGGAAATAATCCTCCAATAAAAGTAATGTTCATATCAAATCTCATTTTCAATAATCTTACGAAAATTAGTACTTATTTTTTCTTCGTCAAATTCTTTTACTGCATATTGATAAGCATTTTTAATTAACCTGAGTTCTTCATCACTGCTTAAGATATTGATAATCTTCTCTATATTGTTTTCATCAGTGTCTTCGCTATCAATTATTAGTGCCAGGTCATTTTCCTGTAGTAGTTTTATAGATGCAATCTCTGTAGGTCCGTAAGCTAAGATTAAATTCTGTGATAATAAATATTCAGGAATTTTTGTAGAAACAGAAAGTTTAGTCAAAGACCTATTAAAAAGATCATCACTTTCAGTATGCAGTAAAATATCTGTATTGATAATCTCCTGGTACAATTCTTTTCCTTGTACCGTACCTTTTATAAATATATTATTTTCAGAGAAATTATTTTTCTGTACACTATCTATTTCTGTAGGAGTATAAACATTAATTATGATTTTCTTACTCCCCATTTTTGAAAACATTTTACCCAGACGAATAATCATTTGATCACGGTTAAGATGTAATCCACCAAAGTATGATACTACAATTTCATCTTGTGGCCGGTTTTTATATTTTTCCACTCCTTCATAAAGTTTGGTATTTACACTATTCATGATAGGATTGAACTTTTTTCCATAATATTTTGAATATTCCTGACACATTAAATGACTTATACCAAAGCATAATTCTGTTTTAGAAATAGTAGCTTTATATGCCTTATACAGTTTAGTATAGTGTAATTTTTGTAAATAATTCTTTTTTTGAGTTGAAAAAATATAATCATCGGTAAAGTAAACTGCAGACTTAAGATGATACCTTTCAACAATTTCAACCGTGATATCATGTGAAAATACCTGATTACCACCAATAAAAAAAATAAAATCTGGGTTCTGATGTTGAATCCATTGGTGCAGTTCTTTGTTATCTTTTACTTTTTTAAATTTCCATAGATAATCTCTAAAAATCGCTAAATTATGTTTATATCTACGTAAATCTAAACCTTTTTTTTGGGAAGACACAGCGGTTTTCCCCTCTAGATCTACCCTTCTTTCTTCTTTATTTTTTAAAAGAAGATCTTTGTCCGTAATTTTAAAGTATGAACCTGCATAGTCCATATCTATATCTTTATCGTCTACAAAATATAGTTGGGCTAATTCTTCTTTTTTAAAATCTCTAAAAATAGATTCTAAAGTTTTTCCATTATTAGAGATTTTCGAAAATGGATTGTGACTAATGATTAGAATCTTCATTTTTATTTATTTTTAAAGCTCGTAAAATTTCCAAAAACTTGTGTTGCTGGGTTTTTCTATAGTGATTTCTGAAAAATATATTTTTACCATTTTCTATATTCTTTTTCAAGAGTTTTTTATCCGTAAGGTCATTCTTCAAAACATTTTTCCACTCTACTCTATTTGTATCATCACATACTATAGCAAGATTATTTTCTTTAAGGTAGGCAATTGATGCTATATCCGATGGCCCTACTGCTATAATAGCCTTTCCCAGCGATAAATATTCCGGGATCTTTGTAGATATTGAAAACCTTGTATATTGTTTAATATTCTCATCAAAAGATTCTATAAAAATGAGAACATCATAATTATTTAGTGTTGTTAATACGTCTGTCTGTTTGATAAAACCTTTATAAACAACAAAATGAAATTCTTTAAAATACTGCTCTACATTTTTCCAATCGTTTTGACTGGTGTATATTGCTATTTCATGAATGTCTTCATTGTCCTTAACTATATTGCATAATTCTAATAGAGAAGTCCAACGATTAAGATGTAACCCACCTGCATAGCATAATGACATTTTTTCTTCTGATCTATTATCATCTTCGGAGGAACCCAAGTATTCTTCTACATCATTCATTAAAGAAAAAAATTGACATTTCTTATATCTTTTCTCAAACTCGCATTTCATGGCATCCGAAATAACCAAGGACTTCTCACAGGTATTAAGTAAGGTATTCAATGTTTTCAGAGTACACTTTCGCTGTATTAAACTGAGAGATGAGTCCATGTAGATAGTCGAAGGCCAGTCATCCATAAAATGAGGCAGAATAGGAATACCAAACCTACTCTTAATATTCAACGCAAGTTTTATGATTCTTCTTCCATAGGGCAATAAATAGATAATATCCGGTTCATGATCCTTAATGAACTCAATAAGATCATTATTTATTTTATAATTAAGCATATCTGCAGAAGAAGATACACTTAATCTAAGATTCTGCTTTAATTTTTGCAAATGGCTTACATTACTTTCGACAACCAGTGCTGGAGCAGTACCTGTGACATTACCGGAATTATTTCTTAGTTTTGTTAAAAGACCCCCTAATTGTAAATTTCTGCTATCTAAAATAAATTTATTTTCAACTGTATTTTCAACTACATTATAAGATTTCAACTGTAAAAAAGACAAATTACCAACAGGCCATCCGCTGAATATATTTCTTAAAGTAATAGCAGTAGCATCTGTACCATGGTGAAAATCACAGTCACTTATAATCAACACTTTTGGATACTTAATTTCAGACATATAGATCAAATATTTAGAGGTTAATTATTCTTTATTGAATAATAAATTTCTTTTAAAACTTCCCCATTATGATCTACGCTGTGTCTTTGATGTCCAACTTCTATCTCATTTCTAGATATTTCTACATTCGAAGTATTATCAAATACTTCACATATAATACGGGCAAGTGATTCTGTTTCTTCATACCTATACAAAAACCCTGTTTTCTTATCATTTATCATATTTGGTACTCCCCCACAATAAGCTGAAACAACAGGAACTCCAAGAATCTGGGACTCACCCAAAGAATTTGGACTATTTTCTATGGCTGACGGACATACAAAAACATTAGATTTCAAATACCTCTCAATCATTTGTTTTTCATTAAGGCTTCCTAAAAACACTATATTATTTTCAATATTATATTTTTTTATTAAATTCGAGATATATCGAGCATAAGGGCCTCTTGTCAATTTATCTCTAAAAGAATTATAGTGTATAATATTTTTTCCAGCTATATAAACTTTAGTGTCTGGATAAGATCTTAAAATTAATGGGAGTGCTTTTATTAATTGATGAATTCCTTTTAAAGGAACCATTCCTTGGCTTAAAAAGATGGAATATTTCTCACACTGCTTATAATCCCATGATTTAGTATAAAATCCCGCTCTCAAAGTTTCATTACAAAAATGATATTTAGTATTCGGATTTATTGCCCACACATGATCTTTATCCCAGTCTGTTCTTCCAATAATATTTTTAACAGTCTTTATATATTCAATTTCTATTTCTCCTCTTTTCGCCATTTGAAGCTGCTGATCATAAAGTGTATTCTTTCTGATTTTATCATACAATGAAGTACTACAATCTATTTCATCTTTAGTTAAACCTCCTAAAAAATATCTCGTATAAACACTTGTAAGCCCCTGTATTGAAATTACACACTTATCTGCTCCACTAGCTTTTATATAAGACAATCCGTAAGGAAATTCGGTTCCATGTATGTGAACAATATCTGGTTTAAATGAATTATTAACATTTGTCCATAAAGCATTTGCTGTTTGATCATATTCCGAAATATCTTTTATGGGAATTAAAAAATAAGTAATATTATTAACAATAATTTCCTGGAGCTCAGTTCCGTTATATACTGATGCTATAGCTAAAGAAACATCTTCCTGAGACGAAAGATACTTTGAAAGAGCAAACATCCACCCTCCAACAAATGGTTTCGGGAAGCCTAGTTTTTCACAAATATCCGGTAACAGAATATTAGTAATCCATAAAACATTAATTTTATTATTCATCTATACTAAGTGTTTTTCTATTTCTTGATCTGTAGCGTTAATTACTTTCTTATTCCAGCACATAGCTATACAATACCATAACAAAAAAAATCTTATGTTAAACATGAATACACCTGCAGGTATGCATTCAACAACATAAAGTATAATAAAGCCACTGCAGACTTTCAAATAGTAATTTTTTGATTTAAAAATTCCATTTTTTAATGCTATGAAAATAATAATGGAGAAAGGAATAAGATATACCAGCCCTCCTTTAAGAATTAAATTAAGATAGCCTGCTTCAATAATATTTCTGATTTCCAGCATTTCATCATCTGATCCAAAAACATAATCAGTTTCATACAGATTATACTCACCACTGATTCCTCTCCCAACAATCCAACTTACCGTATCCATATCATTGTGAAAATCTCTCAAAACTGCTCCTCTGGTATCACTATCTAATCTTTCTACTAACTCTCCAAATAAGGTTTCAAAAAACAGATTGTACAAGATTGTGGTGCCAAAACCGATAACCAAAGTCATAAGTATAAGGGCTATTTTTTTTAATTTACTTCCCTTTCTAAGATAGTTTATGAAAACAAATACCATAAAGGTCCAAGCAAATATCCATACTAAACTCCTTCTTGCTGCTAAAATGGCAATTAAGAAACCTACTATAAAAACTAAAGTCGAAACTATTTTTTGCTTCTTAGTTAACTTAGAAAAACTTAGGAACAAAAAAAAGTTTGGAAAGCATAGATATTTTATACAGTCTTCTACAAAATTGATCATAGCGAACTTTTGATTATCAAAAATAAGCGTAAATGATACTAGTAATAGATATAATATATTAACAACATGAATGCTTTTTAATATACTTTTAAAATCTTCAATTCTGAAAAAACGGGTAAAAAATATTAAGATATAAGGAAACAAAACATAAGGTGACAAAGTAATATCTCTTATATAATCATAATTAAACTGAAATCCTCTTAATGCCATACATAAGACCCAGATGCATAGAAAGATATAGAATATATTTTTTCTAAGCTGTAAATTATTTTTTCCATACTTAAACATTTCAAAGACACTAACTCCCAGTAATGATAATGAACACAACAATGTACCATAATAAAGCATTATCTTAAGATCATCATATATAAGAGCTAAAACATTAAGTACAGACAATAATGTTAAGAAAAAGAACTGTAATTTTATTAGCGGAATCTTCTTTATAATCATCACCTATTTTAGCTTTTATTTTTAAAAATTTTCATGTACTGGGCAGGAGCTAAAATAATAGCATTAAAATTAGAAATTGTAGCCGCCACAATAACTGATTCTACTCCCCAATTAAATGTTTTTATAAATAACATAGTAAGCCCAATGAATAAAAAGGGAGAAAATAAAGAGGATTTAAACTGTACATCCAGAGCACTTATCCCATTTAATATGATACAGTAGATACTACCAAAAAATGACAGCATCGTAAATAAGAACATGCATAATGATATAGAAAAAGGAATCATTATGTGCGTTTTTCCCAGCCATAAATCATATACAAAATTGGATACACCGAGCATTACTATACCTACAATTGCTAATCCTACAGCTATTTTACGATATTTTTTTTCTGCATCTTTGATCCATTGATAGTCTTTTTTAGCATAAGCATCTGTAACAGCAGACCAAAGTGGAGTCATAAAAATAGCCATCAACATGGTTAGTATACTGAAATATTTAAATACAATATTATAGACAGTAACATCATCTGCTCCAAAACTTCTTATGATAATAAAATTAGCAGTTTGATACTGAACAATACCTGCTATTTGAATAATAAAAAACTTAAAACCGACTCCCATTAAATCTTTTGTCAAAGAAAAATTCACAGAAGATAAAGACGGTCTGATTTCTTTAAGCTTAGTATAAAAACTTGATAAATTGAAGAATAATAAAATTAATACAGGAGCTATACATAGACCATATGCCAGGTTTGTGAGAGACCCAGTTGTATACTTAGTTAATAAAAAAATTACGATTAAAGAAACAGCTTGTTCTACTAATGTCTGTAATGAAGCTTTAGCAGGTGATTGATATGCTAACAAAATAATATGAATTGTAGAAAGAACAAATCTTGCACAGAAATATCCTACTGATATTATAGCTACTTTACTTAATTCAGAAGATAACCCGGCAGAAACCTTTAGTAAATCAGACCAGTTAATAAAAAGGTTGCCAAAAAAAAATACAGCAAATAGACCTACAGAAATTAAGCCGAGAATTGCATAAGTTGTACTTACATATTGCCTCGCAAGAGTTATATTCCCAGTGGCTAAACTTTCTGCCAACTTATTTCTTAATCCATTATTTAAACCTATGTCAAAAAAGCTCATCCAACCTACAATAGAACTTAATGTTAACCAAACTCCATATGATTCTGCATCTACATATTTAATCGTAAGAGGAAGAATCAGAAAAGATATTGGAAGGGATAATAATCTTGTTATAAAAAGAAAAAATATATTTTTTTTTGCTTTTATGGACCTATTATCTCCATTTTTAAAAAAAGAGGTTAAATAAGTTGAGGTGCTATTTTTAAACTGTGTAAACATTTGAATAATTAAAGATTAAATTCATTACTTAAATAATGAACTTATAGCCTTGCATCGACCAATTTCCTATCCAAGCAAGCTTTGGTATCAAATATTACTGCATTATCTTTCTTTAATTTATCGAAATCCATTTGGAGAAATTCGTTATGAGAAACAGCAATAATAAGAGAATCATATTTTTCACCATGATGAAGTTTACTAAGCAGATCAATACCGTACTCATTTTTAACTTCATCTTTACTTGCCCAAGGGTCATATATATCGACATTGATTCCGTAATCTTCAAGCTCTTTATATATATCTACCACTTTTGTATTTCTTACATCCGGACAATTTTCTTTAAATGTAATTCCAAGTATAAGAGCTCTTGAGTCTTTAATAATTCCTCCCTTGGCTATAAGTAATTTGACAACCTTAGAAGCAATAAACTTAGCGATAGAATCATTCACGCGTCTTCCCGACAAAATAACGTCTGGATGATATCCTAGTTGCTCAGCTTTATGTGCTAAATAATAGGGATCAACAGAAATACAATGTCCCCCCACCAGGCCTGGTTTATATTTAAGAAAATTATACTTTGTTCCTGCAGCTTCTAAAACATCATTGGTGTCAATTCCAACTCTATCAAAAATTAAAGCCAACTCATTTACAAATGAAATATTTACATCTCTTTGTGCATTTTCGATAGCTTTTGAAGCCTCGGCAACTTTAATACTAGGTGCCTTATGGGTTCCTGCAGTAATAATTTTTTTATATAGTTCATCCACCTCTGCAGCAGTGGCATCTGTGGATCCCGATGTTACTTTCATAACACTGGTAAGGGTGTTCACTTTATCTCCCGGATTAATTCTTTCAGGTGAGTATCCTACAAAAAATCCCTTATTATAAACTAATCCAGAGTATTTTTCTAAAACAGGGACACATTCCTCTTCTGTGCATCCTGGGAAAACAGTAGATTCATATATTACTATATCTCCGTTTTTGATTATTTCCCCTAACATTTGAGAAGCAGAAATAAGTGGATCTAAATCAGGAGCATTAAATTTATCAATAGGTGTTGGAACTGTTACAATATAAACATTAGCATCTGCAATATCGGATAGATTACTTGTCCCTTTATAGCCTATCTCCCCATTTGAAGTTTTATATCTTTCTAAACCTTCTGTCAGTTTTTCAATTTCAGCTTCAAGGGTTATATCCTCTCCATTATTAAGCTGATGTATTCTTTGAGCATTAATATCAAATCCAAGGACACAGAAATGAACGGAAAATTCTAAGGCTAGAGGTAATCCTACATAACCTTGTCCTATGACAGCTATTTTATAAGTTTTCATCGATTGAATATTTTTGTGATCTTACTAAGCCAAGTTGTATGTTCCACATTATTATATCCATATCCATATTTATTACTATAGCCTAGATTTTCTCTATTAACATCATTGAGAACAAAACCAACGTTTTTGATTTTGCCAAGATCAATATTAGTATTAGCAAACTCCGTCAACGCTTTTTCTGTATACCTCGATCTAGAAACATAGATTGTAGCATCTGCTAGTTCGGCAATCAGGAAAGTATCTGTTACTAATAATAAAGGAGCTGTATCCAAGATAATATAATCATATTTAGATTTCAATTCCTCTAAAAGTACTTCATACCTTCCGTTTGATAATAATTCAGTGGGATTGGGAGGGATGGTACCCGAATAAATTACATCTAGATGTGGATTGAAAGATGATACGTGGATAATATTCTCCAACTTAATCTGGTCTGAATATAAATATTCGGTGAGCCCTGCTAGTCCTTTCCTTGCAGGATTATATCTCTGCAGCTGAGGATTTCTGATATCAGAACCTATAATGATTGCTTTTTTCTTAGGATTTGCTAATGTTAGAGCTAAATTAACAGAGGTGAATGTTTTTCCTTCACCTTTTACAGTTGAAGTTACAAATACAACTTTCCCTTTCTTATCTTTAGGAAGCATAAAATTCATATTTGTGATAAGAATTCTAAATGCCTCTGCCATTGGAGTTATATCATTTACTTGTACAACATCAGAATCTCCTTTTTCAAGGCTAGGTAATTCTGCTATCACAGGAGCATGTACCAATTTATCCAGATCATGCTTAGTAACAATTTTATTATTAAATAACTCTATCAGATATATTAATATAAATGGTATTAATAATCCAATAAACAATGCCCCAACATAAAAAACAATTTTATTGGGAGACACAGGCACCCCAGAAGCATAAGCAACATCAATTACTCTTGCCTTAGGAGCGCTGATGGATTGTGCTATAGCTGTTTCCTCTCTTTTTTGAAGCAGTAATAAATATAGGTTTTCCTTTATCTGTTGCTGCCTTTCAATACTTCTAAACATCTTTTCAATGGAGGGGAATTTAGATATTTTACCTGAAACTGTATTTTGTTCCCCTAAATATTCATTTCTAGCCAATTCTAACCCATCTCTGTTTTTCTGCAAACTTTGTACAATTGATGTACGCATTGAATTGATTTGCTTGGTAACATCTACCACAGCTGGATTCTCTAATGTGGCAGACTCCAGCAATCTGGTTCTCTGTAATATCAACTGATTATATAAAGAGATTCCATTAGTTGCCTCTGGATTACTAAGTCCTACATTAGATGGTAAAACCTGGTAAAGTCCTTGCTTATTAACAAATCCAATTATAGTATTTGTTAGTTCAAGTTGTGCATCAAGCTCTAGCTGTTTAGCTCTAGCTGAAGCTGAACTTTCCAAGCTTATTTTAGCTTCTGTCTCTAAATCTGTAAGGTTGTTTTTGGTTTTAAAGTTCTCTTTCTGATCTTCTACCTGTCCCAATTCTACAGAAAGCTTTTTAATTCGGTCCTCTATAAAGTCTAATGTTTTTTTAGACTCAAAGTTTTTGTCCGTTATAGCATCATTGTTATATGCAATTACTAGTGAATTTAGGATATCCTTAGCTTTTTCAATTTGAGGATAGCGTAAACCTAATCCTACTACTGTTGATTTTTTACTTACCACCCCTATACTTGACATATTTTGGAGGTTTGACACTTTAGTGTCAACTGAAGATATCGTAAGTTCAAGATTATTAACATTTAAATCTTTAACCGTTGATGGATTAAAATTAGGATTTTTAATAATAATAATATTCGCATATGGTAAACTTATAGTCCTACCAAAACTGGAGACAACCTTTTCGTTTAGTTCATCCGAAAATAATGTTATCCCTGTACTATTGATAATAAGATGTAATGGTTTATTTGGAAAAACACTTAAAGCTTTTTCATTGATAACCTTTATTAATATCGGCGAAGATTCTTTATAGAGTTCTAAAGTTTTAAATTTATTCTTTACATAAAGATTTGTCTGTAAATCTCGAGAAGTTACGACATCACGCATTAATTTTTTAGATTTCAGAATCTCTACTTCATTATCAATACTATTGGTCTTCATTCCTCCAAAGCCTGACAAATCTTCAAGAACACCAAAATCACTGTTAGATGCTGCATTTTTAGAATCCTTAATAAGAATAGTACTTTTAATCTCGTAAACTGGCGTTATAAATTTCAAAAAAAAATAACTTAGGAACAAAAATAAAAAAGCTGAAATGATAAACCAGGGCCACTTTCTTACATAAGGTTTTACGATTTCGTTAATATCAATATTAGTTGAATTATTTTCCACTTCAGAAAAGTGTAAGGATTGTTGATTACTCATTAATTTTCTATTTCTTAAATAAACCTACTACTACTGCAATTGCTGTAACCGCGATAGATGCAGCAGTTAAATAAAGTGCTGTATTAGGATTCTGTCTGGATGTAATTTCTTTTGTACTATTAGAGGAAACAATTATAGCATCACCCTGCTTTAAATTATAAAAAGGAGAATTAATTAAATTTGCATCATGCAAATCAACTCTTCCATGAATAACTTTACCATCCTCAGTACGTATTACCAATACATCATTTCTTTTCCCATACATTGTCATATCTCCGGCCAAACCAAGAGCATTTAAAATTGTCCCCTGGCCATTAGCAATAGTATAATCTCCTTGTCTATTCACTTCTCCTAATATTGTAACTTTAAAGTTTGAAAGTCTAATATTTACTGTTGGATTAATAACATATTTTATCATCTTATCCTTTAATTCATTTTTGAAATCAACAAGTGACTTTCCAGATGTATTCAATTTACCAAGAATCGGGAAATCAATATTCCCATCTGTATCAACATTATACGTAGGTCCTGAAATAGTTGTCATACCTTGATTAGGAGTATTCCCACCAGCAAAATTATTTGTTTGAATCAATTCAGATGATGAATAATTTTGATTAAATGGTTTAACGACATCCATATCTTTCGCTGTAATAAGGATTACTAACTGATCTCCAACTTGTATTGTAGAATTAGAGTTTTTTGTAGAAGCTTCTATAGCAACATTCTCTATATTCTGCATATAGTTCAATTCATTCTTAGCATTCTCTTTAACCTTACAGGATACTAACAAGAATATAAAAAATATTCCCAATATTTTACTCTTCATATTTTTAAATTATACAAATATACACTTATATTTTTCTATTTATCCAAAACCTCATAGATAGAATTATTACTCCTAAACTCAGGAACAATGATTTTCAACATCTTCACCACATCTACTTTTTCTTCCATTACAGAAGCATCTGTAATTAGATTGATCAACCTTTCTATTTCCACGAAAGCCATTGCTGGATCCTTAGAAATCATAATCTTTTCATTATGTGTTGGAAGTGCTTTAGCATTATCACTCAATAGTTCTTCATACAATTTTTCTCCAGGTCGTAGTCCTGTATATATGATTTTTATATCAATATTCGGTTCAAAGCCTGATAATTTAATCATTCTTCTTGCAAGATCGAGAATCTTCACAGGTTCTCCCATATCAAAAACAAAGATCTCTCCTCCCTTACCCATTGTTCCAGCATGAAGAACAAGTTCGCAAGCTTCAGGAATTGTCATAAAGTACCTTACAATATCCGGATGTGTAATAGTCACAGGTCCTCCCGCTTCAATCTGTTTTTTAAAATGTGGAATAACGGAACCGTTTGATCCTAAAACATTACCAAATCTTGTTGTAATAAACTTTGTTGTATTTCCTTCGACATGCTGTAAAGACTGAACGAATAATTCTGCAGCTCTTTTAGAAGCCCCCATGACATTGGTAGGGTTTACAGCTTTATCTGTAGAAATCATTACGAATCTGTTCACCTTATAACGACTTGATAAAACAGCTATATTTTTTGAACCTAATACATTGACACGAATTGCTTCATTAGGATTTTCTTCAACTAATGGGACATGTTTATAAGCAGCAGCATGGTAGACCATTGAAAAATTATAGGTCTGAAATATAGGTTCAACTCTATGTATATTGGAAACATCCGCTAAAACAAATTTAAATCTGATGTGAGGGAATTTTTCCTTCACTTCAAGCTCAATGTCATAAAGAGGGGTCTCGGCTTGATCTAAAACAACAATCAACGCAGGGTTAAATTGCGCAACCTGTCTTACGATTTCACTACCAATAGAACCAGCACCACCTGTTACCAGTATATTCTTATTAAAGTGTCTGCTTCTGACCTCTTCACTTTCTATTTTTATTGGTTTTCTGTTCAGAAGATCTTCAATTTGAAGGTTTCTGATGGCTCCACCTAAATCACTATCTCTTAATTTCTGCACAGATGGCGCTTTGAATATATTTAAGTCTTTTTCTAAAAATAAATTCACCCAAGAATTCATTTCATCTTTAGACATCATTTCCTTAACAATAATAACTCCATCGATGATAAGATCTTCTTTTGTAGCTTCCTCTATTCTTCTTTTCTCATAAATAGGTTTCCCCAATAAAGAAGCTCTTTTAGAATCTGTTCTCTGAGTCAGAAAACCTACTACCTGATACGGCAAACTTGGATTATCTAAAATGGCACGTGCTATAGCAATGGACTGCTCATCAATGCCTAATACTAAAATTCTCTTTTTCAGAGCACTTCTTCTATATTCTCTTACAATATGAAAAAATTCTTTCACATATAATCTGAAGAGAAATAGCCCCATGAAAGAAATAATAAAGTACAATATAAGAAATGGAGTTAGTATAAACTTTCCTCCTGTAGTCCAGAAATAAATAAGGTTTCCTATCCCTATTACGGACATCGTACAGAAACATGATATCAGCAGTTTGAAAAGGTCAATAAAAGTAGAATGCCTTATAATGCCTGCATACGTTTTGAAAAAATACATAAACATTGTATTGATCAAAATAATAAAAGCAAAGACAACGCTCTTATGTTCATGATAAACAAACTCTTTTTGGGTAATTTTTTCAATAGTATAGGTAGAAAGAAATAGAGACATAACCAAGATGATAATATCTATTACAAGTATTATCCATCTGGGAAGATATCTTACGTCTGAGAGATTAACAACATTATCACCTCCGAATATTTTTTTTCTAAGAGAGTTGTACATTGTCTGTATTTGTGTTCATATTTAAATGGGTTGATACCCTTGTTTTATTAATACTCATTCTTAAGTGCGAATACAAAATTAAAATAAAATTTCATCTACACTTAAATTTAAAAAAACAAATTTAGTGAATTTCAGTTTGTAAAACTTCAGAAATTCTAGCTCTACAATCATCTGTTAAATTGGTCCCCGATGGTAGGCACAGTCCTGCTTCAAAAAGTGTACCAGATAAATTATTTCCAAAAAACTTATATCCTTTATAGAGTGGCTGCAGGTGCATAGGTTTCCATAGGTATCTGGTTTCTATATTATTCTGTGAAAATTTTTTTTTCAACTTTTCTTTTAAAAGACTATTTTTCAGAACGACTGTATTGAGCCAATAATTAGAATAAAAGTCACTGTTTGGTGCAGAAAACAGGTCAATATTATCATGATTCTTCACTATATGTTGATAAAAATCATGATTTTTTCTTCGCTGATTTATTTTTTCTTCCAGTGTTTCCAACTGTCCTCTTCCTATTCCGGCTGCAATATTATCCATTCTGTAATTATATCCTATTTCAGAATGACTGTAAAATTCTTCATTATCTTTAGCCTGTGTAGCAAGAAAAAGAGCTCTTTTTTTAACAGCAGTATTTCTTGAAATTAGAATTCCTCCACCTGCTGTAGTAATAATTTTGTTGCCGTTAAAACTTATAATGGAAAGATCACCAAACGTTCCGCATGGCTGCCCCTTATATTTACTTCCTAGTGCTTCCGCACTATCTTCAACGACAGGAATTTCATATTTTCTGGAAATCTGGAATATTTCTTCCACCTTAAAAGGCATTCCATATAGAGAAACTGTAATAATAGCTTTAGGTTTTTTTTCCTGCTGAATGCAGTATTTTATAGCTTCTTCCAGTGCTTCCGGACACATATTCCACGTCTGGCTTTCGCTATCTACAAATACAGGAACAGCTTTGAGATAAAGAATAGGATTGGCAGTAGCTACAAAGGTAAAAGACTGACAAATCACAAAATCATCTTCTTCAACATTTAATAACCGTAGTGCCAGATGAATAGCTGCAGTTCCGGAAGATAAAGCTGTGACATGAGAATTGTTTCCTAAATAATCTTCCAGACTATTCTCAAATTCATCTATATTGGAGCCATATTGGGAAATCCAGTTGGTATCAAATGCGTTCTGTATATATTTAAGCTCATTTCCTCCCATATGTGGGGGCGACAGCCAAATCTTTTCCTTTTTCAATTATCTACTTATGTTTCGTCAAAAGTATCATTTATTTTCTCATATTCAAAACCTCTGCTCATCAAATATTTTATCGTTTTAGATTTTTTCTGATATTCCTGCAATCCTTTTTGCTTGGAGGAATAATCTTCAAATATCTTTCTGATCATTTTTTCATAATCACCCTCGTCTATTTCATCAAAGCACTTGCTGATAAGCTTTTCAGAGATCTGTTTCATCTTCAGGTGCATTTTGATTTTATTCCTGCCCCAGTGCTTGATATAAAATTTACCCCTGATATAGCTCCGCGTAAACCTTTCTTCATTGAGATAGTTTTCTTTCAAAAGATAAAGGATAATCTCATCTTTTGCTTCCTCAATGAGCAGAAATTCACGCATTTTCTGTTCAACTTCTGCATGGCAACGGTCCTGATAAACACAGTAGTTGACCAGTTTCAGTTTTATTTCATCAAAAGTGAAAGATTTCTTCTCCATAGTAGATATGAAAAAGAATGGACAGATGCCCATTCTTTATATAATGTTTTAAGTCAAATTAATAGTTGAACAGGGCTCTTCCTTCCATCAGTTCGTTAACCTTTTTTCTTACAGAAGAGATCACGTCTTCATTTTTGATGTTATCAACCACGTCAGAAATTAATCCTGCTATCGTATCCATATCATTTTCTTTAAGACCTCTTGTCGTAATCGCTGCAGTTCCCAGTCTGATACCGGAAGTAGTGAATGGCGACTTGTCATCAAAAGGAACCATATTTTTATTGCATGTAATGTCTGCAAGCACCAATGCCTTTTCTGTTTCTTTTCCGTTGACATTCTTATTTCTAAGATCTACCAACATCAGGTGGTTGTCTGTACCTCCACTCACGATATCGAAACCTCTGTCGATCATCGCTTTTGATAATGCTTGTGCATTAGCTCTAACCTGCTTGGCATACGTTTCAAACTTACCGTCAATGGCCTCAGCAAAAGCTACTGCTTTACCAGCAATAACGTGCTCTAGCGGTCCTCCCTGGATTCCCGGGAAAACGGCTCCGTCCAATACCTGGCTCATCATTTTTGTTTCTCCTTTCGGTGTCTTGTGACCGTACGTATTTTCAAAATCTTTCCCCATCATGATCATTCCTCCTCTTGGACCTCTTAAAGTCTTGTGAGTAGTAGTGGTCACTACATGGCAATGTTCGAATGGTGAATTTAATAATCCTTTTGCAACCAAACCAGCCGGGTGAGCTATATCTGCCCAAAGCGTTGCTCCGATTTCGTCTGCCACTTCTCTGAATTTAGCATAGTCAAGATCTCTTGAATAAGCAGAGAAACCTGCGATAAGCATTTTAGGTCTTTCTCTTAAAGCAACTTCTCTCATTTGGTCGTAATCAATAAGTCCGGTTTCTTTTTGAACACCATAAGAAACCACTTGATATTGAATTCCGGAGAAGTTAACTCCTGAACCATGAGTAAGGTGTCCTCCCATAGAAAGGTCCATACCCATAATTTTATCTCCCGCTTTCAAAACTGCAAGATAAACGGCAGCATTAGCCTGAGATCCGGAATGTGGCTGTACATTGACATAATCCACACCGAAAAGTTCTTTTGCTCTGTTGATGGCTAATGTTTCAACCTCATCTACTACTTCACAGCCTCCGTAATATCTCTTTCCGGGATATCCTTCAGCATATTTGTTGGTCAGTACACTTCCCATTGCTTTCATCACGTTCTCAGAAACAAAGTTTTCTGACGCAATAAGCTCTAATCCATGGGCTTGTCTTTGTCTTTCTTTTTCAATCAGGTCGAAAATAATGTCCATTTTACTTTTAGTTTTTGAAATTTTTCACCCCAAATGTACGGAATTTCCCGTTAGATTTCGGCATCTGAAAGCATGATTTTAAACCTGAAAATTTACAAAAAATCAAAACTCTTCTTCTGCAAGTTCCTTATTGACAACAGCTCCGGTGAAACCTCCCTGAGCAATAGCATTAGCTACAGATCGCATCATGGTTACAGTATCACCGCAGGCAAAAAGACCGGCAACATTTGTTTTCTGCATAAAATCAACTTTGATAAATCCGTGCTCGGTAAGTTCACAGCCAAGATCTTCAGAAGCATTGATGCTTTGTTCAAAAGGTGTTTTGGCGTATAAAACCTTCAAAGAAATTTCCTTTCCGGTTTTAAAAATAATTTTCCGGATATTTCCATTTTCATGCTCAATATTTTCAACTTCATCTTCGACTAAGCTGATATTATTCTGAGCCAGTTTATGTTTCTGCTCTTTGGATAGAACTGATTTTCCATTGGTCAATAAGAAAAGATCCTTTGTTAAGTTGTACACCAGTTTTGAAAAATCAAACGCCATATCACCATCTGAAAGTATTCCGGTCACTTCATTTTTCACTTCATAACCGTGACAGTATGGGCAGTGCAGGACTGAAATCCCCCAACATTCTGAAAATCCGGGAATACCTGGCATGATGTCTTTCACCCCTGATGCCAGAATGAGTTTTTTAGCACAGAACTTTTCACCAGCTGAAGTTTCGGTTTCGAATCCTTCTTCTGTTTTTCGTAATTTAATGACGGTCCCTTCATGAAACTTCACTGTATCATATACTGCTACCTGGTCCCGGGCAAGATCAGAAATTTCCTTCGGTGTTTTCCCGTCATGGGTAATAAAGTTATGGGAATAGGGGGTCTGCCTGTTGCATGGCTTCCCGCTATCAATAATCAAGGTATTTCTTAATGACCTTCCCAAAGACATTCCAGCCGATAATCCGGCATAGCTTCCTCCTATGATAATAACGTCGTAATTTTTCATTTTTAACTGATGCTTACTTATTAAATAAATGATAAATGATAAATGATAAATGATAAATGATAAATGATAAATGATAAATGATAAATGATAAATAGTATTTAAATAATTGCTTATGAATACCTTAATCAATATCTTTTGTTCATCTGCTCTTTTTGTTTAGACAAAGTTAAAACAAAAATCAATTAAAGACACATTGTTGCATTAACATTTTCTATCACTCTAATTATAATAAGGATATAAAAGAGAAACAGCTTATTTTAAATTTTAAAATAAGCTGTTAGTCAATATAATTTTCTGAAAATTCAGTCTATGGGTCAGTTACTTTTAAACAACCTGATTGTATAATCCAGAAGTTCTTTTCCTCCTATCTCTCCATGTCCCGGCATTACCATTTCCACATCAGGATATTCAGTTTTTACTTTATCAACGGTTTGAGACCAGGACTGAACGTTAGCATCACCAAGATACCCTTTCGTTGCATCCATTTCTTTGATCAGACAACCTCCGAACATGGCCTTTTCATCCGGAACATACGCAACGACATTATCTTTTGTATGCCCTTCTCCAAAGAATTTTACTACAATTTTATGTTTTCCGGCGTTCAAGGTGATGGTTTCATTAAATCCATAGCCCGGAACATGAGCACCAGCCTGTTTTGCCAATTCTATGGTTTTATTATTTGCGTAAGACGGAATATTATTTTTGTCAAATTCTTTCAATCCGCCCAGACAGTCATCATGGAAGTGGGTTGCGACTACAGCATTTACCTTTGAATGAAGACTGTTTTTAATCCAGTCAATCAATTCCCCTGTGCTTTTATCATTGGTCGGGGTATCCAGAATTACGGTTTCATTTCCGTCTTTCACGATCATTCCGTTGCATTCTACTTTTCCAAAAGAGTCTGTATTTAAATAAGATATGTGCTGATAGATACCATCTGACAGTTGAATTATGGACAGATTATCGGTTTTGTACACCACTTTAGCTTTCTCCGGTTTTTTCTGAGGGGTACAACTAAAAAATAACAGCGTCGAGGATAACAATAAAATTTTAGACAGTGATTTCATAGGTTATTACATGACAACTAAATTAGAAAACATTTTACGCTCTGAAGTGATATGCTCTAGTTAATTAAGTGTTAATGTTACCATTTCATTTCATCAATTTCATTTTGAATCTTCTTATTGATATCAATTTTAGCACCTTCAAAACTGAAGATGGTCGTTCCTTTTTCCCTGGCAAATTTATTCACAATGGAATCAGCAGCTTTGGAGTTTTTAAAATAAGGACCTGTTTCTTTCAGTTCATCTTCATCTTTAGAAAATTCTTTGACGCGAATGAGGTTCTCATACTTTTTATTCAGGTCAAACCAATTGATATAATCTGCATTAAAGGAAACAGCTTCTACTCCTTTCTTTGAATAATAATTAATAGCTCCTGCCTGTCCATAATTATCGCAGAGTACCAAGGTACGTCCGGATTTGGATAACCTGGAATATTCCTGATCTACTTTCAAAGCAAGTTCTTTCCAGCCCTGCATATCCGCAAAATCCTGAGGCAACGGATGATCTTTTCCATCTTCCCAACGCAACAGTCCCATTTTTTTATACTTCTCAGGATGACTGACAATGTACTCAGGACTTTTATTGGGAAAAGCGACCTGATACAAAGGCAGAAACAAAAGAACAGGTATGAGAATGCAGACTGGTTTAAGAAATCTCTTCCAGCCATTCTCAAGAATATGATCGAGAAAAACAGACCCGAATGCTATAAATACAGGATAGAGACCGATGGCGTAATAATCTTTAGCCTTGAAAAATACAAACAGAGCTATTGTCACTACATACACCCAAAAGAAAAACCTGAATTTCTCAAACGGCTTATAAAACAGCAGAGCATAGAATCCCGCTATGATCACAAAAACCGAACCTATAAAGAAAAGAATCTGGGATTTAAAGAAATCAAACCGATCAACATGAACAAGCTGGCGTTCTGCCAGTTCTTTCATATGGTGGATAACAGGAAAATGGTTATTGTATTGCCACAGCAAATTGGGCAGCATAATCAATATGGCTAATAATCCCGCACCGTAAAGATGGGGTTGGAGAAAGATTTTCCTTTGTTTTGTCAATAGAATGGCGGGAATAATTCCCAACACAGAAAAGACAATATTATATTTATTCAGAAAACCTATTCCCAAGATCACGGCTGCTGCATAAAGCCATTTCACTTTTTCAGAATTAAAATACCTGATCAGCACATAATACATCAATGTCCAGAGAAGCACTTCCAGAGAAGTCGGCTGAAAAAGCATATTGAGACGAAGAAGCACCGAAAGCAGAATCCCCGTTGAAGCCAGAATTTTAGCATATAAATTTCCCTGAAGCTCTTCAATAATCTTCCAGACGACGACAATAGTTAATGCCCCGAAGAGTGCGGGAAAAAATTTAACCCAAAAGACGGAATCTCCTGCCAGTTTTATCAGCCAGGCCAGCCATGAATTCACAGGAGGCACAGAAAGGTATCCCCAGGCAAGGTGATTACCCTGATCAAGGTGCAGATATTCATCTCTGTGCAGTTCGTATTCCGGACTGACCAGGGAATACTGAAGGATGAATTTTATGATGACAAAGAAAAGGAGAATCAGATAGTTTTTCTTCATAGAGGGTGGTATTAAGTTACTACAAATTTTTGCAGAATCATTTCTGCTTTAATACTGGAAATCTTTTCTGCCCAAAAATTAATATATTCCCGCCTATCAGGAAATTCTTCACCTGTTTTATTCTGGCCACTGATTATATAGTTTTCGTATTCTTGTAAAGCGTTTCTTAAATACTGTTCATAATCTTTAGGGTTTTGAGGAATATAGCCTATCCCGTCACAACCACAGCTATGAAAACATTTTCCTATTTTAAACAAACCCTCTATGATGTTCCATTCTTTGACAGCCGTTTTTTTTGGTGCCTTAAAATCTCTTCCGAGGTCTGCCATTAGATTTCCACATTCGGGACATTTGATCTGTCTTGAGTTTATCTCCTCTGTCAATGTATCCAGTTCTTCTTTTTTAGCTTTTGTAAAAACATCGCCCACATTTCTTATCGTTCCATCCGGCTGATGATAGATTTTGTCTTTTTTAATTCTTGAAAGAATATCATCTGTATCGGTTTGCTTAAATGATTTTCTACACTTAAAACATATGTAATGGGATTTATATGTTTTCCTTGCGTACCTGCACATGTCTTTATTTTAATATCAAATTTATTAATTCCATTTTAGAGATGCATAGACATTATGATAAATCTTTATACCTCATATTGCCCAATAAAAAATCCTGAGAAAAAATTCCTCAGGATCTTACAGTTTAAATATATAGTGATTGTTTACTATTTTTTCTTTTCTTTAAGCTCTTCTTTGTCTTTATCAGATGGGTTCCATACTTTCACTTCAGAGTCTTTGGTAATTCCTGAAAGGATCTGTACATTGATCCCGTCGCTGGCCCCTAACTTCACATATACTTTTTTGAACTTCCCGTCCGGCTGCTTCACTTCCACAAAAGGAGTATCCTTCCCGTTTTTCTTTTCATACTGAACCAGTGATTCATCCAATAGTAAAGCATTCTTTTCAGATTTCAGAACAATCTCTCCGTTGGCAGAGAATCCCGCTCTGATGTATTCGTTGTTAGGATTGGTTACATCACCTTCTACCGGGAATTTTATGGTTCCCAGGTTGTCTTTTCCTTTAGGAGCGATCATGGTCAGTTTTCCCGGGAACGTTTTGTTCTGAAGGGCACCGATCACAATTTTCATATCCATTCCCTGCTTCAGCTTTCCTGCTTGAGCTTCGTCTATTTCTCCCTGGAAGATCAAAGAATTAAGGTCGGCAATGGAGCAAATCGTAGTCCCTGCGTTGAACGAGTTGGCTTCAATCACCTGGCTTCCTACTTTTACAGGAACTTCAAGAACGGTACCTGCTGCTTTGGAACGGATCTGAGTTGTTGCAAGGCCCTGAAGTTCAGGAGTAGCACCTGTTTTTACAATCTGTAACCTTTTTTGAGCCGTAGCCAGCTGCTGGTTAGCATTTCTAAGGGTCTGCTGTTGGGTAAACAACTGCTGCTGTGCGTTTAAATATTCCTGCTTGGAAATCACGCCCTGTTTGTAAAGCTTTTCCTGCATAGCATATTGTTTCTGCATATTATCAACATTCAGCTTGGCATTACTGATCTGCAGCTGAGAGTTCACTACTTCCTGCTGAGCGTTGTTAACGTCAGCAATATTAGGAATAATTCTCACGGTAGCAATCAGCTGTCCTGCCGTCACCTTATCTCCTTCATCTACCAAAATTTTCTCAATGATTCCCGCAATGTTCGGCTTGATCTCAATTTCTTCTTTCGGAACGATTTTTCCCGTGGCCATTACCTTGTCTTCCATGTTCTGGTAGCTTGGTTTTCTGGTCAGGAAAGCTTCACTCTCTTTAGAATTTGATTTCACGAGATACCCGATCCCGAGGAACAATGCCACTGCAAATAAAAGCCCCAGTACAATATAAATGGCTTTTTTCCAAGTGAATTTCTTTTTCATATATCTAGTTTATTTTTTACTATTAAAGTTTTTTCAACTAATTTAAATATTTAATGATTTAAGAATTTAAACATTAAAAAAATCTGTCATTATTTTTAAATTACTACATCAACCTATTACCAAATGATTATTCTGATCTCAAGGCTTCAATTGGCCGGATCTTTACTGCTCGCTGTGCAGGGATCATTCCGATAATTAAACCTAGAACAACCATTACCGCCATGGCTCCAAATACGTTTGCGTAGTTTACGGTTGGATTGTAGAAAGGAAATTCATCCTGGTTCTGAGTCACTGCATTTAAAATAATAAGGACAAAGATTCCACACATGAACCCGAGAATCCCCGAGGACAGTGTAATGACAACACTTTCCAGAAGAATCTGATTTCTTACTTCGGCAGGTTTCGCTCCTAAAGCTCTCCGAATTCCGATTTCTTTTGTTCTTTCTTTTACAGTGATCAGAAGGATATTCGATATGGCGATTACTCCGGCAAGAATGGTCAGCGTTCCAACGATAATGGTTAAAAGCTGCATCCCCGTAAGGAATCCTGTCAGTTTTTTAAATTCTTTACCCAGATTGAAACTTCCAAAGGCATTGGTATCTTCAGGAGATACTTTATTTTGGGTTTTCAATACCTGTTTTACACCTTCCTCTACTTCATTAACGTTAGCGTTAGGCTTACTTACAATCGCAAACATATCAATTTGCTCTCCGGCATTATACATTTTGGTATAGGTGGAAAGCGGAATAAACGCAGTCTGATCATTTTCAAATCCACCTCCTTTTTTGACTCTGAAAACACCAATTACATTAAAGAATATTCCTTTTATATTAACCTGTTTACCTACCGGGTTTTCTTTTTTCTTGGCATCAAAGAAATTTTTGTAAATCTCTTCTCCAATCACCACCACATTCTTATTACCCATAACATCAGCATCATTGATGTACCGTCCGAAAATGAGTTTCTTTTCTGAAATCTTATTTCCCACCGAATAATCTCCCGTAAGAGAATAGGTTCCATTTTTACCGTTTCTTGACATAGACTCGCCAGGGGTTCCGGTAAAGCTTCCTCTTGCATTTTGGGGTGAGATATAATCTATAGCACTCACTTTTCTTTTCAGCATATCCATATCGGATAAATTAAGATGAACCTGTCTGCCTTTAGGAAATCCATCGAAGGGAATAGAGGTTTTCTGAGCCCATAGAAAAATAGAATTGGTCGCAAAACCTGAAAATAGTTTATCAAAACCATTCTCCATCCCTTTTGCAGCTCCAAGAAGACTCACGTACAAAAACATTCCCCAGCCTACCCCAATCATGGTAAGGAACGTACGAAGCTTATTATTCCTCAATGAATAATAAATTTCCTGCCAAGTATCTTTTTTAAATAAAATGTTCACTTCTTTGAGTTATAAGTTTATACTATATAATTGATCATTGATGAATGATAAAACTGATAAGTTTATTTCCCATCATCACAAGCCCATCATTATTCTGTTCTTAATGCCTCTATCGGTTTGATTCTCGAAGCTCTGTATGCCGGAACGAATCCTGCAATAAGTCCTGAAAGTACCAAGGCGATAAATGCCATAAGGATTGTCACCCAACCTACACTCGGGCTTTTGATGAAATATTCTTCAAGACTGTCTCCTATTAAACTTAGCGCCAAAACGCCAATTCCAACTCCAACAATACCTGAAACTACTGTGATCACCACACTTTCCTGTACAATCAATGCTACAATACTCCTAGGTTTGGCACCGATAGCCTTACGGACACCGATCTCTTTGGTTCTTTCTTTTACGATATACACCATGATATTACTGATCCCGATAATTCCGGCCAACAAAGTTCCTAATCCAATAAAGCCTACGATGATGGTCAGTACCGCCATAAACTGAAATGTTTCGTTCATGTTTTTGGCATTATTCCAGACACGGACTCCGTTTTCATCGTCAGGAGCTACATTTTTTCTTGACTTTAGCCTGTCTTTAAGTTCGTCACCATATTTTATGGCTTCTTCGGGGGTCAGTTTTGGGTTATAGGCAATATATGCGGTAGATACGGTATCAGAGCCTTTTTTCATTTGCTGAAGGGTCGTAATAGGAACGGCAATATGTCTTTCATCCCAGTCTCCCCCATCATCAGAAAACACGCCTACAACTTTGAACATGGTTCCATTGATATTCAGGTCTTTCCCCACAGGACTTCCATTCTTGATCAGGTCACGCTGAACCATTCTTCCGATCACGGCCACATTTTGCTTTCTCACCAGGTCCATAGAGGTAAGATAGCGTCCATCGAGCATCTTCCTGTTCTCAATGATCTTTTCTCCTGGTTCTGCACCGTTTACCTGGTATGTACCACTTTCTTTCCCATATTTCACCATTAAACTGGTGCTGTATCTCGGGCTGGCATCGCCTACTTTTTCTTTATCTGTATTGATCAGGAAATCGTAGTCGTCATTATTCATCGTGACCGTTCTGTCAGACTGAAGTCCTTTATAGGCCATGGTGGTTTTACCCGTATAGATCGTGATAAGGTTCTGTGCATCTCTTGCAAAACCTTCGGTAAAGGCATTCTGCAGCCCCTTTCCAATTCCGAAAAGAACCACAAAAATAAATAGCCCTAAAGCCACTGTAAACCCCGAAAGCACTGTCCGCAATACATTACTGCGAATAGAACTGAATATTTCCTGCCACCGATCTAGGTCAAACATTTTTTATTGGTATTTAAAGATTGAATAATTTAAAGATTAAAAAATTGGGCTCTAAATTTTCAAATTATCTTATTATCAAATTTTCAAAAATCAGCACATTCTATAAAACGATCTGCTTAATAAACTCATCACTCTCAATGATGCCGTCTTTCAGGATTACGTTTCTTTTGGTCTGTGCAGCTACGTCAGGTTCATGGGTAACAACGATGATGGTTCTTCCTTCGTTATTGATATCCTGAAGAAGTTTCATAATATCATGCGTTGTTTTTGAATCCAGTGCTCCGGTTGGCTCATCTGCAAGCACTACTTTTGGATCTGTGATCAATGCTCTTGCGATTGCTACCCTCTGTTTTTGTCCACCGGAAAGTTCGTTGGGTAAGTGATCTGCCCATTGAGCAAGACCTACTTTCTCCAGATATTCCATCGCTTTCTTGTTACGCTCTTTTCTGGGAACGTTCTGATAGTATAAAGGAAGCGCCACATTTTCCAGAGCCGTTTTATAACTGATCAGATTAAAAGACTGAAATATAAAGCCTAAGAATTTGCTTCTGTATTCCGCAGCTTTCACCTCAGATAAATGTTCAATAGGAACGTTATCCAGCTCGTAAGTCCCAGAATCTTTTTCATCCAGAATACCGATGATATTAAGAAGCGTAGACTTTCCGGACCCGGAACTCCCCATAATAGAAACAAACTCGCCCTCAGAAATATTAAGATTAATTCCCTTAAGAACGTGCAACTTGCTTTTCCCCGTATCGTATGACTTATGTAAATCCTGAATTACTAACATTAAGTGATGCTTGTTTTATACCCCTATAAGTAGATGATATTTTCAATTTGTTACAAGAACCATAATATATTCGAATATTTTATTGTTTAACTGATTTTACCTTTATTCAAAGCACATTACAAACTTTTGTTTAACTGTAAGCCTTATTTTCCATTTATTTTTTACCCCGAACCCCCTGTAAGCCATTACCCGTGCTGGTTTCATGTAAATGTGGAAAACTTTTACAGTTAAAACTCAGCCAATTAGTATTTACCCCTTTCAAAATCAGTTCTTTTTTTCGAACTTTGTCATTAGTTCTTTACAAGAAACCGACATTGATCAATGTGAATATGTTTCAGATGTAAATACCAAACATACAAGAAGTTAAGCATTACTTCCAAGTTATCCACAGTGATGCTGATTATTTAATTTTAAAGCTATTTTAATATGGGAATTTTCGATAAGAGAGTAAGTTACAAGCCATTTGAATACCCTGAGGTTCTTCAGTTTGTAGAGGCGATTAACAAATCGTTCTGGGTGCATTCGGAAGTGGATTTTACTGCAGATGTTCAGGATTTTCATTCGCAGTTAGAGCCGAACGAAAAACACGCTGTGAAAAATGCGCTTTTAGCCATTGCACAGATCGAGGTGTCTGTAAAGACATTCTGGGGAAACCTATACAATCACTTACCAAAACCTGAATTCAATGGACTGGGCGCTACTTTTGCAGAATGTGAATTCCGTCATTCAGAAGCTTATTCCCGTTTGGTAGAGGTGTTAGGTTATAATGAAGAATTTACGAATGTTATAGAAATTCCTGCCGTAAAAAAGAGAATTGACTTCCTTTCCAACGTTCTGAAACACGCCAACTCTACGACACCGAAAGAATACGTATCTTCTCTTTTATTATTCAGTATTCTGATCGAAAACGTATCCCTTTTCTCACAATTTGCGATCATACTTTCTTTTACAAGATTCAAAGGATATATGAAGAATGTTTCCAACATTATCGCATGGACCTCTATCGATGAGCAAATCCACGCTAATGCAGGGATCTACCTGATCAACAAAATCCGTGAGGAACAACCGGATCTATTAACAGATTCAGATATCGAGGACATCTACACATTGGTAGATCAGTCTATTGAACTGGAAAGCGAAATCTTGGACTGGATCTTTGAATTAGGAGAATTAAGCTTTTTCTCAAAAGAAGACCTTCTGAACTTCATGAAATACCGTGTAGACGACAGTTTGAAGAAAATCGATATGGAAACCCGTTACAACGTTTCTCCTGAACAATACCGTCCAATGAAATGGTTTGAAGAAGAAGTTTTCGCCAATTCTATGGATGATTTCTTTGCTAAAAGACCGGTGGATTATACAAAACACGACAAGAGTATTACGGCGAACGATTTGTTTTAAGTAGAGCGCGAGCGAAGCGAGCGTCAAAACATATAGTATTAGCAATGTCATACTGAGCCAGCCGAAGCATTTCATCTTAATAAAAACACCTTCGCCCCTCAGAATAACAAAACAATTCTCAAGCACAAAAAAAATGATCAATGTAATTGTAACCTATACCGTACAGCCTGAATACGTTTCAGAGAACAAAACCCATATCCAAAAGTTTCTGGATGATTTTAAAAATCTGGACCAGGAGACATTTGAGTATAAGGTGTATGTAAAAGAAGACGGGGTTACTTTTGTACATTATTCAAATTATATCAATGAAGAGGTTCAGCATGAGGTTTTAAATGTACCGTCTTTTAAAGAGTTTCAACGATTAAGAGATGAAAGCGGACTGAACGGTACGCACAAAGTGGAAATTTTACAATCAATATAAAAAAGCAACAAAATTCCGGAGCATAACACTGCTCCGGAATTCGAAAATATAACATCTATGGAAGAACAAAATTCAAATATATGGTGGCTCAATGAAGAGTCTGAGCAGATGCTAAACAGAGGATATCTGTTAAAAGGGGAAACGGTAGACGGAGCCATCGACAGAATCACCACTGCTGCTGCAAAAAAATTATATAAGCCGGAACTACAAGCCGCTTTCAAAGAAATGATCGTGAAAGGGTGGATCAGTTTCTCTTCTCCGGTTTGGGCCAACATGGGAACACAGAGAGGTCTTCCTATCTCTTGTTTCAACGTTCACATCCCGGATAGCATTGAGGGCATTACTCATAAAATGGGTGAAGTAATCATGCAGACAAAGATCGGAGGTGGAACTTCAGGATATTTTGGAGAACTTAGAAACAGAGGTACTGCTGTTACAGATAACGGAAAATCTTCAGGAGCGGTTTCGTTCATGAAATTATTCGATACGGCAATGGATGTGGTTTCTCAAGGAGGCGTAAGAAGAGGTGCTTTTGCTGCTTATTTGGATGTTGACCATGGTGATATTGAAGAATTCTTATCGATCAAAGACATCGGAAGTCCTATTCAGAACTTATTTACAGGGATCTGCGTTCCTGATTACTGGATGCAGGATATGATTGACGGTGATATGGACAAACGTAAAATCTGGGCAAGAGTTCTTGAAAGCCGCCAGCAGAAAGGTCTTCCTTATATTTTCTTTACCGATAACGTTAACAGAAATAAGCCGCAGGTTTATAAGGATTTAGGAATGACTGTGAATGCAAGTAACCTTTGCTCTGAAATCATGCTTCCTTCTACGAGAGAAGAATCTTTCATCTGCTGTCTGTCCTCAATGAATTTGGAGCTGTATGACGAGTGGAAAGATACGGATGCTGTAAAATTAGCGGTTTATTTCCTGGATGCTGTTTTAACTGAATTTATCGAAAAAACAGAAGGAAACTATTACCTTCAGGGAGCAAGAAACTTCGCATTGCGTCACAGAGCGCTTGGATTGGGAGTTTTAGGATACCATTCTTATCTACAGAAAAATATGATTCCGTTTGAAAGTTTTGAGGCGACTCAGTTCAATGCAAAAGCTTTCAGACATATCAAAGAGCAGGCAGAAACTGCTTCAAGAGAATTAGCCAATATTTATGGTGAACCGGAACTATTGAAAGGTTACGGATTGAGAAACACCACCACAATGGCTATCGCTCCTACCACTTCAAGTTCTGCGATCTTAGGACAGACTTCTCCCGGAATTGAGCCATTTGCTTCCAATTATTATAAAGCTGGTCTTGCTAAAGGAAACTTCATGCGTAAGAACAAATACTTAGCGAAATTGTTAGAAGAAAAAGGCCTTGACAATGAGGAAACCTGGAGAACAATCATGCTAAACCACGGTTCCGTACAGCATTTAAAAGAGCTTACTGACGAAGAGAAAGCAGTATTTAAAACATTTAAAGAGATTTCTCCAATGGAAATTATCTCTCAGGCTGCTCAAAGACAGCAATACATTGACCAGGCCCAGTCTCTGAACCTACAGATTCCTTCCACAATGCCTGTAAAAGATGTTAACTACCTTTATATTGAGGCTTGGAAAAAAGGTGTAAAAACACTTTATTATCAAAGAAGTTCTTCTGTCTCTAAAGAAATGATGGTTAATTTTGTTAGCTGTTCTGCTTGTGAGGCATAATATCCATCAATAATAAACATCAACATAGTAAAGCACGCTTTTTGGCGTGCTTTTTTTGTTAGATTAAACTTTAACACAATTTTAACATTTGAGTCTGAAAAATCTATTTTCCCGTTAATCATTCATTGATACTGAAAATATCGGCTGCCCACTCCCTAAGCAGTGAATCAAGTACCTGTACGACAGATCTTTATTTATTATTATCAAGCAATTTTATATACATTTGTTTAAAATTTTAATTAAGATTGGCAAACTGAATGATTTTTTAACCAACATTAATTCATTTAAAAATTAAACATTTATAACCAAAAACAAGAAATTGATTAAAATATTGCATTTTGGAATTTTATTAAAAAATAAATAATTAGCAAAAACACAAAACAAAATCAAAGAAAACCTAAATGCATGAATACACATAAAAACACACAAAATAGTTAAACACAAATCACCAAATGATGAATTTAAACTCAATTTGTTTCTTTTAATTAAAATTAATAATAAACAAATATCATTTAAAACACAAAACACACAAAACCTTTATATTAAACAATTATTTTTCTATTGGCAAGAAATTTGTTAATAGTACAAACACACAAAAAAATTATTTCGAAAATGCACAAAATTATCACTTTAATTTTGGTAATGGCTTTCTGCTCCATTACCGCACAGGTGGGCATTAACACATCCTCCCCTGATCAAAGCTCTATTTTAGATATTACCAGTACTTCTAAAGGAGTTTTACTCCCAAGAATCAGCAATCTTTCATCGGTTACCAACCCCGCTACAGGACTCGTTATTTTTGATACCAACAAAAAATGTATCAGCCAAAACGTAGGTACTCCGGCAACTCCTGACTGGGTATGCCTTTCTCCGTATGTAGCTAAATTCTTCTACATGCCAAGTGTGGTTTTTGATACGACAACGATTGCAGCAGGACAGACAAAAGACCTGTACACTTTGTATAAAAATCAGTTTTCGAATGTTCCGGCAAATGCAAGAAGTGCATCGGCTCCGGCCTCGATTCCGTTTTTTCCCAATGCAACAGATCTGCACTATTACGTAACGGGCTATGATGCTACGGTTTTTAAGATAAACAGCATCAGCAACACGGGCGTATTAAATTATGATGTTTTATCAAATGCTACTTCAGCATCTTTTATCAACATCGTATTTGTCGTAAAATAAGCAGCCATGAAAAAGAATTTTAAAGGGCTATCTCTGATGAGCCTGGTTTTCTCACTGCTTACTAATTTCTTGTATGCACAGACAGACAGTACTGAAGTAGCAAGTATTTACGGGTTTTATTCCTATTCAAGTTCACTAATGAATGCTTCTTCAGCATCAGAACTTACCATACAGGGAAATGCATCGCATACTTCTACAGGAGTACAACTTACTCCCGCGGCTTCAGGACAGTTTGGAGGATTGTTTATCAACGGAAGAACTTTTACTTCAGTAAACGGGCTTCATGTTGAATTTGAATATGATATGAAAAACGGAACACCACTAGGTGGTGCTTATGGTGATGGTTTATCATTTTTCCTTTATGATGGTTCGGTAGCAAGTCCTACGATCGGAGCACCGGGTGCTGGTATCGGATATGCGTACAACAGAACACAGAACACCTACGCAAGCCAAAGAAAAGCTGGTCTATCAGAGGCTTACCTGGGCATTGCTCTGGATGAGTTCGGAAATTTCAAATCGAAGCGTTTTCAGGGTGAATCCAGAATCAATGGTATTGCCGGAGTTGCCTGGAGCCAGACGGCAAGCCATGTGACTTTAAGAGGAGCAAGAGGAGCTGCGATTAATGCCAATGGTCTAGGATTAGGATATACGGGATATCCGGTTTTGGTTACCCGATCTACTTTAAGCAATTCAGGAACTGTGGGCAGAATCCTGCAAGCGGACAGAAGCTATCTGGCAACTTCCAACAGCCTTTCTTCCATATTTGATCTTAGAAATAATGCCGGAGAATTCAGAAAGGTATACCTTGACCTGATTCCGCACTTCACAACCCCTACTACAACGGATGGCTTTGATGTAAAGGTGGATATCCAGACCACTCAAAACGGAACACCTACCAATATTATCAACTATTATCATTATAAAACGTCAGTGCCTTACACTGAAAACGCGAATCCGCAGACAACTGATTTTAACACTTCAGATACGGAAGGACCTGCTACTTCTCACACCTTAGATGCAACGGTTCCGGCTGTGCTTAAGCTTGGTTTTGCAGCTGCCACGGGAGCGGCTTTTCAGCAGCATATCATCCGAAATGTGAAACTTACTCTTCCTTATGCGGCCGTTGCCAGTGATGATGTAGCTTCTACGTGTAAATTTCAGCCAGTCGTTATTCCTGTTTTTAATAATGATATTGCTTATAAAGGTGCAATCAGCATTACTACTCCACCTACTGCAAGCAATGCGAATATCGATTATTCAACCTTCAGTTTTACAAAAACCAATGATACGGACCTTACCTTGTACCGTAAAAAAGTAACTCCGCAAGGAACATGGTCTTACAATAAATCTACAGGTATTGTTACCTTCACTCCTTCAAGTGGATTTACAGGAACCGCAACAATGACCTATACGATAAAAGGAAGAACAGTAAAAGATTCAAACGGGAAAATCATTGAACCTTACGGGGATACCGCTTATCGATCTGTTCCAGCTACTATTACGGTTAATCTAAAAACTTCAGGCTGTATTTATCCTGTTATTTCAAATAGAATGGTAACACAGGGTGTAAAATAAGACGACAAAACAAATTCAGCTATAAAACAGCATAAAACCATAGAAATTTCTATGGTTTTTGTTGTCTAACGCTAAACCCTATTTAATAAAAGGACTTTTTATATTTTGAAACAACAAACCTCAAAAAAATATTACAAATATTACCGGATATAATCCCTGTATATGATATAAATACAAACAATGAATAAAATTTACAATGAAATTCAAAAAAAAAATTTACTTTTGCAGGATTAGTTCTAATTCATAGGAATTGGAACTTTAATAAAAACACATTCATGAAAAAAATTATTCTTACCCTCTCGGTAAGCTGTTTTTCTATGGCTTACTCTCAAAATTTAAATTTTGCAGATTCAAAGTTTAAGACTTTAATCTTAAGCTCCAGTACAAGCAACGATATTGCTAAAAACATCAGTGGAAACCCTATTGCGGTCGACACCAACGGGGATGGAGAAATTCAGGTTTCGGAAGCACAGCAAGTAAAAATTTTAACTATCAAAAAGGACGGAACCGTTGCATATAACGACCTCCCAGATAATGTTGACGATGCAAAGCTTTTCTCTAACATGGAGGAGCTGTATATTTACCATACGAAGTCTGCAGTCATTAGTTTTCTTGGACATACTAAAATTAAAAAAGTATTATACACAGGAACAGGTGAATTTGCAGATGGTTCGGGTATGTCTCAGGTAGTTCCGGTAGATTTTTCTTTTGATAATTGTTCAGCGGTACAAGACATCAATCAGTTTGCCTCTGATATTAATATGGCTACCCCTGTTAGCAAAATCCTGAGATTTAAGAATTGCCCGCAACTTACCGGAAATATGATCATCAATTCTAAAGACATTAAAGAACTTTATCTTGAGAGTTTGAATATCAACACCTTAACATTCAATTCTTGTCAATTTTTGGGGAAAATATCTGTTCCAAACTTAAATACTTTAACAAAAGTTTCCGTTTTAGGACTCCCTTATTCTGTAGGGATATCTATTAACCAAAATATTGAATTGATTGCCAATAATTGTACTAATTTACAGGAAATCATTGCGGATACAGATCATTATAATACCAATGGAGCCTATTTTTCTTCTGTAAATCTTAATGGAGCCAGCAATCTTAAAAAAATTAAAGGACTCAATACAGCAACTATTGATTTTTCAACAGCCGGGTTGGTAAATCTTGAGGAACTTGACTGTTCATTTTATAATAGAAATACTTATTCTACCACTTCAGGGGTCTACTTTGGGGATGTAACATCTCTGAATCTTACCGGCTTACCAAAACTTAAAATATTAAAAGCTTTCAATCAGAAGATCACTAATAATGTCAACTTTAGCACTGCACAGAATCTGGAAAACATCGACATTACAGGCTCTGCAGGTTACATGAATTGGGTAAATGTGAATAACCTTGCTCATTTACATACTTTAAAAACCGATAGATTTGAAACATCCAATACTCAGGGCAACGATAATCTTCAAAAGATTAGTGCCAAAAACTGTACTGTTTTAACAAACCTGGTCTTTAGGAATAATAATCATTTAAAAGAATTGGATATACAAAATTGTTTAAGCCTGCAAAGGTTAGCCATTGGTTTCAATGTCCTTAATAGTGATGGAATATTTACAGAATTGCAAACGGTAAATTTACAACAATGTACGGGGCTTCAGGATCTAACGATAAACAACACCGAAATTAATGCTTTAAATACTAGTGAATGTGTTGCTCTAAAGTCACTGGAACTTGCTCAGAACAGCTTACTTCCAGCTGTAAATGTTTCCAATAATATCAATCTGGAAGATCTGACGGTAACTAGTTTACCTTTAGTATCAAGCATAAATACTTCTGCAAATATCAATTTAAAAAATGCTTATTTTAATAACTGTCCCCAAATTACTGATCTGAATTTTTCAAATTCTCCCAATTTTCAGTATTTAACTCTGTGGAACATGCCTAATCTTACTTCTACCAATATAAGAAACAGCTCTATTGAAGAAGGACTTGATTTTATGAATTATAGCAGTAACCTTTCTGTTTGTGTGGATAATGCCCAGTTAAATGACGTACAGAGTATGTATCCTGACATTACATTTACAACCAATTGTGGAAGTTTCTTAGCAACAAACGATTCAAAAAGTAACAAGATTGAAATTATAGCTTCTCCAAATCCAGTTAAGGATTTTATCCAGTTAAAGTCTGAAGATAAAATCAAGAATATAAAAATATTTGATGCGCAAGGAAGAGCTATTTTCCAGCAAAGCTTCAATCAGGATTTAGTCCGAATTGATCTTTCCGCTTATCCTCATGGAATATATGTATTAAAGATTAAAACCGATAAAACCGAAATTTCTAAAAAAATCATAAAAGAATAGCCTGTTTTAAAATAGCACTTTGAACAAAAACCGTAGAATCATCTATGGTTTTTGTTTTATATTTGTTACACTAGTTTAATCCTAAAAATACCAGATATGAAATTCGGACAAGTAGAAGACCCTTCAAAAATAGATTTTACACTTCCTAAGGATCATTCCAGAACTAAGGAAATTTTAAATCAAAATAAAAAAGGACTGGAAAATATTTCCATAGGATGTGCTAAATGGAATAAAACCGATCTTAAAGGATTTTATCCTAAAGGAACTAAAGACGAATTGACATATTACGCCACACAGTTTAATTCTATTGAACTGAATGCTACTTTTTATGGAATGCCTACCCCCGAACAGGTCGCAGTCTGGAAAGAAAAAACACCTGAAAATTTCAAGTTCTTCCCCAAAATAACCAATACGGTTTCTCACTTCAGAAGACTGATTGATGTGACTGAACCGGTGACCCACTTTGCATCGGCAGTGATGAACTTTGATGAAAAACTGGGTATGGCTTTTCTACAGCTTCATGATAATTTTAAGCCTAAAGATTATGACAGGCTGGAAAAATTTGTTAAAGACTGGCCCAAAGAAGTTCCTCTTGCCATTGAACTTAGGAATACGGAATGGTTTACGGACGAAGAAATTTTCAATACAACCTGTGATCTTTTTGAAGCCCACAATATCACCAACATTATTGTAGACACTGCAGGAAGAAGAGACATGCTTCATATGCGCCTTACCACTCCCAATGCATTTATACGATACGTTGGTGCCAATGCAGAAAGCGACTATGAAAGGCTGGACGATTGGTTGGCCCATCTTACCAAATGGAAAAAGGAAGGTATTCAGAATGTGTATTTCTTTGTGCACCAGAATCTTGAAAAAGCATCTCCGCTACTGTCTGCCTATTTCATCAAAAAAATGAATGAGGAATGGAAAACTGATATTCACATTCCGCAGATGGCTTCAGATAATAATGGTACATTGTTTTAGCGGTTATTAAAATACCGTGCACTTTTCATCCTGGCTTTTAAAAAGCTGTTTTAATAGAAAAAATTTAGTACCTTAGGATATATGCCACCCATATAGGGACAGGCATTTCTAAAATACAAAATGTCATGGGAGAAAAAATTTGCACAATCAGCATTGCCAGTAATTGGCTCGGTGATGAATATACATTTTATGAAGATCATACCATAAAAAGGGTCTACGATAACCACAGTCTGAGCGCCAATCGCACCGAATGGCTGGAACCGCATCAGATCAGTAAACAGAATAAAGATAAATTGGTCAAAAGCTGCCCTGAAGAATTTAAAGAGCAGGTGATGCAGATCCTGGATTATCCATAATACATAGGTAATACATAATGAGCAATAAATAATTTTTAGATTGTGTTTAAAAATTATTTATTGCTCATTATTGCTTATTGCTTATTTTTTCTGACTATAAGTACCAGGTTCAGGAAAAGAAGAAGAAAATCCAAAGACACCCAGATTCCCAGCTTTGCATTTTCATAATTATAAGCATCTACTTCTTTTTTTGCAGTCTCAGAGAGCTTTACACTTTGATTGATATAGTTCTGTACTTCTACGATCTGGTCAATATTTTTGTTGGGTACAGCATGCTGCGAGAAATAGACCATATTTTTTTTTCCGAGATATCCTATGATCCAGTATTCATCGGACTTATCCATTTTAAGATATTCTACCCTATAATATTCCGGACGTATTTTTCCAATATGTTTAGGTTCCAGATTTCCGTGTTTAGCGCTATCTACTTTAATGAGATAAAAATCCAGGGTCTGAGGAAGTTTATTAACGACCTGCAGTCCAACAGAATTATCTACAAAACTTACCGCGCTTTTTTTAATAAACCAGTATGTAAAAGTAGATATTGAAAAAACTACCGTGAGTATACGGAAGAGTTTTGCCCATTTTGCCACCCTTCCCGATTTTACTTTAGACAAAACCAGAGAAAGCACACAAGCCCAAAAGATAACAAAAATGATAAATACCATACTGCAAAGATACTGATTTAAGATTTTTCGGGAAAAGTCTTAATCAACATTCCACTCTTTGAAAAACTGATCAAGAAATCCCAGCATATAATCATGTCTTTCCTGTGCCAGCTCCTTCCCTTTCGTAGTATTCATAAGATCTTTCAAAAGCAGAAGTTTTTCGTAGAAATGATTAATGGTGGTTCCGTTGGATTTTTTATACTGATCTTTAGACATATTCAGGCTGGGCTGGATTTCCGGATCATACATAGGATTGTTTTTAAAACCTCCGAAATTGAATGTCCTTCCGATTCCGATAGCACCGATAGCATCAATACGGTCGGCATCCTGTACAATTTTAAGCTCGACAGGCAGCTCGGCAGGAACCTCAGCTCTGTTCTTGAACGAAATATTTTTAATGATAAATAAAACCTTTTCTATGACGTCTTCCGAAACCTGCTGTCCTTCTAAAAATTCTCTTGCGATCCTGGGAGCTATGGTTTCGTCTCCGTTGTGAAACTTGGGATCTGCAATATCATGCAACAACGCGGAAAGTTCTACAACCTCCAGGTTACAGTCTTCTGTGACTGCAATTTTTTTTGAAAGCTTCCATACTCTTTCAATATGATACCAGTCGTGTCCGGCTTCAGCGCCTTCCAATTTTTCTTTTACAAATTCTACGGTGTTTTCGATCGTACTTTTCATTGAGCTGTCAATTCGTTTAAAATAATGTTCCAGAGTTTTTTATTATAACTTCTAAAAAAATTGATGTGTCCGATCTCTCTTTTGTCAGATTCAGAGGTTTTCACCAGCCTGTAGGAAGGTTTAAGGTTAGGATAGGTATTGTTTAAAAGGCTTAATACACCTTTTTCAGTCAGCCATGCATCGTCTTCCGCCCGGATCACAAAGACTTTTTGTGTCAAATTTTTAGAATAGTCAACCATTTTCTCCAACAATCTGTTGGTTGATTTCCTGTTTAAAATTAAGGTTCTCCAGTCATATGCACAATTTTTTGGAAGACTTTCTCCAAGCCCAAACCAATTGGCGGGAAAATACCCTAATAATCCGGTAGTTAAAGGCTGAACAATTCCGAACCCAAGATAAGCTTCAATTCTTGTCCCTAATTTCAGGTTTCCCACAAATGCATTCTGGGTTCCCACAAAAACAAATTCGTGAAACATTTCAGAATCTTCATTCATTCCCAGGATCAATGCCCCGACTGAATGTCCCAGACAGTACTTTTTATATTCCGAAAATTCAGTTTTAATATATTGTGTAAGGGTTTTGTAGTCTTCAGAGCCCCAGATCCTCATTGAGGCCTTAAAACCTTTCATCTGATCCGGTTTTGAAAGTCCGATTCCCCTGTAATCGTAAGCAAGTACCGTAAAGCCATGGTCTGAAAAGAAACGGGCGAATGAGAAATATATCTGTTGTTTGACACCCGTTGCCGAGTTGATCAGAAGCAGTTTCCCATTGCTTTTTTCAGGCCTGAAAAGATGAACCGACAGAGATACATGATCTTTTGTAATGAGTTCCAGTTTTTCCATAGTGTAAAAAGAAAAAATCCACTATAAAAGTGGAGATTTTACTTATATTTTTATGTTAAGTTTCTGACTTTCGATATGTGGCAAATAGCTTTAGGAAAAGAAATCCGACATTCTGGGAAGTCCGGTCTGCGACCCTTTCCCTCCGGAAACCCTTGAAGAAACCTCGTTTCCGAATTTCACACAATCCTCAATTGTATTTCCATGGCAGAGTGCTACGGCAAATCCTGAAATAAAGGCATCGCCCATTCCCATTTTGTAAACGGTCTCGTCTTTGTCGTTTCTGTAATACTTCATTTCGGTTCCATCAAAATAGATCGTCGAATTCGTATCGTCTCTTACAAAAACTTTGTTGACATATTTTTTTAGAATCTCTTCTCTCTTCTCTTCCCCGAAAACGGTATGAAGTTCGCTACTTTTTGCAACAATAAAATCTACGTTTTCGATAATTCCTTTACTCACCTTCATAGCTGGTGAAGCATACAGTCCTACCTTTTTTCCGTATTTTTTCGCTTTTCTTATGGTATATTCTACCACCTCCATCGCTACTTCAAGCTGAACAAGAATAAGGTCTACCGTCTGAAAATACCGGTCCGCTTCTTCTATATGCTGAATACTCAGGCATTTATTAGCAGCAGGAACCACTACAATAGCTGCATTCCCATGACTGGTAGTTACATAGGCTGTACCTGTAGATTCCATATCCGTCTCATGGACAAAGCCTACATTTACGTTTTCCCCTACCAGATTCCGCATGATCTGTTGCCCCAGAGGATCCATACCTACACAGCCAATAAAATAAACACTGGCTCCCAATCTTGAGGTTCCTACCGCCTGATTGGCGCCTTTACCTCCAAAATAGCTATCTGAATTAACGGCCAAAACCGTTTCATTGGGCTGAGGTATTTTTTCGGTTTCTAAAACCAGATCTATAGAAGAGCTGCCTACAACAATAATTTTGGGTTGTTCTGATGAGAAGTTCATTGGTGTTTTATGTTAGTTTAATATAATCTATTCAGAAAACTAAGTTTCAAAAATAACTAATTTAATTAACTTATCTCAATAAATTCAGTAATTATCTTCACAGGCTTGTGATCTTTATCGTATGCAATGTAGCTCGCATAAAAACCTTCACCATATCCAGTTTCAAACGCGAAAATGGTACCAGGATGCTCATCAGCCGGTTTCAGGAATGCATATTGATCGATAGCTCCCTTTTCATCAAAGAAATACTCATGAAAGAATTCTTCATAGATCCCCATGAAATCTGCGCCTTTGCTATGATACAGTCTTTTTTCAAGTTCGTTAAGACTGGTTTGAGTATCTACGTCCATCAGGCATCCCATTCCGCTTTCTACAGGATATCCAAAAACCTCTTCATCAGCAAGATCTTTCACATTTTGTCCTGCAGTAACTGCCATTTCCCATTCTGTGATTTCCGTATTGCTAAAAATAACCTCTGCATATGCTACACAGTTGCTTTCTCTTTCTTTATGCAGTAAAACAGAAAAATTCCCCTTTGGAAATTCTGTAGTGAAAGGCTGCATATCATTGGTGATCAAAGGATCACAGGCAACCAGTTTTCCACTTGAAAGGTAGAGTTTCCCAACTTCAAAGCTTTCCAGTAAAGGGCTTTCTACGAAGTTCTTTGAGAACAGCTTTTTTATGTTTTCTAGGTGTGTCATTTATTCTTAATTATTTAAACTGTCAGGCTGAGTACAGATAAAAATCTGTGCTCAGCCTGACATTCCGACAAACTTATTATCTATCTTTTAAATTTACAAACTCTTCAGCTTCTCTTCTAAGATAACAATTTTATCCTGAGCATCTTTCTGTTTTTGGCGTTCTACCTCTACAACCTCAGGTTTAGCATTGGCTACAAATTTTTCATTGGAAAGCTTCTTGTCAACAGAAATAAGGAATCCTTTTAAATAGGCTAATTCTTCTTCTGTCTTCTTTTTCTCTTCGCCTAAATCTAAATTATCGCTCAGAGGAATAGAAACTTCAGTCGCTCCAACTAGGAATGTAAAGCTTGGCTTATCTGTTTTTTCACCGAAATGAATTTCAGCAACATTACCCAATTTCTTAATTACAGATCCATTTGCAAATTCTGAAGCGTTTGTATAAATTTCTACCACTTCTTTTGGAGAAATACCTTTTGTCTGACGGTAATTTCTAACCCCTGAAATAACTTCTGATGCCGTTTCGAAGTTTTTAATAATATCTTCGTTAAATGCTTCCGCTTTTTTCTGCTGAGCAATAATCAAAGCTTCATCTCTGTTTCTTTCAGAAATTAACTGCCAGATTTCTTCGGATTGGAAAGGCATAAACGGATGCAGCAGTTTCATTAACTCTTCAAAGAAAATAACGGTTCTGTCATAAACTTCCTTAGAAATTCCTTCTCCGTAATTAGGCTTGATCGCTTCCAAATACCAACCACAGAAATCGTCTTTAACTAATTTTTGAATTAAGTGTAAAGCATCTGAGATTCTAAACTTATCAAATTGATCATTAATTTCAGCAATTGATTTGTTTAATTGATTTTCAAACCATTCTATAGTCTGAGTTTCTGTAGAATTTGCAGGCTTGTCTTCATGGTTCCACATGTTGATCAAACGGAAAGCACTCCAGATTTTCGTCATGAAGTTTCTTCCCTGAACCATCAGGTCTTCATCAAACAACAGATCATTTCCTGCAGGTGCACTTAGTAAACTTCCTACACGAACGCCGTCTGCCCCATATTTAGAAATCAGCTCCAAAGGATCCGGTGAGTTTCCTAATTGTTTAGACATCTTTCTTCTTAGCTTATCTCTTACAATACCTGTAAAATAAACATTTTTGAATGGAACTTCTTTTCTGTATTCCAATCCGGCCATGATCATTCTGGCTACCCAGAAGAAAATAATATCCGGACCCGTTACCAAATCTGATGTAGGATAATAATAATTGATATCTTTATTTTCAGGATCAAGTAATCCATCGAAAACAGACATTGGCCACAACCATGATGAGAACCAGGTGTCAAGAGCATCTTCATCTTGTCTTAGATTCGATGTTTCGAGATCCGGGTTTCCTGTTTTTTCTTTAGCCAAGACTAAAGCGTCTTCGATGTTTTCTGCAACTACAAAATCATTTTCTCCCTCTCCATAGTAGAAAGCAGGAATCTGCTGTCCCCACCAAAGCTGACGGGAGATATTCCAGTCACGGATGTTTTCCATCCAGTGTTTGTAGGTATTCTTAAACTTCTCAGGATAGAATTTAACCTCATCATCCATTACTACATCTAAAGCGGGTTTAGCAATTTCAGACATTTTCAGGAACCACTGAACTGAAACTTTAGGCTCGATAACAGCCCCTGTTCTTTCTGATGTCCCTACTTTATTCACATAATCTTCTGCTTTCAACAAAAGATCTTTCTCTTCTAATTCTTTTGCAATTTGCTTTCTTACATCAAATCTATTTTTACCAGCATAATGTAAACCATGCTCGTTAAGATTTCCATCGTCATCCAAAGCATCAATCATTTTCAACTGATGTTTCTGTCCGATTTCGTAGTCATTGGTATCATGGGCAGGTGTAATTTTCAAAGCACCCGTTCCAAATTCAATATCTACATAGTCATCTTCAATGATGGGGATCACTCTGTTGACGATCGGTACGATTACATTTTTGCCTTTCAGATGAGCATATCTTTCATCATTCGGGTTGATACATACGGCGGTATCCCCGAAAATAGTTTCGGGACGCGTTGTAGCAACAGAAAGAAATTCTTCTGTTCCTTCTATTTTATATTTCAGGAAATATAATTTTCCGTTCTGCTCTTTAAATATTACCTCTTCGTCAGAGATATTGGTTTTGGCTTCCGGATCCCAGTTAACCATTCTGTATCCTCTGTAGATCAATCCTTTATTATATAGATCTACAAAGCTTTTGATCACCTGCTGAGACATTTTATCTTCCAGAGTAAAACGTGTTCTGTCCCAATCACAAGAGCAACCCAACTTTTTTAACTGCTCAAGGATGGTTCCTCCATATTTGTCGGTCCATTCCCAGGCATGTTTTAAGAATTCTTCGCGGGTAATATCTGATTTATTGACCCCTTCAGACTTCAGTTTAGCAACAACTTTGGCTTCAGTGGCAATTGAAGCGTGATCTGTGCCCGGAATCCAGCAGGCATTAAAGCCCTGCATTCTTGCACGGCGGACGAGAACATCTTGAATGGTATTGTTCAGCATATGTCCCATGTGTAATATCCCCGTTACGTTTGGCGGAGGAATTACCACAGTATATGGTGGTTTCTCATTAGGTTCTGAATGGAAATATTTGTTTTCCATCCAGAAGTTGTACCATTTCTGTTCAGTTTCCTGTGGATTGTACTTTTCTGAAATCTGCATAAAATTCTATTTCTTTTGCTTACAATTTGCAAAAATAGTCTAAAGAAAAAAAATTTTAAGTATGAATTAAAATAATTTTTAACTTTGTTTCTCAAAATTTATCTAACAAACATATTAACATTCAAGAATATGAAAAAATTAATTGCAGGAATTGCATTATTTGGAACATTTGCATTGGCATCTGCACAGACTATTACATTTGATAAAACTACATTTGACTATGGTACAATCAAGCCAAGTGCAGACGGTACAAGATTTTTCACAGTAACCAATACAGGTGACAAACCCTTGATCCTTTCCAATGTAAAGCCTTCTTGCGGATGTACAACTCCTGAGTTCAGCCAGGACCCGATCATGCCAGGAAAATCTGCTAAGATCAAAGTAGGATATAATACTACTCTTAACGGACCTTTCAATAAAATGATTGAGGTTTTCTCTAATGACCCGGCTAACAGCAGAAGCGTAATCTACATCAAAGGTAATGTAGACGCCAGCGCTCCTGAACCGAAGCCGTTGACAGCTGAAGAGCAAAAAGCAGCAGCTAAAGCTGAAAAGAAAGCCGCTAAACTTGCTAAAAAAGCAGCAGCAAAGTAATCTCTATTGACTAGTCCTGAAAATCCGATACATATTACAGGACAAAAATAAATAATTAAACCAGAGCAAATTTGTTTTTGCTTT
>NZ_JANZQH010000011.1:0-123761 GCF_025153485.1 Chryseobacterium pyrolae
ATTATATATAAATATTTTAAAATCAATTAATTACGACTTAAAACAAACATTTTGTCCTATTTTTGGTTTGAACCCAACCTAAAGAAAATGAAAAAACTAAAGGACTAAAAATTGATTATTCTAATCGCTCAAAAAAGTTTAAACGTATTGGAGACAGAGGTGAACAAATTGTTTTAAGAGCCGAAAGACAATTTTTAAAGAAAAATGGCAAAATGGATTTGGCAAAATTAGTTGACCAGGTTTCTGATAGAGATGATAGTGCTGGATATGATATAAAATCCTATGATTTAGATGGAACTGAAAAACTAATTGAAGTTAAATCAACTTTAAGAAAGATAGGAAAGACTAGTATCTTTCTTTCTGCAAACGAGTTACAAGTTGCCAAAAATAAGAAGAATTATTATTTCTATATTATTTACGAGGTTGGGAGTACAAGACCCAAAATATGGAGAATTAAAAGTTCGGATTTATTAGAAGATGAAAATATAGTGAAAGAACCTATTTTATTTAAATTGAACATGAGTACAAAATAAACTGGGAACAATGTCAGTGGAATAAAATGAAGAGTTGGTGTAAAATTCAAATTAAATTTTCTGCTTCGATTTCAACCACTTAATCATTCTGAAAATAGAAATAGTTAAAGTTAATCTCAAAAAACGATCATTAAGAATTGAATGGTTTTATTGCAATAATAATTCATTTAATAAAAAAAATAATTTTGAAATGTCTTTAGAAAATGTAATTATGTTGAATAACGAGGAGTTTTACCCCAAGTCTTTCTATGATTTTAAAATTGAGGACCAAATGACATATTTAAATTTTGGAAAATTTTATTTAAATGAGGAATTAGAGTATTCTCATTATAGTTCAGAAATTGATGAACTCCTAAGGAGATAGCTTTATATATATTTATCTGATGAGAATTAAAAAAAGAGGCTTTAAGCAATATCAATACTTTTTTTTAACCTTGAAATATTTTTAAAATTTGGATTTTAAAAAATCATCTTTCTTCCTCTCTTTATACATATGCTTTTCTTTAGGTTTATTATTTTCATCCAACCATTCTTTTTTACCCCAAACAGTGTCTTTATATGCTTTAGAATATTTGTAACTTACTAAATTAGATATTGTTTTTTTCTTTTTATTAAGTATAATAGAGATCTTTCCTTGTAGTCCTACAATATCATTGTGCTCCTTATTATACTTTAAAAAAAGTTGAGATATTTCTTTATTATGAAGAAATCTATTCTCCTTGTTTATTATAAAAAGTATCTGATCTAGATAATTGTTCTGAGGAAAAAGATGATGATCATTTTGCAAACTATTTTCATAGTTATACAAGTTTATTAAAATATCAATTCGTTCAATTATGCCTTGGTATAACTTTTTTTCATAATCTAAAAACTGGGGTACATCCATAGTAAATTTATTTAATATTAAATAAATAATATATTAAATAAAAAGCGTGGCACTAAGCACAGTCTGTGTAAGAGGTACCGCTAAGAACCCACAATCCAGAAAGACTTAGCCCACGCCGATATAAGGCACGGGCGTAAGTCTATCGAATTTGGATTGTTATGAAAATTAGCGGTTTTCTTACACCAATACGATAGCTTACGCTTGATATTAATTTCTTAAAAACAAAGATATAAAAAGATTTCGGTTTATATAAATTGAATAGGAGAGACAATTATATTAAATTCTCAATGGTATCATTATCTCTTCAACATCTAACCCCTTGGCATTTAGGTTATAAATTATTGCAGCCATTTTTAGAATTAAAACTTCTTTCTCTTTTTCAGATTCTTCAAGTTTTTCCTTATAATAATCAAGCTGTTCCTGTAAATTTTTCCTTTTTCTTTTACCTGTAGAATCTAACCCTATATTTTTCAGCTGCGTTATTCTGGCATTATCAATTAATTCGGCTCTATTATTTAACAACAATGTACTACGACTTTTTAGTCCAAGTTTTTTTAAAATAACTGAGCGTGAAATAGGAGAGAGAGCAAATCCATCATTTAGCATTTCATTTAAAATTTTCTTAAGATGAATATCAATTTCTTCTCCTCTTAACTTCTTATTTTTTTCCATTAATTAAATCCGTTTTTTTATTCGTATTCGAAAAATCAATTCCATTAGGAAATAATTGATGCTTTACACCCTTAGTTGCTAACTGCTGAACAAATTTCATGTTTGACAATTTTTTTTCGATATCTAAAATCCAGATATCAGATCCAAAGTCTCCTTCACCTTGATTTTTCATTTGCTCTAAAGCTTTTTCAGTACTATCAATTAGCTTATTTAGATTATCAATTTCATGCTTAGATCCGGTCAAATTTAGATTATTACAACCATTCCAACACTGCAAATGTTTTGGACATGGACTTAGGCTAAAATCATTAGAGCATGCACCAAAAGGAGTAATATGTAATGCATTTGTATGGGTACTAATAAATTCCTCAGCTATTACCAAACCTTGACTTTGTTTTAGTTTATGATAAGTATCTGTTAAATCTCCAATAATTGTTTTATCTCTAATACCTGTACGGAGAAAATTAATTTTCTCTGCAACTGAATTAAACGTAATAAAGTCTTTATGTACTTGTGTTGTCTCTTTAACTGTTAAATGTTTATATACTGTATTTTGATCAATTAACTGCCTTCCTAATGCCAAAGCTTGGTTGATATTTGACATTCCTGCTAATTCATACAAAGTATTTCTCCAATGTCTTGGCTGGTGGCTTGTAATTTTTATTTTACTCCCATCTGCTTCTTTTAAACCACGTCTTTCAAAAATTGATTCTGTTTTAGAACCACTCCCTAATGCCGCATTTATATCTTCTAATGTCAACTTACAAGGAACAACTCGAAATGTGTTTGCTTTTCTCTTAAACCTAAATGCACCTTCAAATTTTATAGAAAGTAAATCTCCAACTCTAAGAATTACTTTATTATTATCTTTCAATATGATGTTGCTTTCATATTTTTTGAAAAATAAATTTTCAATATCACCTGCTAAATAATAATGCTGGCATATTCTTTTTCCAGAATTATTAATGGGGTGCTTAATCTTTTTATCAATAGAATGTATTGCAATATTATTCCTTTTTAAGTATAAACTAAGATTATACGTATTTTGAAATCCTAAATATTGCAATAATCTAACATCTGAAATAATTTCATCCTTGTCATATTTCCACATTCGATTATATTGCTCTTGAAACTTTGCAACTTTTCGTACTTCTTCTGTAAACACTTTTAAATCATTGACTGCTCGATATGCAAATTGGACATCCTGCTCTGCAAGCCAGTGAACTCGTGATTCAAATTTCTTCTCAGCATAATATCTTATGCCTACATCTTTAATTGGTTTCTTTTTAGCATCTAATATTATTTTCCCATTCTCATCTTTTTTTTCTATTTCAACCCAACAATCATATGGAATATATGTTACCTCATTTGCTCTTTGTCCCATTGCAATTAGAAGGTCAATTGTTCTAAGAAGAATTTTTTCATCATTATTAATTGGTTTATTAGTACAAATTGCATAAGCAACCATTGCTTCATAAGAAGGAAGTTTTTCTTTACCTATTCTATCATCTTCAGAGTTTAATTCTGATAAACTTTTATAATCATGATAATAATGATTATTTTTCTCACAATTAATATAATTTATTGCTAGGGGAGTTATATCTAATTTGTCTAATAAGTCAGCTACTACTTTCAAATTAGCCGCTGCTTCATATATTTTTTTAAATTTATTTTCCTTTAAATCATCAATAACTTGATCGAAATGCCATTTTGTTAGCTGTACAGGGGAAACCTCATTTCTATTCTTCAAAACAACAGATAATTGTCTACATGCAATCACATAGTTTCTTATTGCCATAAATCCGACTTTTTTTGATCTATATAGATAGATTGCCAAAGCTTTTGTAAAATCACCAAATTCTTTCGGCATTTGAGAATCTAAAACTCTGGTTTTAAACTTATAAAGATTAAAATTAATGTGATGATCACTTCCTCTGTGAAACAGCCATTCTTTGGTATTCCATTGCATAGCATCCCAACTATCACTAATTGGGAGACTATTAAAGAATACTTTTTCTTTCTCTACAAAATTTACTAAGTTTTCATAACATACATTTATATTATTCATAATCTTTTATGTAGTTAATAATCTTTTTGACAGCAATAATTGTGTCTTCAAGCTGCCCAATTGTACGGTTATATTTTACATCCCCAGAACTAGTTCCTATATCAATAAATTTTTGGATATTTTCTTGTAATCCTTTTAATACTTTCTTATGTTCACCATCTTTAAAAGGATTAAATTTATCACATGTATAACAAGAATAAACTGGATTTTTGGGGCAAATCTTATCCAATGTACATCCACCTATTTCACCAATATATTGCATACCAGCAATGCCTTTGACCCATTTTTCTTTTTCAATATCAGATTTATTGATAACCTTCCCCGTGGTGAACATTTTCATTATATCAATATAATTATTATTTTTCCCTAAAGCTCTCGTTTTTATTTCAGCAATTTTGGGGGTAGCGGCAATGTATGCTCTTGCAGGAACAGTAGAGTTATGCCCCATTATATCGGCAATAATTTCAGCCGATGCACCTTGATCTGCTAATGACTGTGCAAGATTATGCCTTAATTGTATTGTTGATTCATCAATATCAAAATCTCCATGGATCTTTAACTGCTTAGAAATAATTATAATTAATTTTGTTGCTGATAACCTCTTACCTCTTTTATCTATAAATAAAGCAACATTATTAGGAAAAAACTCTTTTTGCAGATAAATTAGTCTTTCAATTTTATTCGCCAAATTTTCGCTTATCTGTCTATTTCTTACCTCTTTTTCACTCAGAAGTCTTTTTTTTGACATTGAGAGAAGTAATGATGAATAAGAATGATTTTCACCATTGATTCTTTTAAAATCTATATGATTTAGCATATAAATTTGTGATGGTCTAGGTGCTAATTCAAAGCACAATTGTAATAATACTAAATTTTGAAGATCATTGATTTTTAATAAACTATATTGTTTATTACTGTTAAAATAATTTACAAGCTTTAAACACTTTTTCTCTTCCAAATAAGTTTGACGTAAAAAAATCTTACTATACTGATTTTTTTGGGGCATTTTAATATCATTTATTTCAGAGAGTATATTTTTTTCAAAACCTTCAAATTTTTGATTATACCCCCATTTATAAAATGATTTTAAACAATAATAACTATTGGGATATTTTACCATTATAATATTAAAAAAATTAAGGATTTCGGCTAAATTCCATGGGAAGAATTTAAATTCATTATAATTATTTAATTGACGTAGGAAGGGGATATATGAATTTTTTATTGTTGTTGGTGAAAGATTTCTAAATTGACAATAGAAAAAACCTTTTAATAACTCTTTAAGTTCAACACTTATATTTTTATAATTATCCCAATGTATACAAGCTACTTCTCCATTAACATTAAATTTCCAATTATCAATGTCAATATTAAGTATCATATCTAAACCTGTTGGATCCTTACCGTAGATCATATCAACACCTAGAAAATAGTATTTGCTATCATTTGATACTATATTTTGGACTAGTTTCTTATTTTTAAAATTTCTTTTATTCATAATATTGAGAAATTCTTTTGATATTATGTCCATTAGATAATTCCCAAATATATTTTCCCGTATAATGCAAAGGAAGTGAGGAATTATTTTTCCAACCGCAAATTTTCCTAAGTTCATCTTTTGCTCTCTCCATATCATAATTATGTACTTCTATTAAGTACTTTAATAAATCATACGCAAAAGTATGCCTTAGAATGTGTGGAGTAATTTTTTCCCAAGTGGGAGAGGAAAGTATACCTACATTATTTATTTTATTAAATACATCATAAATAGCATTTATTGAAATAGGATCATTGTTTTTTGCTGTAAAAATATATGGATGACTGATTTTTGAATTATTCCTACGGTCTTTCTTAATATATAATAATAAGTTTTCATATAAATTTTTAGAAATTGCTACTAAACGATTAGATTGGTCTGTCTTAATACTTGGTCTTCTAGTTCGTTTATCTGTTGCCATATATTCATGTCGACCAATAACTAAATAGGGGACATCAGCAATGATCTTAATGTCTAATGTTGTCAAATTAAGAAGTTCACCGATCCTAATCCCAGTATCAAGCAAAATTCTTAATATTAAGTAATTACGATTCTGCAAGAAAACTGTAAATGGATTTAAATCAGAATTTACTTGAATAATTTCATGTAAAGATTTCAATTGTGAAGATGTCAAACTTTTAAATTGCAATCCAGTATTATTTCTTCTTAAAATAAATGTATTAAAAAAATCATCCAAGTTTACAGACTTAATATAATCAATATCAATTGGATTAGCGTTTCTATTCAAATGTCTATCAATAGACCATTTTATATAGTTTTTAATGCAATCAAGCTTTATTATTTGGTTTTGAATTTTAATCTCATTTTTAAAAATAAATAACTGAGCAGATCTACCAAATTCACTGAAAAATATTCTAAAATCTCCATTTAATAAAATATTATCAAGATTATAATCCAATATTTTAAAAGCATTGTATAATTCTCGAATTGTTATTAAATAGGAATATTGAGTATTATATCTAAGTCTTATGAATTTTGAAGTAATACAGAAAATAAAAGTATGTAACAAGGGTGTACCATCATCTTTTATTAATAGTGGTAATCTTTTATATGAAACTTTATTAAAAGTTCTAATAAACATACAATTAATTCATTAATATAAATATAGTAATTAATTAAATATTAAGCTTTTAATTAATATGAACAAATATGCCACCATGAATAATTTAACATAATATAAATTATAGGACAAAATAAACTTCCGAGATCATACCCCAAAAAGACATCTATATCAGCTACTTCCCAAATTTCCGCTCCATATACTCTTTTGTAACTTCTGTAAATTCTTCTCTGGTCATGTATCTGTCCAAAAAGTTTTCCAGACTTCCTTCATTCTCAATCTCCTGGAAATACGTTTCATGGTCTGTACTGTAGACTGTTGGATTCATTGGGTCTGGATCTGTTGTACATACAAAATAATGATCCGGATATCCGTAGGAATAAAATAGACAGATAAAATCCATTTCTGTTCCCTGTACAATTTCTCTGACTTCAGATTCCTCTACAAATCCCTCAAGCTCTCCATAATCTTCTGAGCCTTCTTTAAATGGCGTAAACAACCAGCTCTTATGAAAATCCTGTCCATAAAAAAATTCATGATTTGAAAAATAATGTTCCAGCAGATTTTTGTAGAAAATTTCCCTGCCATTCATGTACAAATCTTTGTTCTTGTCATAGAACTCATCAATCCCGTAAACATCCCATTCTTTATCATACAAATGATTCCTGAACGTTATGCTCTGCCAATTTTCAGCAAAACTCTTAGTTTCGCTTATATGATCTGTATGTCCGCCTAAAATATTCAGTTTTTCTATTATCTTCGTATACATTATGTTAAATTAAATACTGTAAATTATTTAAAATCAATGCTAAATTACATTATTTTTGATGTCATCCATATCTTCCTTTCAAAGGTTTTCGCTATATTTGATCTCAATATTCTAGATATGAACCACGCGAGCTGTTTGCCTCCTCCAAGATTCTAATATTTTCAAATTTATTTGAAGTATGCTCATGCCGTTAAATTTTTATTGACCTAAAGGGTAATGCTTCAGATTCTTACAAAAAAATATTAATTCAAATCTTTACAGTTCATTCTCAATGAAAAAATCATATTTGCTATTGCATCTGGCCGTGATACTGGCTGGCTTTACAGGCGTATTCGGAAAACTCATATCTCTCAATGAAGGATTACTGGTCTGGTACAGGCTTTTATTTTCCTCTGTCATTTTATTTGTTATTCTAAAACTGCTGAGAATCCCCTACACTATTTCTGCACAGGAAAAAGTGCGTATAATGAAAGCTGGGCTGCTCATCACATCCCACTGGTTATTTTTCTACGCCAGCATCAAGTACTCCAATATTTCAATTGGCGTAGTTTGTTATTGTCTGACCAGTTTCTTTACCGCTGTATTCAAACCTTTGATCGATATGGAGAAATTCAAAACCTCAGAATTGCTTCTCAGTACATTTACGTTATTAGGAATCAGCCTGATCTTTCACTTTGACACTTCTTATCAGCTGGGAATTATCTTAGGCGTTATTTCTTCCGCTTTTGGGGCACTTTATACCATTTATAATAATCGGCTGGTGAGACACTTTGATACGAAAGTCATCAACTTTTACCAGATGATTGCCGGAACTCTAGGCCTTGGAGCATTGTTGCCTGTTTACCTCCTCATTTTCCCGGCAGATAGCATAGTCCCTGACTTAAAAAACACCGCTTATTTGGGTATTTTAGCGCTTTTTTGTACCGTAGGATTATATGTGGCATTTGCGGAGGTTCTAAAGAAAATTCCTGCCTTCACCGTGAATTTAACCTTTAATCTGGAACCAGTCTATGCAATTATTATGGCGTTCTTATTTTTTGGCGAAAGCAAAGAAGTTGGTCTTTCATTTTATATAGGAATTTCATTGATCATTGCTTCGGTTATGCTACAGACGCTGATTTCAATTCGGAAAAAGTCTTAGTTAATATAATCAATGAATCGATCATATTAACAATATCAATATGTATACTATAAATTTTAAATCAATAATTTAATTCACTATTATTTTTTTCACTTAAAATTATATATTTGCTCATTACATAAACATATGAGTAAACCCATTATTTTTGGTGAGATTGAAGGTATTGATGAAGGGTATCATTTTAATAATAGAAAAGAAATGATGCCAACGAGTTTTCACAGAAATTGGGGGACAGGAATTGATGGCAATGGAAAAGATGGTACCGCTGCCATTGTTATTTCTGGAGGATATGAAGATGATTTAGATCTTGGTGAAGAAATTGTTTATACAGGTGCAGGTGGTAATGATGCTAATACAGGAAAGCAAGTAAAAAATCAATCTTGGGAAAATAGAGGTAATGCAGGACTTTTAGTAAGCATGGATCAAGGATTACCTGTAAGAGTTATCCGTGGTTCGGCACATAAATCTGAGTTTTCACCTCAAAAAGGTTATTCTTATGCTGGATTGTATAGTGTTGTAGAAGCTTGGGAAGAAATAGGAAAAAGTGGTTTTAAAATTTGTAGATTTCGTCTAAAATATTCTGGTAATAGTCATGTAAAAAAAGCAATTCATCAAATTGAACTAGATTATTCTCAAAGAGCAAAGAAAAGAACCGAAAGTACTGTCTTAAGAATCGTAAGAGATACCAAAATTGCATGGCAAATAAAAAGATTATATAACTTCAAATGTCAAGTTTGCCAAGTTGCTATTCCTACAAAATCTGGTCACTATGCAGAGGGAGCGCATATTAAACCATTAGGAAAACCACATGATGGAGATGATAACCCAGATAATCTTCTTTGCCTTTGCCCTAACCATCATGTAATGTTTGATAAAGGTGTATTTTCTATTACAGATCATTTACAACTCATTGGAAATATAACGGGTGAATTAGCAATGAATTCTAATCATCTATTAAATATTTCAAATTTAAAGTATCATCGTCAAATACACGATTTCGAATAAACTGTTAACCTCTCATCATCAATATTTTGAGAGGCTTTTTTATATTTTCTCAAAAAAAACTTGCGTAGTCAAATAACTTCATTTACATTTGTAGTCAAATAACTACACAATGAATTTAAGAAGAGATGTATTCCAGGCTATCGCAGACCCTACCAGAAGATCTATCCTGATGCTGGTGGCCGCGCAGTCCATGACCGCCGGGGCCATCGCTTCCAATTTCGATACCGCCAGACCTACCGTTTCCAAACATCTTCAGATCCTTACAGAATGCGAACTGCTAAGGTCTGAACAGAACGGCCGTGAAATTATCTATCACCTTAATCCCAATAAAATGAAAGAAATAGCCGATTTTATAGAACCTTTCAGCCAAATGTGGGACGACCGGTTCAACAAGCTGGAAAGTATTATGAAAGTTTATCAGAAGGGGAATTAGATTTTAGACTTCAGATGTCAGATTTCAGACTGTTGCAGTCGAAATTAGAACTCACAACTCTTATACTCTAATACACTCAAACTCTCAAACCCAAAACATCCTCAAAATATGGAACTCAAAACAAAAATTCACGCCGAAGACGGCAAACAGGAAATATTCATCACCAGAGAATTTGATCTTCCGGTTGAACTGCTTTTCAAAGCCTACACGGAAGCTGAAATTGTTGAACAATGGATGAGCACCAAAGTCCTGAAACTGGAAAACCATCCACATGGCGGCTACCAGTTTGAAACGTCCAATCCTCAGGGCGATGTCGTTTTCCGGGCCAACGGAACGATTCATGAATTTGTTCCCGAACAGAAAATCACGAGAACTTTTCAAATGGAAAATACACCTTTCCCTGTTCAGATCGATTTTTTGGAATTTGAAAAACTGACCGATACCACCAGTAAAATCACCATCCACACCGTTTACAAATCTGTTGATTTCAGAGACCAAATGCTAAAACTACCCTTCGCACAGGGACTTAATATGGCACATAACAGACTGGAAAAGATTTTTAAATAGATGTCAGATATTAGACGTCAGATCCCAGATATTGGAAGTTAGAAGTTGACATACCCTCAATACCCAAAAACTCTAAAACACTAATACCCTACTATTCTCAAACCCTCAAACACACCACCATGAATCCAAAAATTGATTTTTTCTTTGATAATGCCAATCAATGGCAGAAAGAATTTGAAAAATTAAGAACCATTATTCTGGGCACTGGCCTTGAAGAAGAACTGAAATGGGGCTGTCCATGCTACACACATCACAGCAGAAATATAGTCCTGATCCATGGATTTAAAGAATACTGTGCCCTGCTCTTTTTCAAAGGTGCTTTATTAAATGACACCGAAAATATTCTGATCCAGCAAAGCGAAAATGTACAGGCAGCGCGACAGATCCGTTTTACGGGTCTTAAGGAAATCACAGATCTTCAAAAAGTAATCCCCACCTACGTTTATGAAGCCATAGAAGTAGAAAAATCAGGGATAAAAGTTCCTATGAAGAAAACAAAGGAATTTGATATGCCTGAAGAATTTCAAAATAAACTGGATGAAAATCCCGAATTAAAAGAAGCTTTTGAAGCCCTCACCCCCGGAAGACAGAGAGCTTACCTGCTCCACTTTTCTTCAGCCAAACAGTCTAAAACTAGGGAAGCAAGAATTGAAAAATATATTCCACAGATCCTTACCGGAAAAGGACTAAACGATTAACCATAAAAAATCTACTCATGGAAACACAGAACAAATCACAAAAAAGAAACAGAATCATTTACTGGATCTTCACGATCTGGATGGCACTGGGAATGGTATCAACAGCCATAGTCCAGCTGATGAAAAATAAAGATGAATTGGCCAATTTCACCAACCTCGGCTATCCTGCTTACCTGATGACCATCATCGGAGTATGGAAAATTCTGGGCGTTATCGCTGTACTGATCCCCAAACGCCCGCTGCTGAAAGAATGGGCTTATGCCGGATTTTTCTTCGTTATGTCTGGCGCTTTTATTTCGCATATCATTATTGGTGATACTTTCGGGCGAACTTTTCCGGCCTTATTATTGTTGATTTTAGTGGGTATTTCCTGGTATTTCAGGCCAGCAGACCGAAAAATTTCAACAGACCATTAAAATAGATCTCAGGAACATCTGAAATATTCAAAAACAACCAAAACAAAACTTAATATGAACCAAAAGAAACTAACAGCCGAACAAAGCGGAGCACTTTTAAAGGTTTTAAAAAACCGTTTTGAGAAAAATATGAACCGCCACAAAGGCCTGAATTGGGAAAAAATCCAGCTAAAACTGGAAGCCGCCCCCGAAAAACTCTGGTCATTGAATGAAATGGAGGAAACGGAGGGTGAACCCGATGTAGTCAGCTATGACAAAAAAACAGACGAATACCTCTTCTTCGACTGTTCCATCGAAAGCCCGAAACGCAGAAGCCTCTGCTACGACTACCAGGCCTGGGAAGCCCGGAAAGCGAATAAACCGGAAAGCAATGCCATTGATAAAGCTTCTGAAATGGGCATCGAATTATTAACAGAGGAGCAATATCGCCAACTTCAGGAACTGGGAAAGTTTGATGTAAAAACATCAAGCTGGGTAAAAACACCTGCCAATATTCGCGAATTAGGCGGAGCCATTTTCTGTGACCGCCGTTATAATACCGTTTTTATGTATCATAATGGGGCAGATTCTTATTATGCTGCGAGAGGTTTTAGGGGAATGTTGAGAGTTTAGAGAGCTTTATTTGGTTCGGGTTTCAAGTTCCCGGTCCTCAAAACTTGTATTTTCTAATATTTGATTAAATATTAAACTCCCGCGGATTTCGCAGATTCTATTTTAATGCTGTAAAATTTATTAATCACTAAACGGAAGCATCTGCTCAATCTGTGAAATCTGCGGGAGATAATTGAAGCTAGTTATTTTTTAGCCAGGGAGATTCTACACTCCAGAAAATAATATTCACGCCCAGATAGTTTTCAGCGTAGTCTACAAACTCTTCTTTGGTAAAAGGCTTCTTAGTTTTCGGATTTTTATAGGTTAAGGTCGGCTCTTGTACCGCCATGGCCACTAGGGACAATTTTCCTTTGTACTGGTTAAAAAACGGATAGGAATTTTTCATCTGAGCATTTTTGTTCGGAACAATATCCGGCCCGCCTAATCCTATATTATTGTTATTAGCAAATTCGAATAACCTCAACATATATTGATGGTCGTTCTCCCATTCACAAGGGAAAAAGTTGACATATTGTAAAACATAAGATTTTTTGAAAGCATTTCTGGCAAATTTTAAATTATCCAGTTCAGCCTGAAAATAACGATCACAGCTGAAGCCCGTTTTATCTCTTTTCATGTCAATATCGATGGCCGTTTCCGGTAAATTGATTCCCTGAATTTTTCCATCAAACTTTTTAGCCAGCTCTCCTATCAACTTCTGATACCTTTCTTGAACTGCAGGATTCCACTGTTGTGTTACCCAGCCATTTCCGATAGGTTTATTTTCGCCCGGATTATCATATTGAGGTACAAGGCCGCCGGTATATTCTTTTTCATTTAAAATGTAATCCGGAACATATCTGGCTTCTGGTTCAAAAAACCTGTCCTGAAGCTGAATGAATAATTGTCTGTCTAATTGGGTTAGATATTTTAAATCATCTTCAATTCTTGAAAAATCGTAAACATCTTTTGAAGTTTCCAACGATCTCCAGTTGTATACAATCTGTACTCCGCCAATATCTTTCCGTGTAATCATTTTTTCGATGCTTTTCAGATCGCCTGATGAAGTGTAAATATAGTTTTGCGGAGTCTGTGCCGTAAAATAGTGTAATCCAAAAATAAGCCACCCAAAAAGGGCAAGTTGAAATGAACGTGTCATAAGTATAAAATATAAGCTATCATTCATCACTTTTCGTGCCTAAATTCTTCCTACCCGATAAAAATGCTTTTGAAAAAATATTATCAATCCTATGTATTGAAAAGAAATTATAAATTATTTTTATGGAGAATTATTCCTATTTGTATCTAATATTCTTTCATATTTAAATACTATTACTAATTTAGTAGATTGAAATTTGAATTTAATCTAACAACATTAGGTATGAAAAAATTAATCTTACTGGGTTCAGTATCGGTTTTTCTTGTAAACTGTAATAAAAAAACAGAAACACCAGCTCCAAAGGCTGAAACCGACACTACTGCGACAGTTGAGCCTGTAGTAGATACACTGGGGCCAAAATCATTCTGCTATATGGGCGTTACCGGAAAAGACAGTGTTTTTGCATCCATTGATGATAATCTGGGAACCATTACCGGAAAATTAAGCTATAAAAACAGCGAAAAAGACAGTTCAAAAGGAGATGTAACAGGCTTTAAATCAGGAGACACCTTGAAACTGACTTACGAATTCCAGTCTGAGGGTACAAAAAGCAAAAGAGATATTTTCTTCATTCAAAAAGACAATATTTTAACGGAAGGAATCGGGGATCACAAAGAGGAAGACGGACAATCCAAGTATGCCGATGAGAAAAAGATCAGCTATAAAGACGGCCAAAAACTGGAGAAGACCGACTGTAAAATCGTTGCTAAAGCTTTAAAGTAATCTAAAAACTAAATTATTCTCTGTTATTTGAAATATTCTGCATGGTATTTGCTATTTAAGAGTTTCGCACTTATAACAAAAAAACTATCAATAATCATGCAGCACATCAATGTAAGGCCATTTTCAAAAACTGAACTCATTGAAGGACTCAGGAAAACATTTCCTAAATACAAAATCCAGACAAGTTTTGGAGCATTGCAGGTTCGGACCAGCGGTTTTACTTTAACAGGAAACGTGAAAATAGATGCTCATCCGGAATCCGGAAAAATATCTACACAGACTCAACTGGATTCTACTTTTTTTCTCATCCTGTTTTTCCCTATCGGACTTTATGTGATGATGAAAAAAGAGAAAATAAGAAGACTTGAAAATGAAGTCATTAAAGGAATAAAGAAAATACTTGCTGAAGACCAATAGTTACGGTCTATCAATTAAAAAGAATACAAATGTGGCTTAGGAACTCTAAGCCACATTTTCTTTATATTTTACGGAAGTTCTTTTTTAATGATCTCTATAAAACGTTCTACCGCTTCATCACCCGTATTCCATGAAGTAATCAGGCGGATGGCAGAAGATTTCTCATCAATTTTCTTCCATACGAAAAATTCAAAATGTTGTAACAGCATTTCGATCAGTTCATTGCTGATAATCGGGAAAATCTGATTGGTATAAGTATCAGACAGAAACTGCACTCCCCTTTCCGTCATCGCATTTTTAATTTTCATAGCCTGAACATTCGCATGTTTGGCAAGATCAAAATACAGGTCATCTTTCATCAGCTCCATAAACTGGATTCCAAGAAGTCTTCCCTTGGCGAGTAAGGCACCTTTCTGTTTAATATTAAATGCAAAATCCGGCTGTAACTCTTTATTATTAATCACAATAGCCTCTCCTATCAATGCGCCGTTCTTGGTTCCGCCCAGATAAAAAATATCCGTCAGTTCCGCTACTCTTTCCAAGGTAAGATCGTTGATTTCACAAGTCAGTCCGTGTCCTAATCTGGCGCCATCCATAAACAGATACAGCCCCTTTTGACGGCAAAATTCTGAAAGTTCTTCCAGTTCCTGAGCCAGATAAACGGTTCCCAGTTCTGTAGAATTTGATATGTATACCAGCTTCGGCATGACCTGATGCGGAATATTACTATGGCTTTCCAAAACAGGAATAATATCAGAAGGTCTCAGTTTCCCGTCCTGCGTATCAATACTTAAAACTTTGTGTCCCGTAGCTTCAATAGCTCCCGTTTCATTATTTAAAATATGGCCTGGTGCTGCAGATATAACACATTGATAAGGCCTTAGAATAGCAGAGATCACAATAAGATTGGCCTGTGTTCCTCCGGAAACCAAATAAATTTCAGAATCTGGTTTTTTAATTTTCTCTTTAATGAGTTTTTTGGCCTGCAGAGAATATTCATCTTCTCCATATCCGGCTTGTTGCTCAAAATTCGATTGTACAAGTGCTTGTAGAATATTCGGGTGGCATCCCTCAGAATAGTCGTTTTTAAATGAAAATTTCATAGAGTAAAATTAAAAAAAGTTAAAATAACAAGCCCTAATTTTACATAATATTTTGTTAGATTTGTATTGAAAATCATCTAACATTTTGAAAACGACATTAACAGAAGAAAATTATCTGAAAGCTTTGTTTCATTTAGTTGACAATGAAGGGAAAGTGACGATTAATGAGCTTAGCAAATTTTTAGGCGTTAAAATGCCTAGTGTCAATAACATGATGAAAAAATTTGCCGACAAAAAATGGGTTATCTACGAAACCTACAAACCTTTGGGGGTTACAGAAAGTGGAAAACGCGAAGCTGCGTTGGTAGTCCGTAAACACAGACTTACTGAGATGTTTCTTGTGAAAAAAATGAACTTCGGCTGGGAAAATGTTCATGAAATTGCAGAACAGCTGGAACATGTACATTCACAGGTCTTTTTTGATAAGATGGATGAGATCCTGGATTATCCCAAATTTGACCCTCATGGAGAGCCTATTCCTGACAAAGATGGAAATATTATTGCACAGGATCTTCAGAAACTAAGCGGCTGTACAGCTGGAGAAACCGTAACCTTTGCTTCCGTTACCGTTTCTGATGATGGTTTCTTAAGTTATTTAAATGAAAGGAAACTTCTTCTGAATACCAGAATCAAGATCATTAAAATTGAAGAATTTGATAAATCAATGACCATAGAAATTGGTAACAATAAAGAAGTGATCAGCAGAAAAGCCACTGAAATTATATTGGTGAAGAAGTAAAAAAAGACATCATATATGTCAAAAACTCCAATCTGGTGGCTAAGATTCTCGAAGCCACCGGATCCCAACAATATTCTATACTAATAATTTTTTCACATAAAAAAATCCCGAAATTGAAGTTCGGGATTTATATTATTTATTGTTTTCATTAATCTAAAACGCTCCAGCCTCTCTTCGGATTGGTATTTGAAGAAACTTCCTGTTCGTTAACGATGATATTTTCTTTTCTCTGACCGATGTAGTCAAGCTCGCTCAGTTTAGAGAAAATGATTTCCAGGCTGCGAAGCATCTGCTGGATGTACAGCAATGGTTCTCCGCAATTGTGATGGTCATAATTGGTTTCTGCCACAATAGAAAGCTGGTTCAGTAATGTATGGGGTGCAATCTCGCTCCATTCCAAACTATAATTCAGCATTTCTTCCAGTTCGGCAGGTACCAGAAGCTGGGTAGAATTATAAAGATGAAGCGCCAGTTTTGCAAATGATTCAATTAAAAATACAGGTGGCTGCCATGGAATAATATTTCTGAACTGGAAATACATATCTCCAAACGTATTCACCAGAGTAGTACAAAGGAATTTAACGTTTTGGGCCAGTGCCGTATTTTGGTTTTTATGAGATGCCTTTTGAATGATCTTAAAGGCATACTGCTGAAGGTTTCCTATAGATTTTGCATAGCTGCTGTAGTAATCGATCAAAACAGGATGGCTCTGAATTGAGGTACACGGCGGAATAAAATTAGAATCTACCTGGGCAATATTCGCTTTTAAATCTACTTTTCCGATAATCAGATAATTCCCTCCGGAATAGCTGCTGTTGAGTGAAGTAACGGGAAGCAGTTCGATGTGGTGATTGGGCTGTGCATTTGGATGACGGGGTGGAATTTCCTCAGGGTCAATATCTCCAAAAGGCACCTTATCAAAAGGATTCACAGAGATAAGAATATAGTACTCTCCATCTGCCTGTTCTTCGGCCATAGATTTTGCCAAAGATTTCACGCTGACTCTCCTATCGCTTAAATCTATACGGTAACCCGCCATGGTAATCGCGCTGCATCTTTTGATAACAAGCTGTACATCATTGGTTGCGGTATTATGAACATCAAAAATTGTTTTGTCTGTAAATTCGTTAGAAATAGGCAGAAGTCCATAATTATATGTGTTGATCCCAAGTGAACTGGAATCTCTGATCGTATCAATTAAAAAATTGTCCTGATCATTAAGGTGTCTCTGGGAAACTTTCATCCCATCCACCCAATTGATCGCAAAATGTTTAATAGGCTGTATCATATGTAATACTTTTTAAATTTTGTGTGGTTATGATTTTTTCAATACTCCTTCTTCCTCATGCTGAATCACTCTTTTGCAGATCACGACTTCATTTTCGGAAATGCTGTTGGTAGAGATATCATGGTCGAAATCAATATATTTTCTAAAACTGAAAAATGATTTTTTGGTGTAAAAAATCCAGTAATAAGGTTCTTTTTCTATATCGGAAAGATGGATGATAGAGTTTGGGTTTTTATGGTTATAATCGTCCACTACTCTATAGAACCAATCCCCGAATGTTACCCCGGTCGGCAGTGTTTTAGCTTTGATTCTAAATCTGTTTGTATCTTCCAGATTTTTGCTTAATTCAACATTCAATACCATTAACCTGTCAAAATCAACCCCTTCAAAATCAGGCAATTTCTGGTCAGGAGAATATCTCCATGTCTTATAGATGTCAAAAGGAATACTGATAAACTGAACATAACAGTAATAAAATACCATGGGAACAACGAAGATCACCATACTTGTGGCTGCCATTACAGCATATCCCGCTCCTTTGCTTATCCAGTTAAAGATCAGGGTAAATAAAAATCCGCCGAAGGCAATACACGTCAAAGAAAGTATGGATTCAAACAAAATACTCATTCCTACTGAGTCAATATGCTTTCTGAAATATCTGTGCAGCAAATTAACATGAATAATCCCAAAAATAAGATAGAAAACCTGTGCAATAAGGTACCAGTAAGGATTAAAAAGATTTCCGGCAAAACCAAAAATCCCGGGCAGAGCCAGACACAGACTGCAGAGAAGGACATATATAATAATTACTTTAATTTTGATCGCAGGTTTGTTTCTTCTGAGCAGGCCCAAAATAAACATCATAATTACCGCGATTAAAGGCATTAAAATATACCTTAAAAAAATACCTTTTACTGAAGAAATTTCCATTAGTTTCTTTTCAAATTTATACTTGGTTGGTCGTTGTAAATATAATAAATTATTTTACAGAAATGTAGAGTATCCGAGACGGCTGGCATTTCTTTCATCATCTTCCAGGCTGAATGAATATTCTTCTTTTTCTGTAACAAAATTTTCCTCCACGTCTACCGTTACAGGAAGAAAATAATCATATAAAGCCTGCAAAACATTTCTGAACGGACTTCCTGAAATATATTTTTTCATATCCGCATAAGGAATGGGGCCAATATTTACCACCCAGTTCCGCTGTCCATCCATATGTTTTCCGCTTGGAATATAGGTAACCCCTAATTTTGAATTCCCCAATAACATAGAATCGTCATTCCTTTCTATTCTATCGATAATATTCGGTGCAAAAGTAACTTCTACCGGTACCTGCAGAAAAGCCGTCATACATCTTTCAAACCATCTCTTATTGCCTCTGATCTGGTGGAAAAAAGGCAAAATATAGATAAAAATATAAGCATTCTGTTCGTCAAGCATTTTAATAAGAGGCCAGAGCTCGCTCACGGTTTCCAAAAGCGTATCTGTACTGCTTGAAATATCAAACTCAGATTCTTTAAGCAGAGAACTGATTTCTGTAAAAAAAACTTCAAGTTCAAAAGGGCGGAAAAACTTCCGGGCATCTTCTTCTACTCTTTTCTGTTTACGGATCTCACGAACGACTGTATCCACATTTTTTCTGGAAGCTCCCAAAGACGGCGGATGAAACAGCCCTTCCGGGAGATAGTCATAAATACCCTCTCTATACGTTTCTATCGTAAAGACTTCTTCATCAAATCCTAAATAACTGCTCGAGATACTTTTGATATCCTTCAGGTAAGCACGGTCATTGATTCCGATCCGTTCTATAAATATATTACTTACCGCACGCTGATATTTCAAAAGGTTCACCGCCACGGCTTCAGCTTTGAAGTCGGTCTGCAGTTTATTGTAATACATGTCTACAATATTATTCTCATACATAGTGTTTCCTGTGATTATGACTTGTAAAGATAATATATCTCATAAGTTTGAAAAAATAATTTACCAATAATTTTAGTTTAAAAGTACTAATTTATTAACATTAATGGGGATACTATATGACAAATTCCGTGAAAATACGGTAATACAGCGTTTTTCCAAGTTTAAGCGTCAAAATTTTAATATCAAAGCTTCTCCTTGAGACATAGATATTTATAATGCAATATCCTTTTAATTTTCGAATTTCGGAGAATTTTATACCGGGTTCCCGTTATTTAGATTAAGTTTTATTAACATATCTGGGATAAGAAATTAATCATAATTGATGGAGGTTCGGAAACCGGACCGTATCTTTGCAGCTTGTAAAATGTTATTTATAATGAAAAGTATTTATTCTAAAATTCTGATTTTAGCATTCATTTCATCTTCACTTTACTCTTTTGCATGGGGCTTAACGGGACACCGTGTGATCGCAGAGATCGCAGAGAACCATCTTTCGGGTAAAGCAAGAAGAGAGATCAAAAAAATAATGGGTAAAGAACGTCTTGCTTATTGGGCAAACTGGCCGGATTTTATCAAATCTGATACCACCGGTGCATGGAAGCAGGCTTCATCATGGCATTACGTAAACATTGATCCACAGGCAGATTTTAAAGCTTTTGGTCAAAACCTGAAAATGCAGGCAGGTCCAAGTCTTTATACACAGGTGAACACTTTGTCCAGCCAGATCAAAGACGAGAAAACCTCTGAAAAAGACAGAAAAATTGCTTTGATCTTCCTTATTCATATTATGGGAGACCTTTCCCAGCCTCTTCACGTAGGAAGAGCTGAAGATCTTGGTGGAAACAAAATCAATGTTACTTATTTCGGCGATAAAACCAATCTTCACTCTGTATGGGACGGAAAACTGGTAGATTCTCAGAAATACAGCTACACAGAATATGCAAAACTTCTGGACATTAAATCTAAGGATGAAGTGGCGCAGATTCAGGCAGGAACTGTAGAAGACTGGTTGTATGATTCGCACAAGATCGCCAATAAGATCTATGCACAGACTCCAAACGATTCAAAATTATCGTACGATTATCAGTACAAATTCAATGAAACCCTTGAAAGACAGCTTCTTTACGGAGGTCTTAGACTGGCAAAATTATTGAACGAATTGTTTTAATGATTGTGGGTTTCCGGTTGCTCATTAATTGAGTTACCGATTCCTGATTAATAACTTAAACGATAAAAAGAATTTTTAATTTTTAATTATTCATTCTTCACTATAAAAGCGGGACTTTGGTTTCGCTTTTTTTTGTTGGGAATTTAAGGTTGAGGCTGAGAAAATAAAGGTAAAAAAATGATCATATAAATTTACGTTCAAACAACTCTGTCTGAAATCTGAGGTCTCTCATCTTGGCTCTTGGTTCTAGACTCTTGACTCTTTTATCTACCTTCCACCCCTTAATTTAAAAAATAATTAAAACTGGTGTAACCTTTTTACCCCTTCATACGTATAATATATAGTAACTCTTTTTTGAGGATAATAATAGATGAGACAATTAAAAATCACTAAGCAGGTAACCAACAGGGAAACTGCTTCATTAGACAAGTATTTGCAGGAAATTGGTAAAGTGGAACTGATCACTGCGGACGAAGAAGTAGATTTGGCACAAAAAATACGTGCGGGCGACAGAGCTGCACTTGAGAAATTAATCAAAGCCAACCTTCGTTTCGTAGTTTCTGTATCTAAACAATACCAAAATCAAGGTCTTTCTTTACCCGATTTAATTAATGAAGGTAATTTAGGATTGATGAAAGCAGCAAAAAGGTACGATGAAACTAGAGGTTTCAAATTTATCTCTTATGCGGTTTGGTGGATTCGTCAGTCAATTTTACAAGCTTTAGCTGAGCAGTCAAGAATTGTAAGGCTTCCGTTGAATAAAATCGGCTCCATCAATAAAATTAATAAGGCATACGCTCACCTTGAGCAGGAAAATGAAAGACCCCCTTCTCCGGAAGAATTGGCTGAAGTTCTTGACATGAGTGAGGAAGATATTAAAGAATCTATGAAAAACTCCGGAAGACACCTGTCCATGGATGCACCTTTAGTAGAAGGTGAAGATTCTAATCTTTATGACGTATTGCGTTCAGGAGAATCTCCAAGTCCGGACAAAGATCTGATGCTTGAATCTCTTCAGATTGAGATTGAAAGAGCATTGAATACTTTGACTCCAAGAGAGGCTGATCTGGTAAGATTATACTTCGGATTGAACGGAAAACACCCGATGACTTTGGAAGAAATCGGCGAAACTTTCGATCTTACAAGAGAGAGAGTCCGTCAGATCAAAGAAAAAGCGATCAAGAGATTGAAGCACAATACCAGAAGTAAGATTTTGAAATCTTATTTAGGTAAATAAATTTTAGCGCAAAACAATGTATGCGGAGTCTGTTTTCAGGCTCCGTTTTTTTATTTTTGTATCTATGAATGCAGATGTATACTTTTTGATCGGAGGGATCATTCTATTTTTTATTCTGATTAATCTCGTGCTTTATTTTTATCATAAGAATAGACGCACCCTTTTTTTTAGGTATATCAAAGACAGAAATTATACGGTAATAAAAAATATTGAAACCAATATCGAAAGCTATTCAAAAATGAGTACAAAACTTACTTATTGCAAGGCAGATATCGTTTTTTTAGAACATGAGGTCTTTATCATTCCTTTCAATAAACCGATTTTACAAGTGAGTAGTAGCCCGGAAATTTTCCCTTACGTTTCCCTAAACTTTAAAACTTCTTATAAAAAGATACATGATAATATACTGGAAATAAAAGGAGATACAGGCCTGGGAAGTTTTAAGATCACTTTAAATTTTAAAAATAAAAACTTCGATTTACATTCGGTTGCATAAAGGATGTAACAATTTTTAAAGTATTACCAACTAATAAGGAATACAACCCAATCTAAAAATTATGAAAAAAATACTTTTCGCTTCTGCACTGGCCTTATCAATACTTTCCTGTACAGAAAATAAGCCTGAGAATACTCCGGCTGTAGAAAATGCTGTTGATAATGCAAAATCATCAGTTTCAGGTTCTCTTGAGAGTTATCGTGATGAAAATATGGTTCACCAGATTTATGCTGAACTGCTGAAAAATGATAAAAATCTTCAGGCTTTGGACGATAGAGTAAAAAAGACAAATGAAGAAACAGAAAAAGTAACGTCTCAGTATAATGATGTACTTGGTAAGACCGAAACTTATTACGATAATGCCAATTCATTGACAAGAGCAATAAAAGATTCTCTTTTAAAACATGAAGTTGAAGCAGAAATCAAAACAAGCTCTGAAAAATATAACTTAAAAATTAAGCGTATAAAGGATCTGATTAGTGAAGTTAATAAAAATAGAGAAAAATTACATGATCAATATGTAGTTTTTAAAATCAGGAAAACCCTTCCTGAGATCGAAAAATACCAGAATGCACATCCTTTGAAAACAGACAGTCTGGAAAATTTCATCAATAAACAGAATCAATTACTTAATGAACTGAAAAAATTGAAATAAAGCAATGAACTACACCACAAAATGGCTTTCCGACACTACCCGGACTGAAGAACTGGTCGATTTTTTTATCACCCATAAAACGGATTCCTACATCTCGCATGGCGAAATTATTTCAGGCAGAGCTTTGGATTCAAACCACTGGAATCCTGACCTTAAAGCCATATTAACTGCACAGTTTGAATCCGGATTTGTTGCTGATCAAAATTCAAAATTAAACATTCTGATTGCTGAAAATGAAGCTGGAAAAATTATAGGAATGCTGGTTTTCAATATCATCAACGGATTCAAAAATTATGCGGTACTGGAAGATATGCTTTTAGACCATTCCCTCAGAGGACAATCACTCGGAAGCACCCTGTTGGAAAAGGCTGTGGAAGAATCTAAAAACTGGAATATCAGCTTTATGATGCTGGAAAGCGGGCTCAACAATACGGGAGCTCATCATTTTTTCAATAAATACGGATTTAAAAAAGTATCTGAGAATTATATTTTAACGCTTTAAAAAAGATCAAACCGATTCTGATGAACACCATTTCAATAATAGGCGCCGGAATCGGCGGACTGGCCCTGGGAAATATTCTGAAACAACATCAGTTTGACTGTACAGTCTATGAATCTGCACCGGAAATAAAACCTGTTGGAGCCGGAATTATGATGGCTGTTAATGCTATGCAGATCTTCGACAGACTGGGTTTAAAAGAAAAAATTGAAAATGCAGGAAATAAGATCCATGGGATTTCCATTACCGACGAGTCTTTAAAACCTATCACGAAGACCAGTATTCTTGCCCTTGAGAAAAAATACAATTCCTGTAATGTAGCCATTCACAGGGCTGAACTGCAGAGAATTCTGGCAGAAAACATCGGATATGAACATATTCAGCTCAATCACTCTTTAAGTAAGATTGAAAAGAAAGACCATTACTCCTTACATTTTGAAAATGGGGTTCAGGCAGAAAGTAAAATAGTTTTTGGCGCAGACGGGATAAAATCTAAGATCAGAGATCAGATCCTGGGAACAGGAAACATCCGTAATGCAGGACAGAAATGCTGGCGTGGACTGGCAGAATTTGATTTGCCCGAAGAGTTTAATCAGGAAGCCATTGAAATGTGGGGAAAGGGAAAGCGCTTCGGTTTTGTGAAGATTTCAGACACCAAGTTGTATTGGTATGCTTTGGTGAATGAAAAAAAGCACACCCATTATTTGAAACTATGTGATTATTTTGAAGACTTTCACCCTCTTGTTTTGGACATTCTTGAAGCAACTTTAGAAGAAAATATTATTCTTAATGATATTATTGACCTGTCTCCTATTCCTTCCTGGTATTCTGATAACCTGTGTCTGATTGGAGATGCCGCCCACGCAACCACTCCAAATATGGGTCAGGGCGCTTGCCAAGCTATCGAAGACGCTTATGTCATTGGCCAATTATTGGAAAAGAACCGGGATTTTAATGCTATTTTTGAAGAATTTCAAAAGATCAGAAGAAAAAAAGTTGATTACGTCGTAGACACAAGCTGGAAAATCGGTAAGATTTCTCAGTGGGAAAAGGGAAATGCCTTGCGTAATTTTTTGATGCGATTAATTCCGGAAAGCAAGAATCAAAAGCTGGCAGAAAAAATTATTCGGCTGGAAATGTAAAGCTTGTTTTCTATTTTTATTTTTTAAACATAGTTGACACTAATGCTTTCAAAATAAAAAAGACTGCCTTATCCGGCAGCCTCTCATTAGTAGGTTAAAGTTAATCCGGCTCCCCAGCCCATTTCATTATCATAATTTCCGGACACTGACACCCATTTCTGTAGAATATATCTCAGTCCTGTTGAAAATTCTCCGTCAGAATTGAGGCTGAAATTTCCTCTTATCCTTCTGGAAATGGGAATATCTTCCCTACTTAATTCCAGCAATACTTTTCCATTCTGATCAACACTTGCATCTGCGGTAACCAGCATCGGTAACATATACTGCACACCAACCATGAATGCATATTGGTCTTTTGCTGCTTTCTGTTGTCCAAACCAGGTCTTTTTGCCACGGAATTTCATTCCCATATCTTCAGCCATCTGTCTCTCCATGATCTCGTGGTTTTTCTGAATTCTGAATCCTGCATAAGGAAGCGCCCATTGGAATTTCCCCAGGAATCTTCCTACTTTTACATTGCCTTCAAAGTGATCAAAATCCCAGTTAGAATGAAACTGATTCAGATTGGCCCATCTTGGTCCGAACATCGTCATACTCTCTGCATGGACTTTATTGCTTGCAATATCCAGCATTCCCATGGAGCTGATCATTTTATTGTCCTTCAGGAAATTTTTCCAGGCCAGCTTTCTGTCCGGCAACTGTGGATTCGGTTTTGAATTTTCATAGCTGAATATTCTTCCCATTCCGGCCATCATATGGTATAAAATATGGCAGTGGAAGAACCAGTCACCGTCCTGATTGGCTGCAAACTCAATCGTATTGGTTTCCATCGGCATGATATCTACTACATTTTTCAATGGGGAATATTCTCCTTTTGAATTGATCAGTCTGAAATCATGGCCGTGAAGATGCATTGGATGGCGCATCATCGAATTGTTGTACATCGTAATTCTCAGGATTTCGCCTTTTTTAACCAGGATTTTATCTGTTTCTGTTACCGTTTTATTATCCAGCGTCCAGAGATACTGATTCATATTTCCTTCCAGTGTAAATTTTAACTCTCTTACATTCTCATCCGGCAGAATCGTCTTTTCAGGAGACTTTAAAAGATTGTATGACAGTCTTTTGATGGGCTTTTCTTCTTTCATATCCATATCTGAATGATTTCCATGTTCAGTGCCTGAATGATCTTCTTCCTTGGTTTTAACGCCCATCATTTCATTCATGTGTTTCATCGTCATTTTTCTCTGGCTTTCAGAAAGTTCGGGATACATCACTTCATTCATGTCCATCATCTGATTGCCCATCGTCATATTCATAGGCTTCATATTCCCGCTCATTTCCATCATTCCGTTCATCATTTTCATTCCTTCAAACAACAACAGTCTCGGCAGGTTCGGAGCCTCCACTTTTTCACCGGAACCCAGCCATAATGAAGCATGTCCTACCCTGTCTTCCGACGTCGAACGGAATTCAAAACTCTTATTCTCAGGAATTGTGACTTCAATATCATAGGTTTCGGAAACTCCAACGATAAGGCGGTCAACTTCTACCGGAACCACATCATTTCCATCGTTTCCAACTACTTTTATTTTTCCGCCACCGTAGTTCAGCCAGAAATATGTGGATGATCCGCCGTTGGCCACTCTCAGTCTAACTTTATCCCCTGCTTTCAGATTAGAATAGTCAGAGCTGGGAAGTCCGTTGATGAGAAATTTATCGTAATAGACATCACTTACATCCATAGCCTCCATTCTTTTCCACTCATTTAAGGCTTTTGTCCCAAAATTTCCGGATTTAATGGCTTCCCAATAACTTTGTACTGCATTTTTTTTAATAGCATACCAATCCGTATTCGCCATGTGGAGCCTTCTTGCGATCTGCATTGGGTCTTCATCGCTCCAATCCCCTAGCAGTACCGGAATTTCTTGTGTATAGGAAGGTTTAGGCTCGCCTTCTCTTTTATTGAATACTAAAATCCCATTCATTCCAATCTGTTCCTGAAGTGCTTCGTGGGAATGGTACCAATAGGTTCCGTTTTGAGATACCCTAAACTTATACAAATGTGTTTCTCCAGGCGTTACAGGTTTTGTGGTAAGGTATGGAACTCCATCCTGTTCATTGGGAAGAATCACTCCATGCCAGTGCAGTCCGGTATTTTCCTTCAGCATATTGTGAAGGTAAATTTCTGCGGTATCTCCTTCTGTAAAATATAAAGTCGGTGCCTGCAGTTTTCCATTGATGGCAAGAGCTCTACGGTTTTTTCCTGTAAAATTGACAATCGTATCTTTTACATAGAGATCATATCTCACTGTTTTTCCCCCGAAAGTCACTTTCCCGTTTTCAGAATTTCTTTTGAATACAGATGGATTTGCTTTCGGCTCTTCTGCAACAATATGCTGATGACTTTCATTTTCTACCAGTTCCATTCCGCATTTCGGGCATTTTCCCGGTTTATCCGAAGTCACTTCAGGATGCATGGGACAACTATAAAGAGATTTACTTTGAGATTGAGAAGATTGAGGTTGATGTTGAGAATGAGATTGGGAAGGTTTAGCCTTTGTATCAGGCTTATTTCTTCCGGCCTCTTTCATTTTTGGCTTTGCATTCATCTTAGCCTTAGCCTCAGTCTTAACTTTAACTTTATTCATTTTAATTTCTGCAGGCTTTTGTCCTGTTTTCTGCTCTGGCTTCGCCACAACTTTAGGTTTTACCACAACGGTTTTCCTGACCAGCGTCATTTTGCATTTTGGGCAATCTCCCGGTTTTGAAGACACCACCTCAGGATGCATGGGACAGGTATAATACGTTTTCGTTGTTTGTGCGAAAGTAAAAACAGAGAACAAAAGCACCAGAAATATGATTAGTTTTTTCATAATATTCCGAACTTTTTAAAGATGTACAGCTTAAAGTCACTTAGAACTTAAGCTATACAACTTATTGTTTTAAAATTAAATACAATAATTAATTGATTTCTGACTTTACATTTCCGCAAGAAAGCATAGATTTTCCGTAATATGGATTCGCGATCTGTTTTTCATTGCTTAACCAGCTTGAGTCGGCCATTGGACAATATTGTATGTAAACCGGTTTTTCAGAAAGCTTGAATTCTTTCGTTAAAGCGATCATATTCTCAGAAAGATTAGAAAATGTTTCTCTCTGAGCGGTAATATTTCGGGCATCCGAGATCACTGTGGCGTCTTTTCTTAGAATAGTAAGATTACCCTCCGAAATTGATTTATAATCAACGGTTGAGGCTGTTTTGATGAATTCTGAAGCTGCTTTTGAAGTTTTGTCTGCATCATCTGAAGCCAAAGCTGATTTAATAGCAATATAGTTCTGATATAGTTTTGAAACCTGAGCGTCTTTTTTAGACTGTGCAGAAAGTGAACTCATGGAAAATAGAGATATTGCTGCTGTAATGATATACTTTTTCATTGTTTTAAATTTTAGAATTAATTTTAATAAGAATAATTGAAACGCATGATGCGTTGAACCGTGTTGTCCACGAAGGAATGCTCATCTGAACACTACAGACAACAGACGGATCTTAAATTCTAAAATGACAATGATTGATGTAGATGGGAACCGGCCTGTACTCGGGCGGCCCATTGATTCTGATACGGGTGAATTTTGAAGCTGAAAAAGACTGGTCGGTAAAGAAAAACGGGTGCTGTGTAAACGTTGGAGCGATCTGGCTTAAAAAATCAATCATCAGCAGATTAGATTTCTGTGAATCATCTACTTTTACGACTTTAACCTCAGTTTTACAACATCCTTTTTTTTCCTTAACGCCACATTTGCCACAGATATCAGTGGTTTTCTGACTTACAGAAACAAACTCCTCCATACAGAAGTGTACGCTGAAAGCTGCTCCGGAAGAAAATCCAAAGTAGAAAACAGAGAAAAATATGGCGAGAATCTTTTTCATTGATAGGACAAAGGTAAAAATATCTCTGAAACCACTGTTATAAAATTCTGTATACTTGTTATAAAATTCTGCCCAATGAAAAAGCTTCTGAACAATTCAGAAGCTTTCTTTATTTTTCAGCTTTTGGTTTGATTAGTTTCTAAGCTGTAGGAAATCCCTACTAACTTCTAATCTCTAGCTTCTAATTTCTATAATTTAAATTCCAGTTTCACATTGAAGAAACGTCCTGTAAGACGCACTGGAACCGGATACATTACATTCGTATTATAATCTGTAATCCACTGGTTGGCCACTGTATTGTTGATATTAAATGCATTGAAAACCTGAACCCCTAAGGTTAATTCTTCAAAGTTACCCCAAAAACCGGAACGATTTTTCTTGTCTTTGGAATCGATGAATACTTTGGAAAGGCCTAAATCTACTCTTTTATAAGAAGGTAATGTTTTCTGATACTGATAAGGATCTGTGAAAACAGGTGCTCCGTTCGGAAGTCCCATAGCGTAGACCAAAGTAAGATTGACACGCATGGACGGGAATTTCGGCATATAATCCTGATAGAACATCGCAAATCTGAATCTCTGATCCGTAGGTCTTGGAATATCTCCTCTTCCGTCTATGTTTTCATATACTCTGGCGTAACTTGCAGACAACCAAGAATCTACTCCGGGAACGAATTCCCCGAACAGTCTGGTATCAATTCCATAAGCATAACCTGAAGCATTATTTTTACCGGAATAACGGATTCTCACATTATCCATATAGTAAGGAATCAGATCATCCATTTTCTTATAGTAAGCCTCTGTAGTCAGTTTAAATGGTCTGTCATACATATAAAACTCGTAGTCGTTGGCAAGAATTAACTGCATGGAACGCTGAGATTTTATATTGGAGTTGAAGTTTCCGTCAAGATCCTTGATTTCTTTATAGAAAGGCGCCTGATAATAAACTCCCCCTGAAAGTTTGAAGAGCATATCGGTATCCCAGTCAGGTTTTATTGCAAACTGAAATCTTGGTGAGAAGATCGTTTCTTTATTGAAACTCCAGTTGGAAACTCTGGCTCCGGCATTAACAAATATTTTGCTGGCTCCCCAGTAAAATTTCTGAGAATACTGTGCATAAGCAGAAAGTCTGGAAGGTTCTATATTATTTTTCCCGGCAATATGGTAAAACAGATTAAGGTCTCCGGTACCGCCAGTTCTTGGATCATCTATTGGGCGCGGAATGCTGTACCCTGCATTATCTACCAGTTTCCATTCATTGGTATTATCATTCAGGTTCTCTTTTTCGTACTTAAAGCCTACTTCTATATCGGTATTGATATTGGGAGAAAACTTGGCTCTGAACTGCGTTCCGTACGTTCTTACGTACAGATCATTTCTTGCATGCTCTATCTGTCCTCCTCCATCAAAAGAAGGATTTGGAGACTGTGTTATAGGATCAAAAGTCTGGATTTCATAACCTGAAGCAATAGAATAATATTCTTTTTCTCTGTTCTGATAGGCAAAACTGTCCAAGGTAAGCTTCCATTTGTCGGACGGCTTATAGTTCATGGAGAAAGTTCCCATCATATTTTTGTACATATCCTGCTCCTGTCCGCGATAGCCAATATTCACTGTAATAGGCTGATTAAGACTTCCGAAAGTGACACTTTTCGCTTTAGGAACCATTTCATAATCATTCTTGGAATAATATCCAATGAATGACAAGGAGAATTTATCGTTGAAATGATAGTTGATATAGGATTGAAAGTCCCAATACGTAGGGTTGAAATCCGTATCCTCATTCAATGTATTCAGAACAAGATTGGTATTTCTGTATCTGCCTGAAAACAAGGCAGTCAGTTTTTTATTTTTTGAAGCCAAACCCGCTGTCAGTCTTCCACCGATCAAACTTGCTTCTCCTGAAAGTTCAAATTTTTCAGGTTCACGGTAGTAAATATTCAGTGCTGAAGACATTTTGTCGCCATATTTAGGCTCAAATCCTCCGGCAGAGAAGTTCACTGCGGAAACCATATCAGGATTGATAATACTCATTCCTTCCTGCTGCGAATTTCTGATCAGAAAAGGTCTGTAGATCTCAATATCATTGATGTAAATAAGATTTTCGTCATAGTTTCCACCACGTACCATATATTGGGAAGAGAGCTCGGTGTTGGAGTTTACGGAAGGAAGTGTTTTAAGAAGTCCTTCAATTCCACCACTTATAGAGGCAACACTTTGGGCATCTTTTGCTGAAATCTTGACATTGGTAATGTCGTTCGTTCTTCCAACCACTTTTTTCTGGAAAACGACCTCCTCAATATCGGTTACTTTTTCTGCTGTATCTCTTTTTTTATTTTGAGAGAAAATAAGCATAGGAACCATAAGGCTCAACGGTAAAACTAGTTTTTTCAAAAGAAATATTTTAAGAATTTCTAAAAATAGGGATTTTTTAACAATTACAAAATTGATTCTCTGATTCTTGTTAATTTTTGTAACAAATCTTCCAATAAATCTAATCTTAACATGTTTGCTCCGTCTGATAAAGCGGTTTCCGGTGTAGGATGGGTTTCAATAAAGATTCCGTCTGCTCCTACGGCAATTCCAGCTTTCGCCACCGTTTCTATAAGATCAGGTCTTCCACCGGTAACTCCGGAGCTCTGGTTAGGCTGCTGTAATGAGTGGGTAACATCCAAAATAACCGGTGCGTACTCTCTCATGGTAGGAATACCTCTGTAATCTACAACCAGGTCTGTATATCCGAAAGAATTTCCTCTTTCGATGATGGCCACTTTCTGGTTATTGGAATCTGTTACTTTCTGAACAGCAAATTTCATGGATTCAGGAGAAAGGAACTGTCCTTTTTTCAAAGTAACGCATTTCCCTGTTTCTGCTGCAGCAATCAAAAGATCGGTCTGACGTACTAAAAATGCAGGAATCTGTAACACGTCAACGTATTGTGCAGCCAATGCCGCATGACCGTTTTCGTGGATATCCGTCGTCGTGGGAATATTGAAAGTTTCCCCTACTTTTCTAAGGATTTCCAGGGATTTTTCTTCGCCAATCGTTGTAAAAGAATCTACACGGCTTCTGTTCGCTTTTTTAAAGCTTCCTTTGAAAATATAAGGAATATTATATTTGTCTGTGATCTGGATTACTTTCTCGGCTATTCTCAATGCCATGTCCTCACCTTCAATGATACACGGACCAGCAATAAGGAAAAAGTTTTTTGAATCTTTGTGTTGGATATTATCTAAATACTGGATCATTTTTTATTTGAATTAAAAAGTTCAGTAAAAATACTTATAAAGTTTCAGAATCGGAAATTATTTTGGGGGAATAGATATAAGATTCCAGAACCAAGAACCAAGATGATAGACTGTAGATTAGAGATTAGAGATTAGAGATTAGAGATTAGAGATTAGAGATTAGAGATTAGAGAAAAATAATGAAGAGGGGTTGAAGATCAAAAAACATTTAGAATCAAATTATTAAAAAAAAATTATATAATCATTAGTATCAATCCGTGAATTCCTGGCTGAAATTATATTTTTTCCTCCCACAGATGTCACGGATTACGCAGATTTTTATCGGTGGGTTTTACAAATAACTTATAACCTCAATTATCCCATTATAATAGTTGAATAAAAATAATAAACAATCATCCCTGTAATCTGCGAGATCTGCGGGAAATAGTATTCTCAAAACGTCTCAAGAAATCATTTTCTTCAAAATCTTTTCAAAGGTATTCACATTCCGGCTGGTAAACTGATCTTTAAGATTTTTCTTTCCCAGGACTTTTCCAAATGATGAATCCAGAGTATTTCCTTTTGGGACCTGCCAGTACAATATGTTCTCAATGATTTCAGCTTTTTCGTTTTCAGTTTTAGAAGCCTTTGTAAACTCTTCCATTAAAACAGTTTCCACCCCGGGATTACCTACAAAAGCATACATGTGCAGATCATCATTTTTTTCAAAAGGAATGCTGTTCCAGAACACCTCCGTTTCTTCCTGGGATCTTATGAATAAAAAAGCTTCATAAGAAAAATGAACAGACATAGCTTGTTCTAAAATTCTCTTTAAATCCCCGGCATTTTTATCCGAAGAGAAAACAATATTTCCAGAAGCCAGCACAGAACCAACGTCATTCATTCCGGCTTCTTTAAAGACCTGACATACATCAGCCATTTTCATATTGGTTCCTTTTACATTGACGCCGCGGAGAAAAGCACAGTATTTCATAATTTTTTAGGGATTAGATAGTAGGTTTTAGGTTGCAGGGGAAAGTGTTTGAAAGTACTAAGTGTGCACATCTAACTTCTAATTTCTAGTTTCTAACTTCTTTTTTTAATCAATCTTCACATATAAATTATAATCCGTTCCGGATGGTTTAAGATGATAGATCTTTTCGAGGATACGGTTGTCACTGTTCAAATTGTCTTTTACTCTAAATTCTTTCAGAAGTTGGTAATGGGTTTGGTAATACTCTGCATCATCTCCTTCAAACAAGTTTTTGTAAGAAAGAAGATATTTGGGTTGTCTCTTTTTTACAGTATTGATCCAATAATGGGCTTTATCTTTTTTCACTTCCGTCTGGATCTGCTTGTCTACCAATCCTACTTCATCAATTGTTTTTAACCCCGAAAAATAAGGAACATAGCCAGCAGGTTCCAACAGAATCCACTGATTCTTATCTTTTTCATAACTATTTAAAAACAATCCGATCTTTCTGCGGTAATTCCATTCTCCGTTTCCTGTGGCAATGGAATGAATGGTTTGAAAAACCGTCATCGGGAAAATATAAAATACAACCAGAAGAGATAGCCATAGATTTCGTTTCTCCTTCTGCTCCAGCACAAAAATAAGAACCGGAACGAAAAGCAGAAGTTGGGGTACCCAGTAATACCAGTCGAATAAGCTTTTTTGAGAGATAAAAATAATCTGTTTCGCCCATCCGAAAAGGAAGATCATCCATAAATAATAATTCCTTCTTTCTCTTTGTCTTACAAGATAAATAAAACATAGCAATTCGAAGATCAGGACAATAACTGTTACCGGATTGAAGTTTCCCGGAAGTTTCAGCATTCCCCAGAAATTCCCGAAGCTTACCCAGAAATAGTTAAGATTCTGCTCAAAAGTGAAGTTGTGTTCGTAAAGGAGTTTCTTGGCTACAATGGTATTATTCACCAGTTCTCCAAAATAAAGCCAGTTAAAGGAAAGCAAAGACAAAATGCCCAGAAGACCTCCGAAAACGTATTTCCATCTGATCTTTCTGTTCCAAAAAACATCAACCAGGAATACAATTCCAAGGAAAATGACCGTGTCAATCCTCGTAAACATAATCAGAACTGGCAGGAGAATCAGTGCCCATTTTTTATTTTTACTGAACCCGTAATACAAAAGAGCCATTTCGAGGAAGAAAAGTATCCCGTATTCCATTCCTAAAATAGAGATTTTCACTGCTGGCGGCAGAATTCCTATCAGAAATATAAAAATAGCTTTATGCCAGGGATTTTTAAGCGTCAGATTCGCTAGAAATAATGTTCCTATGGTAAAAAGGATGGAATTAAAAATCAATAGTGGCTCTATAAAATATTCTTTCCCAAAAATCAGATTGAATAAATAGGATACGAAAACATACAGATGGGTGGTAGACGCTGAGATTTTGGAATCTCCATTGAAGCCTATCACTCCATAGTCTAACAAATTCTGAGCTACCCTCCAGGTAATGAACGCATCTTCCTGAATATAATGGGTCAATAAAAAAAGAAGTTTAAAAACTACCGTAAAAATCACGGCATAAATCGGGAGCCTGCTATTTTTAGTTTCAGTCATCATGTATTTTTAATATCACAAATATAATCTTAAAATTCATGAATCCCAATAACAAAAAAAACGGAACCGAAGTTCCGTTTTTATGAGTGAGTTTATTGTGTTACTTTGATAATCGATGTGGTGATCTGTTCTTCTTTTTCTTTTGAATAAGTAGAATCAAAAGGTTCCATCACATCAAATAAGTATTGGTAGAAAGGAGTGATCTTCTGCACATTTTCAGACTCTTTTATGGCTTTTTCTTTACCCATGAGCTGAAGCTCTTTGATAAATGTATTGAACTTTTTGTCGATCGGCTCTATAGATTTTACCAGGTATTCATAAGCTTTATCATCCTGTCCTAATTTCTTGTAAGCATCGGTAACTGCAGAAACAACAAGAGAATATTCCATTGGTTTTGTTCTCATCTGTCTTCTTGCAAAGTTCTGATCTGCCGGAGCAAGACTTAAATAATAATCATACTCTTCAAAAATTCCTTTCTTAAGGATTTCTGCCAGCTGAAGACCTTTTTTCTCCTGTCCTGCGATGATATATCCTGTTACCATAGCACTTAATGAACGTGGATCATTGAATTTCTCAGCCGGAATTTCTTTTGAAGCAAGATCTAATAATTCCACGGCTTTAGCTTTCTGCCCGTTTAATGCCAATGCTGAAGCTGCTCTGCTCGCTGACATTCTGTAGCTCATGATATTTGAGGTAGCCGTTTCGTCAAAGTGAGTATCTAAATGTTTAAAATTACCCCATCTGAAGTTTTTCACTACATTATATAAAGAATTGGTATCTACTCTTCCCATATCTCCGTCTGCATTTGGAGGTGTATGGATAGGAACTAAGCGGTAGCTGAATCCGTCAAACTGAAGATATTCGTTCAGATAGAAGATATTTTCGCTGTCGTAGATTCCTCCTGATGAGAAGTTAATCGGACGTTTCCAATCGAAATTCGCCAGCATATCAAGCATGATCAGGTTGTTTTTATAAAGGGTGTTTCCTTTATAAGTAATCATGATCTGGTTAACAACGTTTGGAAGGTCTGCCTGGGTAATGATTCCTGCTTTTAAAGCATTTTCCTTATTAACAGGAAGAATGAATTTGTTCACCGGAAGAATATTATATTTCTCAAATTTTTCTTCTCCGAAGTACATTTTAAGAAGTTCATCTTTTTCAGGAGACTTGAACTTGATAAAATTAACAGCCTCTTTCAAGGTTAGTGAATCCTGTGTAAGATATTTTCTGAAGGCTCCGAATTGGGTATCCGGAACGCCCTGTTCTTTTAACATAGAAAACACCCCTTCCCAGTCTTCTTTCTTCATCATATAGATCTGGTCATTCACACCATCTCTGTAATCTTCATGCGTCAATTCACTAGGAATTCCTGCTGCATTGTAAGTTTTTCTCTTAATCTGATCTAGGTTCCACGGCGTTGAAGCAAGGGTGAAGTTAACCACTTTCACGTCATCTCTGAATCTTTCAGTTTCCTGAATCGCCCATACAGGATAGGTATCGTTATCTCCGTAAACGAATAAAATATCGTTCTTCGGAAGTGACTTTAATACTGAATATGCATAATCATATGCTGTATATCTGTTGCTTCTATCGTGTACATTGTAGTTCTGGAAACCCATCATAAAAGGAACTCCTAATAAAACCACCCCTAAAGCGATATTCGCTCCATTCGATTTTACTTTAGACTGGATGAACCATAAAATAGCTCCGGCTCCCAGTCCGATCCAGATGGCAAATGCATAGAAGGAACCTACCATTGCATAATCTCTCTCTCTTGGTTCAAAAGGTTTTACTCCCGTATAAAAAACGATTCCCACACTTGTTAAAACAAATAATGAAAGCAATGCGTAAAATCTTCCGAAGTCTCTGTTTAACTGGAAAAAGAAACCAATCAATCCTAAGATTAAAGGTAAAAAGAAGAATTTCACGGTACTTTCATTTTGGAATTTAGCAGGCATTTTATCCTGATTTCCAAGTAAAGCATTATCGATAAAAGAAATCCCGGAGATCCAGTTTCCTTTTGTGTTTTCCATGTTTCCTTCAAGGTCATTTTGTCTTCCTACGAAGTTCCACATCAGATATCTTACGAAGTAATATCCATTTTGAAACGTAATGAAATAATCCATATTCTGAGCCAGTGAAGGCTTTTGAACATTGATTAAATTATAAGGTTTCACTTTCAGATAATCTGCTGCTGTGATCGATTTATCCTCATATTTCCCTCTCAACTCATCGAATATCTGTTTTGCCTGAGGATTATCAGCTACCTCTTCATTCGCGTAATTGAAGGTAAAATCCGGAGCTCCATACATTGAAATGTAATTAGCCATCACATCTTTATCTTCATTGAACATTCTAGGCATTAAGCTTATCTGAGACTTGCTGAACGTATAATTAAATCGGTCTCCTGTTTTTCTGTACGTTCCGGTTTTCTCATCTTTTTCGTAGATTTCACCCGTCTTTTTAGTTTTGAAACTTCCGTCTTCATTTTTTTCGATTCCGTTCGCATCAAGGAAAGCCGTATAATTTTGTCCGTAGATGGTAGGCCAGTCTCCATACTGCTCTCTGTTATAATAATCCAGCATACCGATCGCAGTATCAGGATCGTTAAGGTTCATTGGTGGATTGGCATTCGCTCTGATAGGAATTACCATCCAGCATGAGAAACCAATGATCATAAAAACAATAGATAACGCAGCGGTCTGGTAGATATTTTTCTTAGCCCTTCTGGCATATTTAATAATAAAGAAACATGCTACCGTCATTAAAATAAACGCGACTATCGTTCCTGAGTGGAAAGGTAGTCCAAGTCCGTTCACAAAGAATATTTCCAGTCTACCGAACATCGTCATGATCAAAGGGAATATAATTTTGAAAACAATGATCAAAATTCCCAGTGTGATTGCATTAGCCCAGATAAAGTTTTTCCAGGTAAATTTGTAATTTCTGGCGTAATAGACCAGACATACGGCTGGAACCGCCAACATCCCCATCATGTGTACTCCTACAGAAAGTCCTAATACAAAGAAAATAAGGATGATCCATCTTTCACTGTCTTTCGCCAGGTATTCGTTTTCCCATTTGGTAATCAGCCACACCAATAGCGCGATAAACATGGAGGCCATAGAATATACTTCCCCTTCTACTGCAGAAAACCAGAACGTATCTGAAAAGGTGAAACACAATGCGCCTACCGCTCCTGCAAAAAGAATGGAGATTTCCTGGTGCTTGGTTACTTCATCAAAATCCTTGTTTAAAAGTCTTCTTACAAAATGCGTAATCGTCCAGAATAAAAATAAAATCGTAAGCGCACTGAACAAAGCAGACATCGCATTGATTACGATCGAATAATTTTCTCCTTTTCCTAAAGCAAAAATGGCTGCCACGGCACCCACGATTTGGAATAAAGCCGCTCCGGGAGCGTGCGTTACTTCAAGTTTTACAGCTGAGGAAATGTACTCACCGCAGTCCCAGAAACTGAAATTGGGTTCTATGGTCGACAAGTACGTGAAAAATGCAATGACAAAAATCACCCATCCTAAAACGGTGTTCCATTGCTTAAAAGTCCAATTTTTCATAGTATTAAATCAATTACGCGAAAATAAGGCTTTTATAGCATTCTATGGTGTTTTTAACAAAATTTAAAAAATTTGGCGTAGTATTTGTGATGGTACTTGGCGGAAGATTGCAAATCAGAAAATAAATTTTGCTGAATCGCTGGCTTGAAATCAAACAAAAGTTTAGTAATTATTTATTTTTTTGTATTTTTGCGGTCAGATTTTTATTGAAAATAACAAATAATGAGTAATGTTTACGATAATATTCTTGGCCTAATAGGACATACTCCTATGGTGAAGCTTAATACTGTTACAAAAGATATTCCTGCAACCGTTTATGCCAAGTTAGAATCATATAATCCTGGACATTCCACAAAAGATAGAATAGCACTTCATATTATAGAAAACGCTGAACAAAAAGGTTTATTAAAGGAAGATTCTGTAGTTGTAGAGACTACCTCCGGAAATACCGGTTTTTCTATTGCAATGGTATGTATTATTAAAGGATATAAATGTATTCTGGCGGTAAGCGATAAAACCAAGCCTGAGAAAATTGCTTATTTAAAAGCATTAGGGGCTGTGGTATACATCTGCCCCGCTAATGTTGCAGCAGACGATCCGAGATCATATTATGAAGTAGCTAAAAGAATAGCTTCAGAGACACCCAATTCAGTTTACATCAATCAATATTTTAATGAATTGAATATTGATGCACACTACAAGACTACCGGTCCTGAAATTTGGGAGCAGACAGAAGGTAAGGTAACGCACCTTTTTGCCTGTACTGGAACAGGTGGAACATTGTCCGGTTCGGGAAAATTTTTAAAAGAAAAAAATCCCGATATTAAAATCATCGGTGTGGATGCCGACGGTTCTATCCTGAAGAGCTTCCACGAAACCGGAGAGATCCATAAAGAAGATGTTCATCCTTATCAGATTGAGGGAATGGGGAAAAATTTGATCCCTGCAGCCCTTCTCTTTGACAAGGTAGATGAGTTTGTGCGGGTAAATGACGAGATGTCTGCGTATAGAACCCGTGAAATAGCCCTTAAGGAAGCTATCATGGGTGGATATACTACAGGAGCCGTAACCCAGGCGCTGATTCAGTATGCCCAGTCTCATGAACTTACAAAGGATGATATCATTGTCCTGATATTCCCTGACCACGGATCGAGATATATCACTAAGGTATACAGCGATAAATGGATGGCTGAACAAGGTTTTGTGAACAACTGCGTACATAATTACGATGAAGTTTTCAAAACGGAATTCATCAAATAGAAATAAATAAACCACGATACCCATAAAGTCTTTTTGTGTTTTACAGGAAAGGCTTTTCACTTAAAATTACTATACAAAATGTTAGATATTTTCGAACGTATTAAACAAAATCCAGGTCCACTGGGACAATTTGCTGATTATGCTGAAGGGTATTTTGTTTTCCCGAAACTGGAAGGTCCAATTGGTCCAAGAATGAAATTTCAAGGTAAAGATGTAATTTTCTGGAGTGCAAACGATTATTTAGGACTTTGTAATCACCCGGAAGTTTTAGAAGCTGATGCAAAAGCGGCGGCAGAATTCGGAATGTTTTATCCGATGGGCGCAAGAGCTATGTCAGGAGAAACTCAGCAGCATCAGCAGTTGGAAAAAGAATTGGCAGAGTTTACTCAAAAAGAAGCTGCTTATTTACTGAATTTCGGTTATCAGGGAATGGTTTCAGCCATTGATGCATTGGTAACAAGACATGATGTGATTGTATATGACGCAGATTCTCACGCTTGTATCGTAGACGGAGTTCGTCTTCATATGGGGAAAAGTTTTACGTTCAAACATAATGATATTGAAAGTTTAGAAAAAAACTTAGCCAGAGCAACCAAGGTAGCAGAAGAAAACGGAGGTGGAATCTTAGTGATCACTGAAGGGGTTTTCGGAATGAGAGGAATGCAGGGGAAGCTGAAAGAAATCTGTGATCTGAAATCAAAATTCAACTTCAGACTTTTGGTAGACGATGCCCATGGTTTCGGAACTTTGGGTGAAACCGGAGCCGGAGCAGGTGAAGAGCAAGGTTGCCAGGATCAGATTGATGTATACTTCTCTACTTTTGCCAAATCTATGGCAGGTTTCGGAGCTTTTCTTTCCGGAGATGAAACCATCATCCGATTTTTAAAATACAATCTTCGTTCTCAGATTTTTGCTAAATCTTTAACAATGCCAATGGTAATCGGAGGTTTAAAAAGACTTGAGCTTTTGAGAACACGACCAGAAATTAAAGCTAAATTGTGGGAAAATGTAAAAAAACTGCAAGATGGTCTGAAAGAGAGAGGGTATAATCTTGGAAATACCAATACTTGTGTTACACCAGTTTTCATAGAAGGAACTACGATTGAAGCTACTCTTTTAGCTAAAGATCTTAGAGAAAATTATGGAGTTTTCACATCCGTAGTAGTATATCCTGTAATTCCTAAAGGAATGATCTTATTAAGATTAATTCCTACGGCTTCTCACACAGATTCAGAAATTAATGAAACACTGGCTGCTTTTGACGGCATCCGTGAGAAATTAACTTCAGGGCATTACAAAGAAATGGAAAAACAAATGAATATCGAATACAAGCAAATGTAATACGATATCACCATACCATATAATAGAAAAACCACTGATTTACTTTCAGTGGTTTTTTATAAAATAAATACGAATGAAAGTAAAGGGTTATGCATTAGGTATTTTGTCGTCAGTTTCATTTGGACTGATTCCCATCTTTATCCTGCCGCTGAAGCAGGCTCATTTTTCAATGGACATTACTTTGTTCTATAGATTTTTATTTTCGGCCTTAATGGTAGGAGGATATCTTTTGTATTCTAAAGAAAGTTTCAGAATCAACAAGAAAGAAGCGTTGATCCTTTCTGTTTTGGGAGTCTGCTATGCCCTTTCTTCAGAATTTTTATTCATAGGATATGATTTTCTTACCCCGGGCATTGCTTCTACCGTATTGTTCATCTATCCGATGATTGTAGCTTTGATTATGTTTTTCTTTTATAAAGAGAAACTTACAAAACTTGCTATAGCTTCACTGTTGCTGGCTTTTGCAGGAGTCATTGTTTTATGCTTAAAGGAAAATGGTTTGGAGATCAATTTTGCAGGTCTTGGGATTGTCATGCTGAGTTCATTGTTTTATGCACTCTATATGGTCATCGTGAATAAATCGAATATGAAAGTGTCAGGGTTCAAGCTTTCGTTCTACTCTATGCTTTTCACTTCAGCATTTTTTATGATTAAAGCTTTTACAGAGAGTGAGTCCTTTGAGATTCCTTCCGTATCAATCTTTTTAAATTTTATTGTTTTTGCTTTTCTTACCACCGTTATTTCCAGCCTGTGTTTAGTGTATGCGATAAAATATATTGGATCTATCCCCACTGCTATTTTAGGAGCACTGGAACCAGTTGTTGCAGTGATGGTAAGTGTTCTTATGTTTCATGAAAAGTTCACTACGAATTTACTCATCGGAATTATACTGATTCTTTTAGGAGTCATTCTTAATGTCCTTTCTGGCAACAGACAATCAAGACGTAATAAACATAAAGACTTAAAAAATGCCTGACCAACGTCAGGCATTTTTTTTCATATTAAAATACTACACGTATTACTACGAATATTTTCATTCCTTCTTGTTCAAATAATGAAAAAACAAGATTCGCAGCCAATCAACATATATATTATCAATAATCGTGCTTGCAGCATACCCTACAAATTGCCTATCTTTGTGGCCGCAATCCGGGAGGAGGTTTTAAGGATGACATAATCAATAAAACACTGTTATACAATCCCTTACCTTCCGGTTGAATGTAAATAAATTAGAAAAATTTCCTGTTGAAAGATCTGCTTCTTATCACTCCGCCTTTTACCCAGCTCAATACTCCTTATCCGGCAACAGCTTATATAAAAGGCTTTCTGAATACCAAAAATATTTCCAGCTATCAGATCGATCTGGGACTGGATGTTATTTTGGCGTTATTCTCCAAAAAAGGACTCCGGAAAATTTTTGAAACAGAAGTTAATCTTCAGGACATATCAGAGAATTCGCAGAGAATTTATGCGCTTAGCGAAGAGTATTTAAAAACGATAGATCAGGTCATTCCTTTTCTACAGGGAAAAACTCCAACGCTGGCAAGACAGATCTGCAGTATGAATTTCCTTCCCGAAGCTTCCCGTTTCAACCAACTGGATGATATGGATTTTGCCTTTGGAAATATGGGACTTCAGGACAAAGCCAAACACCTGGCTACTCTGTATTTGGAGGATATTTCTGATTATATCATTGAAAATATTGATTCAGATTTTGGATTCAGCAGGTATGCGGAACGACTAGGAAAAAGTGCTAATTCTTTTGACGAATTGTACTCTAAACTAGCTGATGAACAGACCTTTATTGATCATTTCACCCTGGAAATCCTTCAGGAAACATTAGAATTGGTTCAGCCAAAGCTGATTTGCTTTTCTGTACCATTTCCTGGAAATTTGTATGCTGGTTTCAGGTGTGCCAAATTCATCAAAGAGCACTATCCTCACATCAAAATTGCGATGGGCGGAGGTTTTCCCAATACAGAATTAAGAGAGGTAAAAGATCAGAGAGTTTTTGAATTTTTTGATTTTATTACCCTTGATGACGGTGAAATTCCTCTTGAACTTCTTTGCAACAGTGTATTGAATACTTCAGAAGGTGAAGCTGAGTTCAAAAGAACATTTTTAATTGAAAACCAAAAGGTTACTTATAAAAATAACTCTAAAAGACACGATTATAAACAGGCAGATATCGGTACCCCGGATTATACGGATTTAAAATTAGATCAATATATTTCAGTGATCGAAATTGCCAATCCCATGCACAGTTTATGGAGCGACGGAAGATGGAATAAACTGACGATGGCCCACGGCTGCTATTGGGGAAAATGTACTTTTTGTGATATTTCTCTGGATTACATCAAAATCTACGAACCTATTTCTGCAAAAATATTGGTCGACCGAATGGAGGAGCTGATCAGAACGACTGGTGAAACGGGATTCCATTTTGTAGATGAAGCAGCGCCACCGGCATTGATGCGGGAAGTGGCTCTGGAAATTCTTAGGAGAAATCTGGTCGTTACCTGGTGGACTAATATCCGGTTTGAGAAAAGTTTCACCAGAGATTTATGCTACCTGTTAAAACTTTCAGGATGTGTTGCTATTTCGGGAGGGCTTGAAGTAGCCAGTGACCGATTGTTACAATTAATTGACAAGGGCGTTTCGGTAGAACAGGTTGCCAAAGTAACAAGGAATTTTACTGAGGCTGGTATTATGGTTCATGCCTACCTGATGTACGGCTACCCGACTCAGACTGTTCAGGAAACTGTAGACTCTTTGGAAATGATAAGGCAGATGTTTGAAATGGGAATTCTTCAAAGTGGGTTCTGGCATCAGTTTGCAATGACTGCCCATTCACCTGTTGGAATAAATCCCGAGAAATTTGGAGTGACTCCTGTGAAAGAAGAAATTCTGTTCGCCAACAATGATATAGATTTTAAAGATAAAACCGGAATCGATCACGGTAAATTCAGTTTCGGATTAAAAAAATCTCTTTTCAATTATATGCACGGAATCAATTTTGAATTTCCACTTCAGGAATGGTTTGATTTCAAAATTCCAAGAACAACCGTTCATCCTGATTATATTCACGACTGTCTTCTGGATGATGCCCCGTTTAGTTTTAAAGGGAACTCAAAAGTCATTTTTTTAACCCAAAATGTAATCGCTGAGAATCGCGTAAAAAATAAAAAGAAATACTCTGGTACATATACACTTCTTACATTCCACTTAAAAACTAATACCATCAAGATAGATCTGGAACAGGATAAAGCAGAATGGCTGATGAATGTGCTGAAAGAAAATTCTATAGAAAATCCAAAAAAAGTTACAGCTCAGCAACTTAAGAATCAATTTGAGGAAAAATTTGAAGATTTTGAGTTATTTTGGTTTTCAAAACCAATGCAGCAGTTGAAGGAAAATGGTGTTATTTTAAGTCTGTAATTTCTAACAAAATAAATCCCGGAAAATGAATTTCCGGGATTTTTTATGAATTATCAGATTTGAACCATTAAGAACATTGAAGGAGGTAAGAATAATTAAGATAAAATCTGAAGATTTTTAAAAGCATTATCCCTTAGCAAAGCTCAGCTTAATATTCTTAAAAACTAATGGTTCAAATTTTTATTTCCCACAGATTTGGGATAGTTGTTTCAATTTTTATTTTCCCGTATTAACTTTCTCTACAGGACCTATCGTTACTTTTTCCTGAACTTTAATAAAATTCGGATCCATAATGGCCATTCTTTCTGCAATAGCTTTATAGGTTGGAAATTTTAATAATGCAGCTCTGCCAGACATTTCCCTGTAGATCGTAAATATCTTACCGTTGGCTGTTTTAATTTGTTTTGTAGTGGTAATATATTTTCCAATGTACTTACTTTTAGCATCATATACTTCTATATCGATGAACGTTTTATCAGTAATCGTGTCTTCTGAACCAAAACTCACAGGAAGATTAGTAAAATACCCCACCGGAACACCATTGCTGATGATCTCTCCTACTTTATTGACCTCAATATTCAGCTTATCAATTTTATTTCTTATGGTATAGGCATCTTTTGTTTTGCTGTCTAACTTTCTTTTTGGGGCATTTTGGAAAATTTCATCCAGATTTTTGATATTGATTCCTTTGTTATCAATGACTTTTAAACCCTTTATCGATGTATAAACCGCTGATTTTTCTTCACCAGAAAATGCTGACGGGGAAATATAGTCCATCTCTACGGTTTTGTCCCTGTTGTAAACCCTGTTAAGTTTAATGTAACTGTCTCGTACGGAATCTACTATACTTTTATCTATAAATTCCATGGTATACATCGGTGTCTCCCCTAGATCCATGAATGTATAGATGTTGGATTTGTTGGAGACTTTAGCGACGTGTACTCCGTCAAGACTTACAATACCTCTTTTGGTTTTGAAATTCTGGGCATAACACAAAATTCCCAGAACGGTAAAGAATATGATTGTACTTTTCTTCATAAAATCAGACTTTTACACAACATAAAAAAAGTGTAACCAAAGTTACACTTTCTTGAAAATATATTTAGCTTTTCATTTAATTATTCACAAAGGATGATTCCTTTATCATGATTAAATTCTACAACACCGCTTTTGATAGGATAAGAAAAAACAGAGTCTTTCTCAGATTCTTTAGTGAAGTTTTTAGCATAAGCTTCTCCAATTGAACTTGTAAAAAGCTTTACTTTACCTCCCATTAAAGAAGAAACGATTCCTGCGTGGTTTTTCATGATGTGGAATTCCCCATCTTTTCCAGGCAATAATACAGAGTCTACCTCTCCTTCAAAAACTACGTATTCTGGTGTTAAAATTTTTATATTCATTTTAATTTAGATTAAAGAGAAAAGAGAAAAGAAAAAAGAGAAAATATATCTTTACTCTTTTTTCTTTGTTCTATTTATTCTAGTTAAGCGTTTTCAGCTAACATTTTTTGTCCTGCTTCAATAGCTTCTTCGATAGTTCCTTTCAAGTTGAAAGCAGCTTCTGGTAAGTGATCTAATTCACCATCCATAATCATTGTAAATCCTTTGATGGTATCTTTGATATCTACCAATGATCCCGGAATACCTGTAAACTGTTCCGCTACGTGGAAAGGTTGAGATAAGAATCTCTGAACTTTTCTAGCACGGTAAACTACTGATTTATCTTCTTCAGAAAGTTCTTCCATACCAAGAATCGCGATGATATCCTGAAGAGCTTTGTATCTCTGAAGAATTTCTTTTACTCTCTGAGCACAGTTATAATGTTCTTCCCCGATAATTTCCGGAGCAAGGATTCTTGACGTTGAAGCCAATGGATCTACTGCCGGGTAAATACCTAATGAAGCAATTTTTCTATCTAGTACTGTAGTAGCATCCAAGTGAGCAAACGTCGTTGCAGGAGCCGGGTCAGTTAAGTCATCCGCAGGTACGTAAACCGCCTGTACTGAAGTAATTGAACCATTTTTAGTTGAAGTAATTCTTTCCTGCATTGCTCCCATCTCAGAAGCAAGAGTTGGTTGGTAACCTACCGCAGAAGGCATACGACCAAGTAGTGCAGATACCTCAGAACCAGCTTGTGTAAAACGGAAGATGTTGTCTACGAAGAAAAGTACGTCTCTACCTTGTCCGCTTTCACCACCATCTCTGTAGTACTCAGCTAATGTAAGACCAGAAAGTGCTACTCTAGCTCTTGCTCCTGGCGGCTCGTTCATCTGTCCGAAAACGAACGCAGCTTTAGATTCTTTCATAGCTTCTAAGTCTACTTTTGAAAGATCCCAACCTCCGTTTTCCATAGAGTGCATGAAATCATCACCATATTTGATAATTCCTGATTCAAGCATCTCTCTCAAAAGGTCATTTCCTTCTCTCGTTCTTTCACCTACTCCGGCAAAAACTGAAAGACCTCCGTGTCCTTTTGCAATATTGTTAATCAACTCCTGGATCAATACTGTTTTACCTACACCGGCACCACCGAACAATCCAATCTTACCTCCTTTTGCATAAGGCTCGATAAGGTCGATTACTTTAATACCTGTGAATAAAACTTCTGCAGAAGTTGAAAGTTGATCAAATTTTGGAGCTGGTCTGTGAATTGGCAGACCACCTTCTTTAGAAATATTTTGAAGTCCATCGATAGCATCCCCAACAACGTTGAATAGTCTTCCGTTTACAGCATCACCGATTGGCATTGTAATAGGATTTCCGTATCCAATTACTTCCTGCCCTCTCTGAAGCCCGTCTGTAGCATCCATTGCGATACATCTTACCGTATCTTCACCAATATGTTGCTCTACTTCTAAGACTACTTTTTCACCGTTTGTTTTGATAATTTCCAACGCATCATAAATACTTGGAATTACTTCCACGTCTGTAAATACTACGTCGATTACCGGACCAATAATTTGAGAAATTTTACCTTTAATTTGGTTTGCCATTGCTAAATTTTTTCTTGGTGCAAATATAATGATTCTTCATAAACCTACAATTGGTAAAAAAAAGATTTTTATCATACTTTTTTAAAAAATGTAGCAATATAACAATGTAGCAATTTACCAATAGTAATTCAGTAAAATAGGCAATTTTATTGTTATATTATCACATTGTTATATTGTTACATTATTTCTATATTTGCATTCAAATTTTTCCGTTTTGAAAGTTTTCAAGAATTTTAAAGATTATTCCTCTCAAAAGCCTTTAGCATTGTCTTTAGGAATGTTTGACGGAGTACATCTCGGGCACAAAAGTATCATCGACGAACTGATAAAAGTGGGTACAAAGAATAATCTGGAAACAGCTATACTTACTTTCTGGCCCCATCCAAGGTTTGTTTTTAATCCAAATGAAGACCTGAAGCTTCTCAACACGGTAGACGAAAAGAAAGACCTGATTGAAAGATATAACATTGATCATCTGTTTCTTAAAGAATTTGATGAAGAATTCAGAAATCTTACCGGAGAAGAATTTGTACGCCAGATCCTGATTGACAAACTGAATGTAAAATACCTTATTATAGGCTACGATCATTCATTCGGAAAAAATAAAAGCGGAAATTTTGAGCTCCTTCAAAAACTTTCCAAAGAACTTGATTTCGATGTAGAGCAAATGGAGGCTATCAATATTCACGAAAATAATATCAGTTCAACCAAAGTTCGTAACGCCCTTCTGACAGGGAATATTAAAGAAGCCAACGAAATGCTGGGCTACACCTACTCTGTCTCCGGAACGGTAGTTCATGGGAAAAAAATAGGCAGAACAATCGGTTATCCAACCGCCAATATTGATACAGAATCTATTAAACTCCTCCCTAAAAAAGGCGCTTATATTGTAGAAACCGAAGTGAAAGGTCAACAATATAAGGGAATGCTGAGCATAGGCACCAATCCTACTGTGAACGGTGAAAAATTAACCGTTGAAGTCTATATCCTTGATTTTGATGGTGATATTTATGATGAAAAGATCACAGTAAGGTTCAGGGACTTTCTTCATGACGAAATTAAGTTTGAAGGTCTTGAAAAATTGATAGAAAGATTGGATGAGGATAAAAGGCTGACCCAAGAGTTTCAATTTTAACTATTGGCAATTTCCTCTTTCGCTTTTTTGGTTAATGAATTAAAAACCAATTCATAAGACTGATCGATCATTTTACAGATCAAATCCTTTTTCAACCCGTCCAACTGCACTGAATTCCAGTGAGTTTTGTTCATATGAAATGCGCCCGTGATCTGCGGATGCTGTTCGCGAAGTTCTGCACTCCACTCAGGATCGGTCTTTACGTTGATCCCCAATGGCTGTCTCTCCAGCCCCATGAGTAAAAACATTTTTGTTCCTACTTTCATCACAAGGGTTTCATTATCAAAAGGAAAGGTTTCTGTAACTCCTTTTTTGGCAAGGCAATAGTCTAAAATGTCGTTAGCATCCATGAGTTTTTATTAATGATAAGTGATTAATGATTATTGATATTAATTTCAAATGTAGTAAATTTAAGAAAGAAAATACGATCCATACAAATCACAACTATTATGAAAGCTTTAGTCATCGGCGCAACGGGCGCTACAGGAAAAGATCTGGTTAAGCAACTGCTTAATGATAAGGAGTTTGAGGAAGTGGATATCTTCGTAAGAAAACCTGTGGATGTTCAGAATGATAAGCTGAAAGTTCATGTAGTCGACTTTGAAAAACCGGAAGAATGGAAAGATAAAGTGAAAGGCGATGTTGTATTTTCATGTTTAGGAACCACATTGAAGGATGCCGGAAGCAAAGAAGCCCAAAGAAAAGTGGATTTCGGCTACCAGTATGAATTTGCCAAAGCCGCTAAGGAAAACGATGTGGAGGATTATGTCCTGGTTTCTGCCTATGGAGCCAATCCAGCGTCTAAAATCTTCTATTCTAAAATGAAAGGAGAGCTGGAAGATGCTGTAAAGCAGTTGCATTTTACTAAAATTACTATTTTTAAACCCGGAATGCTCGAAAGAAAAGACTCTGGAAGAACCGGAGAAGTCCTGGGCAGCAGAATTATAAAATTCGCCAATAAACTTGGATTGCTGGAAAGTCAAAAACCTTTGCCTACAGATATTTTAGCCAAAGCTATGATCAATTCCTCCAAAATAAAGAGTAACGGTTATTCCAGTATTAAACTGGGGAATATTTTCTGTTTTGCGGAGAAAAGTAACAACTAAAAAGCAAGCAGCTTTGAATTATAAACGCTTCGACTCCGCTCAGCGTGACATTTCTAATACTAAATGTATTGTTGAAACTGTCGTGCTGAGCGGAGTCGAAATGTTATTTTATTCTTTTTATCTTACTTCAGATATTTGGTAATAGCCTCGTCAGTAGGTTTTGTTGTACTTACGAAAGTATCTAGCAATTTTCCGTTTTCATCGATGAGGAACTTTGTAAAATTCCAAAGGATGGTTGTATTTTTTACTCCGTTTAAGTCTTTCTCGGTTAAGTATTTGAAAATAGGTGCTGTATCATCTCCTTTTACCGATACTTTTGCGGCTAATGGAAATGTTACCCCGTAATTTTTCTGGCAAAAAGCCCCGATCTCAGTATTGGTTCCCGGCTCTTGTGCTCCAAAATTATTGGCAGGAAAACCTACAATGACCAATTTATCTTTATATTCTTCGTATACTTTCTCCAGATCTGCATACTGCGGTGTAAATCCACATTCAGACGCTGTATTGACAATAAGGATCTTTTTTCCTTTAAAATCGGCAAAGTTGATTTCGTTACCATCAAGGCTTTCAACTTTGAAGTCATATATTGTTTTTCCCATAAGTTCTTTGGTTTTAGCTAAAGAAATTTCACTTTTTTGGTTGGTACAACTCTGTAAAAATGCCACTACAGAAAGCAGCCATAAGAAAATATTTTTCATTCTTATCAATTTTAGTTGGCAGTTTTGCCGAAGTTATTTATAGCTTAATATAACGTTAATCATTTCATTAAGCTTTTATTATATTGAATTAAAACTTAAAAATATTAGAAGGAAATACTTTATTGACATCAATTCTGTTCAAAATCATCGTATAATCTCCATCTTTTTTAGTGCTTGAGGACTCAATTCTGAACGGCATCACCAGATTTCCCGCTTTTTTATAATCCGAATAGACCAGCGTTTCATCTTTTTTAACTTCTTTTAAAAGCATATATGTTTTTACGTCAAAATAATAGATGTTCTTATTGACATTTTTAGTCAGTTCCACTTTGTGGCAGTAGATCTCTCCTACTTTTTCTTTTCCGAGATATTTTGCATCAAAACCTTTATTCTCCCAGTCGATAAAATCGTTATCAAAGCTTTCAGAAACGTATTCCTTGTATTCCTGAAGCTTATTGGTTGCATAGTTCATCGCGTAGCCTTTAGTTCCGTCAAAGCCTTCAATTGCAGTTTCTTTTCCGTTAATGCTGATGACAGTCTTAGTGAGGTTAGGACGCTGCTGATAAATTTTTATAGGATATTCATCTTTGATCCCCAGGATCACTTTCCCCTGCAGTAAAACTGAATTCAGAAGCTTCCAATTCGTTAATCCTCCTGACAGTTCAATATTTTTATCTATAATTTCCTTTGCGGTTTGTGCAAAAGATAACTGCGAGAATATCAGTACGAATACTAAAAGTAATTTCTTCATTAATCTTATTTATAAATTCAAATATAGGGTGAATTGGGCGAAAAAGCAAAGAAAGCGGAGATCACAATCCGTCTTATTTGCTTATCTGTACTATTTTTAAATTAATTTTCTTGCTTTTTCCAGATCTTCAGGGGTATCGATTCCTACGCCGATGAAATTGGTTTCAATCAATTTGATCTTCATCCCATATTCCAGATAACGAATACATTCTATCTTTTCTGATATTTCCAATGGTTTCATTTCCAGTTTGGAGAACTGAAGTAACGCATGTTTTCTGAACGCATAGACTCCGATATGTTTAAAATAGCTTATGTCGTAAGAAACCTCTCTGTGGAAAGGAATAACCGAGCGGCTGAAGTAAAGCGCAAATCCGTTGTTATCTGTAATCACTTTTACATTATTCGGGTTTTCAATTTCTTCTTTTTCCGTCAGTTTTATTTTTAATGAAGCCAGAGAAATCTCCTGATTTTCATCTTCCTGAAAAACACCGATAAGCTGTTTTAAAGGCTCTAATTTAAGGAAAGGCTCATCACCCTGTACATTGATGACAATATCACAGTCGATGTTCTGTACAGCCTCTGCGATTCGGTCACTCCCCGTTTCATGCTGCCCGGTCATGACGGCTTTCCCTCCGTTTTTCTCGATTTCGTTAAAAATAATTTCTGAATCCGTAGCCACAAATACTTCATCAAATAGTCCTGTTTCTACAACATTCTGATAAGTAGTCGTAATGACTGTTTTTTCGCCCAACATCTGCATCAGCTTGGCAGGAAAGCGGCTTGCTTCGTAACGTGCAGGAATAACAGCTATGATTTTCATTGATTACTTATTGTTAAAATTATAAATTAAAAGTTATGAATTATGAGTTAAATAATTCGCCAATAAAATAATTCCGGTTAGCTTCCAGGAAAGACTTTCTGGGAAGTTTCATGAATATAACCCAGCTTTTATATTTTATTTCCAAAAAACGCTTCGACTCCGCTCAGCGTGATATTGCTAATACCAACTATTGACTATAAAGATGTCATGCTGAGCAAAATCGAAGCATCTGTTTTTTTAATATGACAATATAATAGTGTAACAGTTTACCAATATTGTAAATACAGGAATTGTTACATTGATACATTGTTATACTGTTACATTAAAAAAACTATTTAAGATTATTTAAAGCATTTTCAAGCTTTGGAAGCATCACTTTGATCTCATCAACTGCTAAACCACCTACAGAAGCACGGAACCAAGGTTCAGATTTTGCTTCTCCAAACGCTGAAAATGGAACCAATGCAACACCTGCATCATTAATCAGATAGAAAACCAAATCAGAAGAATTTTCAATTACAGAACCGTCCGGTTTTGTTTTTCCGATATAGTCCAATCTGATGGTAAGATATAATGCTCCCATCGGTTCGATGCTTTCTACAGCTAATCCTTTCCCTTTTAAATCCTGGATTCCACCGTGAAGAACTTTTAAGCTTTCTTCTAATTTTCCTTTGAAATCTTCTACGAAAACGTTTACATTCTCAGGGTTTTCATAGAACTTCGCAGTAGCTTCCTGTTCAGGTTTTGGTGCCCATGCTCCAACATGCGTCAGAAGTGCTTTCATTTTATCAAGAATATGTGCCGGACCGAAGCCCCATCCTACGCGTACCCCTGTTGCTGCAAGGCATTTAGAGATCCCGTCGATATAGATGGTATATTCTTTCAATTCAGGGAAAAGAGAAACCGGATCTACATGTTCTGCCCCAAAAGTAAGGTTAGAATAGATCTGGTCATACATCAGGTACAATGGTTTTTCATCTTCTCCTCTTTTTTTATTTTCTTCAAGAACCAGTTCGCAGATATCTGAAAGCTGCTCTCTGGTAAACATTGTTCCGGTAGGATTCAATGGTGAGCATAGTGCAAGTAAAACTGCGCCGCCTAAATGAGGTCTTAAATCGTCTGCTGTCGGAAGAAAGTTATTTTCAGGGGTTGTCTTTACTTCTACTGCGTCTGCGGAAGTAAGATAAGCATAGTGATTGTTGTTCCAAGACGGTGTAGGATACACTACTTTATCACCTTCGTCAACAATTGTTTTATAAACCGCGTAGATCAATGGTCTTGATCCAGCAGTAATTAAAATATCGTTGGGAGAATAATCCAGGTTCCATCTGTTTTTCAGGTCTTTGGAAACTTCTTTTCTTAAAGATAAAAGTCCGTTGGCTGGCGGATAATTCGTCAGATTATTCTGATATGCTTTCTGAATCTCTTCCTTCAGCAATGCCGGAATAGGATATAGATTAGAATTCAGGTCACCAATAGTAAGATTGGCTATCTCCGCTCCTTTTGCTTTTAAATCATTAACTTCATTACCAATTTTTACGATTTCGGAACCAATCAGGTTCGCCGCTAATTTTGAAACTTTCACTTTATTTTTATTTAAATTTACTAATATTATCTTCCTATCTGTAAGAAATTAATCTAACTTCAAATCCTTTCTTACATCCTCGATTTTAGCTTCTAATGATTTCAGTTTATCTTTAAAATCTGCTTCGGACGTCACCTTATCTTTTACAGAGATATAAAATTTAATTTTCGGTTCGGTTCCTGAAGGTCTTACACAAACTTTGGTTCCGTCCTGAGTGTAATAAATCAATACATTCGATTTTGGAATGTCGTTCATCACTTTTGTTTCGTTCTTTGAAACCGTGAAACTGGTTTGTTCTTTAAAGTCTTTCACTTCTTCTACTAATGATCCGGCCAGTTCTTTTGGTGGATTTTCGCGGAAGTTTTTCATCATATTCTGAATTTCTTCAGCGCCTTCTTTTCCTTTTCTAACGATGTTGACCAGTCCTTCATAGTACATTCCCAGATCTTCATAGATCTCGATCATATACTGATACATGGTTCTTCCATTGGCTTTACACCACGCAGCAATTTCACATGCCACAAGAATACTTCCACATGAATCTTTATCGCGGACAAAATCTCCGGTCATAAAACCGAAACTTTCTTCGCCACCACAGATGAATTTTTCTTTTCCTTCTGCTTCACGGATCATTTTCCCGATCCATTTGAATCCTGTTAATCCAACTTTGCAGTCAACACCGAATTTTTGAGCGATATCAAAGAAAATATCTGAAGTTACGATTGTGGAACCAATGAATTCTTTTCCAGTGATTCTTCCTTGCTTTCTCCATTCATTTAAAATGTAATACGTCAGGATTGTATTGGTCTGATTACCATTCAGAAGCTGCATTTCACCGTCAAGGTTTCTTACGGCAATTCCCAGTCTGTCACCATCCGGATCTGTTCCGATAACGATATCTGCGTTGGTAATTCTAGCCAGATCCATTGCCATTTCCAAAGCAGCAGGCTCCTCCGGGTTTGGAGATTCTACAGTGGTAAAATTACCGCTCGGGATCATCTGCTCTTTTACCAGATCCACTTTTTTAAATCCTGCTTTTTCTAAAGCCTTGGGAATCGTTGTGTATGTTGTTCCGTGGATAGAGGTGAAAACAATATTTAAATTCTCTTTTCCTACATTCTGATAGGTTGAGTTTTCAAGACAGGCATCTATATACACATCATCCTGCTCTTCCCCGATCCATTCGATCAGATCATCGTTTCCGTTGAATTTGATTTCGTCAAATTTCACAGAGTATACTTCATTGATAATCGCTTCATCATGAGGTGGTACGATCTGGGCACCGTCATTCCAATATACTTTATAGCCGTTGTATTCAGGCGGATTGTGAGATGCTGTCAATACGATTCCTCCATTACATTTTTTGTCTCTTACCGTAAAGGATAATTCCGGAGTTGGTCTGTGGTCTTTGAAAAGAAGCACTTTAATCCCGTTAGCTGTTAAAACATCAGCAACAAGCTTCCCGAATTCTTTTGAATTATGGCGAACGTCATAAGCAATAGCCACTTTGATTTCCTCTCCTTTAAACTGCTGAAGCATATAATTGGCCAATCCCTGTGTTGCCTGACCCAATGTATATTTATTCAAGCGGTTGGTTCCTACTCCCATGACACCTCTCATTCCTCCTGTTCCGAATTCAAGTTCTCTGTAAAAAGAATCTTCCAGATCCGGAGAATTGCTGTCGATCAATGCCTGTACAGCATCTCTTGTTTCTTTATCGAAGGTATCACTTAACCAAAGTTTTGCTTTTTCTAATGTTGTCATATGTGTATCTAAGTTTGGAAGCGGGAGGCGTGAAGATGGAGGTAATTCTACGTCCAAATTCAAAGTTCCTGCTTTTTATTACTATTCTTTTATTTTTATTTGGAAGATGGAAGCTTGAAGATGGGAGAAATTTTGCACCCAAATTCAAATTTCCTTCTTTGTTTTTAATATTCTATTTATTTTTTGTTTAAGGGAGGCTCGAAGATGGTGAAATTTTTGTTTCACCTTCAAGCTTCCACTTATTTTTTACTTTTATTTATTCGATTTTCCCCTTAATCCTTTAACTGATTTCTAAAGGCTATGATCTGATTCATTAAATTATAACTCTCATTATACATGAAATTAAATTCTTCTTCTGAAATATAATTTCGGTTTTTTGCCTTATACAAGCAGGTCACGGTTTCAGCTAAAGAACGGATTGCATATCCTAAAAATTTCTTAAACTCCGGCTTCGACTGCAAAATACTTCCTTCCGAAATATTAAGTGCAATAGAATCTGATGCTCTTCTTATCTGCGAGGTTAAGTTATAAGCTTCATCCTTTGGAAAATTTTGTGACAATTTAAAAATAGTTTCTCCAAAATCCATCGATTTTTGCGAGATAATCAATTTCTCAAATTTGAAACTCATCCATTTCTTTTTTTCCTATGATAACCTCCCTCTTCCATCTTCTATCTTCCTTACTTTTACTGCAATTTCTTATTCTCTACACGAGTCGTTTTATCAATTTTAAAGACACGAATCGGGTTATCATAATAGATAAATTTAGCCGTATTCTGAATATGTCCCTTCAAAGAATCTTTTACGTTAACTTCTGCATAGTTTCCGTTTTTAGAATCAATGTTCAGGTTTTCTATTTTCCAGTATGGCGCAATGAGACTTGCTGTGTCTGAGATCTTTATCACTGCATTTTTCGTCAGTCCCAAAAAGTTGGCCCGACTTTTATTCTGCATGTCTACTTCTGCTCTTCTTGTGTTCACTGAACCCATAAAAGTAGCATTATTTTTTAAATTAAGCCTAAAATTATCGGTCTTAATTTCGCTTGAAATATTCATTTCTACAGAATCTGCAACAGCTACTTTCTCAAGATTATATTTTGAGTAAATGGTCACATTATAAAAATCTACCCCTTTTGTACCTCGCTTTTCTTTAATAAAAAGCGTTTTATCTTTTACCTCTACATCCAAATTGCCAGCTACATTGGGATACGTTTCAATTTCTACAAAATTTTTATTGCCTCTGGCATAAAATACACGGAATTTTCCTTCCAGATCCAGATTCACAAATTCTGAAACATCCACGTCTTTCTTTTCAATATTCCCTTTTGGAGAAACTTTTCCGCAGGAAACCGCCGCTACAAGCAGGGATGTGTACAATATCTTTTTCATATTCAATTTAAAATATTCTATATAAAATCGTAATTATAGCAAGGCTTTCCATTCCCATCAGAACATACAGTACCGACACTCTCCAAAGCAGGCCCGGTTTTGAGTATGAATTTTTAAATGCATTCCAATACGTAACTGCCGGAAAAAGAATAAGAAGAATGAATGAAGCCTTGTCTAAAATACCGAAAATCTCCGCTGCAGGTTTCCACAGACCGATAAGACTTACCATATCATTAAACAAAAATAGGATTAAAATTCCTAACAGGCTTACTGTTCCGATGATAAAATGCCCGGCAATATTCAATTTTATTTTTTTGAAAATGACAATGCGTTGGTTCATTGCAAAGGCGCAAGGTTTTTATCTGCGATAAAATTGATCGTGTGATAAATGTAGATTTTGGTACTACTATTTTTATTTTTTGGAGAAGCCTTAGCTTGTGTATATTTTTAACAAAGAAACTAGAACAAAAAATACCCCAAAAAGTTGAGAACTCTTCAGGGTATTTTATTATTTATCAGAATTTTACACTATTGAGTAAAACCTATTTTAATAATTTTCAAGTGACGCTGAGTAAATCATCAGTGCTACAAGAACAACAACGATAACTGCGCCAATAATCAATGGTTTCCATATTGCTTTCTTAGGGTATTGCTCCTCATTCGGAAAATATTTCGGAACAAAATAATAAGATAGAAGACTTCCTCCTGCAATACCACATATATACGACAGTGAACTTTTAGGATTCTCCGGTATATTAACAATAAAAATGGTCAAAGCTGTAATTAAAATAGAAATTCCAAGTACAATATAGGCCTCTTTCTTTTTATTGGCATCCAGCAGATTCTGAAACAATAAAACACCGCCAAAAAGCGTAGAAAGAAAAATCGAAAACCCTAAAATTGCTTTCCTGGAGTATATTTTGGGTAATTTCTCTTCCATTATTAAATTACTTCGTCAATATTATAATTCTTATGTTCTCTGTTGGTTCTGATGATCATTTCCCCTAAGAATCCGGCTATGAAAAGCAATGTTCCCATAATCATCATTGTTAAAGCAATAAAAAACCATGGATTGTTTGTGATCAGATGGCCATAAATTCCTCTTGCAACATCAATCAGTTTTGAAACGCCCAGCCAAAGCGCTGAAAGAAAACCTACGATAAACATTACCGTTCCCACCGCTCCAAAGAAATGCATGGGCCTTCCTCCGAACCGGCTTACAAACCAAAGGGTTACAAGATCCAGGAAACCTCTGATAAATCTTTCGGTTCCGAATTTTGAAGTTCCGTAAGGTCTTGCCTGATGCTGTACTTCTTTTTCAGTAATTCTTCTGAACCCCGCATTGGCAGCCAGAACAGGAATATAACGGTGCATATCTCCATACACATCAATAGATTTTACCACCTGTTTTTTATAAGCTTTCAAACCACAGTTGAAGTCATGAAGATAAACTCCTGATACTTTTCTAGCCGCTGCATTGAATAGTTTTGACGGAACATTTTTTGTCATTACATTGTCAAAACGTTTCTTTTTCCAGCCTGAAACAATATCGTAGTTATCTTCAATAACCATTTTGTAAAGTTCAGGAATTTCCTCCGGAAAATCCTGTAAATCAGCATCCATGGTAATCACCACTTCCCCGTTTGCTCTTTCAAAAGCAGCGTGAAGGGCTTGTGATTTTCCGTAATTTCTGGAAAATTTTATGGCGTGGATCTGAGGGTGCTGAACCTTCATATTTTCGATAATACTCCACGACAGATCTGTACTTCCATCATCTACAAACCAAATTTCATAGGACAGACTGTTTGAATAACAGACCTTATCAATCCTTGAAAAAAGCTCTTCTAAAGAGTCCTCTTCGTTTAATAACGGAATAACTATAGATAAATTCATTTAATTTTAATAAAAATTATTCTTGATTTTCTGTTTCCTGGTACACTGATCTTGTTCTGAAAAACGCGCCAAAAAACACTGACAAAACTACGTAAAATATAAGAATTGCCGCAAAATATCCTGAAAAATGACTGGCCGTAAGCATATCTTTTCCTTTAATGGCTTCCGGAGAAAAGCTTGGTAACCTTTCTTTGTATTTCTGGTCTAATTCATCAATATCTTTCTGATGTTTCATGATTTTTCTTGCAGACTGATACTCAGTATCCAATTCTGTTTTCTGTCTCTGTACATACTGGTAGTTCAACAGTTTTTTCGCATCCGGATCTACAAAATTCAGGAAAGCATAGATACTGAAGATCGAAAGAATTCCTCCGATAAACATCGGAACGAACGCTCTTGAGAAGGCATCTTTAAAACGGACTACTCTATTTTTGTTCCAGAAAGTTTTCACGGACCAGAAAGCTCCTCCCGCATAAACAATCGGGAGAACAAATGCGTTGATTTTCAATGAGGTATCGAAATAACTGATTCCCGAGAAAAAGTAATACGCTACAAAAAAAATGATCATTGTAGCGATAAAAAGTATAATTCCTAATGTTGATGGACTTTTCGTCATGTTAGATTTTTTAAAAAAAGTTGAAAAATTATTGCTCTAAATTCCAGCTGTTTAGCTGTAATACTGCATTTTTTCGACTAATTTTCTTTAATAATATTTTGAAGTTTATAAATTATTCCTACCTTTGCAACGGCAAGTCCTAAACAACCAGCTCCTGAGAACCCTCCAGGGTGGGAACGCAGCAAAGGTAATTGGTCGTAGCGGTGTGATTTAGGTAGCTTGCCATTTTTTTTATTTTAAGTTGAAGTGAGGTAATTGAAAGATTATCTTTTTTTGTTTCTATACTTTTCAACATATCCAGTCTCATTTTTAAATTACCCTTCCTTCTTTATTTAAAATTCAAACTCCTCTCCCAGTTTAGGAAGAACAAGTTCTACATTTTTATCTGCAAAATGCTTCAATGCACTTTCATGATTAATCTCAATAGCAGGGAAAGTATCGAAATGACATCCGATCACTTTCGGAGTTTTTAATAATTCTGCTGCTGCAAAAGATGCTTTTCTAGGACACATCGTGTAGTGGCTTCCAATGGGAAGGATAGACAGATCAATATTCCCGAAAAGTCTTGGAAACAGCTCCATATCCGCCATGACTCCGGTATCTCCGGCCATGTAGATGTTCTTACCTTCAGGAAGTCTGAAAATATATCCTACAGGAACGCCTCCGTAGCTCCCATCCGGGAACGAACTCGTATGATGAGCCGGTACCATGGAAATTTTAAGATCGCCGATTTTTGCCGATCCTCCTAAATTTACATCGTCTTTATTTTTTGCTGTTTTAAAGTAAGCACAGATCTCTGGAACCGCTATAACGGTAGCTTCCGGATGAAACTGCAATACTTCCTCCACATCCGCGATATGATCACCATGTGCGTGAGTCAGTAAGATATAGTCGATCTTCTGAGCTGCTATATCAAAGCCTGATTCCGCTTTTTGGTAATTATAAAAAGGATCACTTAAAATTGTTTTGTCTTTGTATGTAAACAAAAAACAGTTTTGTCCTAAAAATTGTATTTTCATTTTTAATTTATATAATTAATAGTAAAAGTAATATTGAATAAATGCCGCCAATAATATTAACAAAAAAGTAAAATTTATTATCTGTTTTTTTCTTAACTACTGTAAATAATGCAGGTATAGTAAATAAATTGCAGATAATTAAGAAAGGTAAAATCAAATAGCCGAACCCTTCTGCACCTCCATCTTTAATAAAAATCATCGATGTTAAGTAGAGAAAATAAGGACTTAAAATCAATACCAATATTGATACTGTACTATTAATTTTTTTTATTGCTAAACTATTCACCCAACAGTATTACTAGTTATTTCACAGGAAATTTATCCTCAATCAGATTCAATTTGATCCCGTGTTCCAGATATGCTTTACAGCCGTCTAAAACTGTTGTAAAACCGCCTGTATTGTCATTAATTGCTCTTAGCAGGTCTTCACCTGATTGGGCAAAGCCATAGCTTTTAATGACCACGAGGGTTCCTTTTTCCATTTCTTTAAACTCATAATCCACCATGACTGCAGGATCTCCCCACTCCGTTTTTATCCGTTGGCCAGAAATGATTTCGTGAACCTTTACATTGGATTTCACCCCGTACATTTCCCATTCCCAGGTCACAGTTTGACCCTTTTCCAGTTTCCCGGTAGATTTTGTAAACCAGAACTGAGTAGTTATTTCAGGATTGATAAATGCTTCAAAAACATCCGCAACCGGTTTTCTGATGAGCATCTGAGCTTCAACGTAGGTTTCTGCACTCATGATTGTATTATTAGTTAAAAAAATTAAGTCCAAATGCAGTAAGAACTGCCATTACAAAGGTCATGATACCCACCTGTTTCAGGTACTGATCCAACTCTTTGGGTTCTTTAACCGTCATTATTTTTCTTCTTAGTTTCATCAGCGGTAAAAGCAGAATCATGACAATAAAAACGTAATAATTCTGAGCCTGTATGAAACCATTCACTCCTAAAAACATTAGGATCAGGATCAATGGGAGCTGCAGCAGGATCATTTCATAGATCATTGCATTTTTGAAGCCTATTCTCAGGGCTAAACTTTTTTTCCCGGATAATCTGTCGCTTTCAATATCTCTCATATTGTTAAGGTTCAAAACCGCCATACTCATCATTCCGATGGCCGTTCCGGGAAGCAACATATCCCAACTGAAGGTTTTTGTAAACAGAAAATAACTTCCACATACGGAAACCAGTCCGAAGAATACAAACACAAAGAGATCTCCCAATCCCATGTACCCGTACGGTTTTTTTCCTACTGTATATCCTATTGCTGCCAAAATACAGGCAACACCCAGTCCAATGAAAATGTAAAATTCTTTCATAAAATCAGGGAAAAATGCTACATACAGAAGCGCAATTGTAGCGACAAATGACAGCACAGAGAAAATAATAACCGCATTTTTCATCTGCTTGGCTGTAATCTTCCCTGAAGCTACCGCTCTTGCTTCCGCTTCATTGATTCTTTTGGCATCAGTTCCTTTTACACCATCACCATAGTCATTGGCATAGTTTGATAAAATCTGATACAATAGCGTCACTAAAAGAGCCAGAGCAAAAATTCTCCAGTCCCATGTTCCGCCTTCACGGTAAAGCCTCCATTTTGCAATGAAAGCCCCCATAATAATTCCGCTTAATGAAAGCGGTAAAGTTCTTAGCCTTGCGGCTTTTATCCAATCAGTCATAATTTGTATAATGTAAAATGTACGATGTAAAAGTGTAATGCATTAATACATTTTACTTTGTACTTTAATACAGTCTTAAGAGATCCACTGGTTTTCTCCGAAGTCCGGTTTTCTTTTTTCAAGGAATGCATTTCTTCCTTCCTGTGCTTCTTCAGTCATATAAGCCAAACGGGTTGCTTCTCCTGCAAACACCTGCTGTCCTACCATTCCGTCGTCTGTAAGGTTCATAGCGAATTTCAGCATTCTGATAGACAATGGAGATTTAGCTAAAATTTCCTGAGCCCATTCGTACGCTGTATCTTCTAATTCAGTATGTGGGATCACCGCATTAACCATTCCCATGTCCAAAGCTTCCTGAGCAGAATAATTTCTTCCTAAAAAGAATATTTCACGTGCTTTTTTCTGACCCACCATTTTAGCCAGGTAAGCAGAACCATACCCACCATCAAAACTGGTAACATCCGCATCAGTCTGCTTAAAAATGGCGTGTTCTTTACTCGCTAAAGTAAGATCACAAACCACATGAAGTGAATGTCCGCCACCAACAGCCCATCCCGGAACAACCGCGATAACCACTTTCGGCATGAAACGGATCAAACGCTGAACTTCCAGGATATTTAAACGATGTCTTCCATCTTCCCCTACATATCCCTGATGTCCTCTTGCTTTCTGATCTCCTCCGCTACAAAAAGCCCAACCTCCATCTTTAGGACTTGGCCCTTCTCCGGTAAGCAAAACAACCCCTATTGAAGAATCTTCAGAGGCGTCATAAAAAGCATCGTATAATTCGGAAGTAGTTTTGGGACGAAAAGCGTTTCGGAGTTCTGGTCTGTTGAAAGCAATTCTTGCTACACCATTACATTTTTTATAGGTAATATCTTCGTATTCTTTGACGGTTTTCCACTCTATCATCTTGTAAAAAATTTTTCTCAAAGATACGGAATTGCAGAGAATTTTTACAGTGAAATTTAACGATAATCGCTGGAAAAAACAGAGCTGTATTTTAGGTTGAAAAAAACAAAAAACCGGAACATTTCTGCTCCGGTTTCATTTATAATTCAATTAAAGAGTTACTATTTCACTTTTGCTTTAAGCTCAGCTTCTTTAGCTTTTAGTTCTTTAATTTTATCCATATTTTTTGTTACAACATAGATATCCTTTAATGTAGAAATTGCATCAAGGTTTTCCGGCGACGCTTTGTACCAAGCTTCAGCATAAGGAAGAGCTTTGGTAAATCTCTCTTTTCTTGCATCAATCAGCTTAGTCGCTTCATCCGGCTTGTCTTTTCTTGAAGCATTGATCTGGTCTACAATTTTAGAATCATCACCAATTACTGTATACACAATGTTCTGATGGGCATTATCAAAGTTAGGCTTGACCTCAATCGCTTTTTTGAATGAAGCAATTGCATCTTCTACCGTAGCAGGGTTTTTAGACTGCATTACACCAAGATTATACCAGTTGGTAGCATCTGTAGGGTTTTTAGCCAACTGTTCTTTAAGTGCTCCAATGAATTTTTCTGTATTACCAGAATCATAGTAAGCGGTAGCCTGAGCTTCTTTTAGCTTAGCATTATTAGGATATTTTGCCAATCCTTTTTCAATGATTACTAATGCTTCATTAGATTTCTTTGCATTAAGAAGCAATGTAGATAACGTTTCATATAAATCCGGCTCAACACTTGCTGTCTGTTCAGTTTTGAAATCTGAATAATCGCTATTCTTCTTCATCAATTCCCAAGTAGCCTTATCTAAATTAACTACCTGACCAGATTTTTTCTCTTTTGCAGTATATGTTGTCTGAACCCCTGTAAAACCGGAATTAACAAGATCCGTATATATTTTGATGGATTCGTCTGTGTTATTTGCTAAAGCATAACTTAATCCTGCATAATACATGTATATCTTATCATCCTGGCCACTTGTTTTTAATAAGTTATAAACTTCTAAAAACTTAGGCGCGGCAACGGTATAATTTTTTGCATTATATGCATCCATTGCTGCTTTGTTCACTTCCTGCAATTTGGCATTCACATCACCCTTCTGTCCGAAAACGAAAGCAGAAGCCACGATTGCTATACCTAAAATGAGTTTCTTCATAATAACTATATTATATTAATTGTACATTTTATTCTTCAGAATCAGAACCCTCATTTTCCTCTGCCGGAGTTTCCTGCTCAGCCTGAGGTGTTGTATTGTCTTCCTGGTTATCAGTTACAATTACTGTTCCTTCTTCATTTTCTTCAGAATCTTCCTCTACCACATCTTTATCCATTTCTACTTTTGCAATCGCTGCAATTTCGTCATTTTTCTTAAGGTTGATCATTCTTACCCCCTGGGTATTTCTTCCCATTACTCTCATCTCATCCATATTCATTCTGATGGCAACACCGGACTTATTGATGATCATCAATCCGTCTTCATCTGTTACATTCTGAATAGCGATCAGATTTCCTGTTTTTTCGGTAATATTCAGGGTGATTACTCCTTTTCCTCCTCTGTTGGTGATTCTATAGTCTTCTACCGCAGTTCTCTTTCCGTATCCTTTTTCAGAAACTACAAGAACTGTTTCTTTCTCCACATCATTCACAACAATCATACCAATTGCTTCATCATCGTCATCCATCGCGATACCACGTACCCCAATAGATCCTCTACCTACTTCTCTTACTTTTTCTTCAGGGAAACGGATACATTTACCATTTTTAGTAGCAATCATGATCTGAGAAGTTCCATTGGTTAAGTAAGCTCCTAACAATTGGTCATTATCTCTGATTTCAATAGCATTCACCCCATTCACTCTCGGTCTTGAGTACGCTTCAAGAGACGTTTTCTTGATGGTTCCGTTTTTAGTCACCATTACTACGCTCATCTGGTTTACATACTCAGCATCTTTCAGGTTGTTGGTTCTGATATACGCTTTGATCTTATCGTCTTGTTCGATATTGATAAGGTTTTGTACCGCTCTTCCTTTTGAAGTCTTAGATCCTTCAGGAATTTCAAATACTCTTAACCAATAACATCTTCCTTTTTCTGTGAAGAACAACATATACTGGTGGTTGGTCGCAGATACGATATACTCAAGGAAGTCTTCATCCCTTGTTGTTGCCGCTCTGTTTCCTACACCTCCTCTGCTCTGAATTTTGTATTCAGAAAGCGAAGTTCTCTTAACATATCCTGCGTGTGAAATCGTAAGAACTACTGCTTCATTCGGGATAATATCTTCGATAGACATCTCTCCTCCTGAATAATCAATAGCAGTTCTTCTTTCGTCACCGTATTTTTCTTTAATCTCAGCCAATTCCTCTTTGATGATCTCGAATCTTCTTGGTTCATTAGCCAAAATATCTTCCAAATTCAAGATCTCTTTCATGATTGCATCGTATTCGTCACGGATCTTGTCAAGTTCCATTCCTGTAAGACGCGCCAATCTTAGATCAAGGATAGCCTGAGCCTGAATTTCAGAAAGATCAAATGCCTCGATCAATCCTTCTTTTGCCCCTTGCGGATTCGCACTGTGACGGATGATAGAAATTGCTCTGTCTAATGAATCCTGAGCGCCAATCACTTTCATGAAACCTTCTAAGATATGCGCTCTTTCTTTTGCTTTTTTAAGCTCAAAATGAGTTCTTCTTACAATGACTTCATGTCTGTGCTCTACAAAGTGATGAATGATATCCTTTAAATTCAGCTGTTCTGGTCTTCCTTTAACCAAAGCAATGTTATTAACACTGAAAGAAGTTTGAAGTGCTGTATATTTATATAACAGGTTTAAGACAACATTTGGAATGGCATCATTTTTAAGTTCATAAACGACACGCAGACCATTTCTGTCCGATTCGTCTCTGATCTCATGAATACCTACAATTTTATCATCTTTTACAAGCTCCGCTGTTCTGGCGATCATGTCCGCCTTATTCACCTGGTAAGGAACCTCCGTAACGATGATAGCATTTCTGTTTCCAATTTCTTCGAAATTAACTTTTGCTCTCAACATTACTCTTCCTCTTCCTGTATGGAAAGCATCCCTTACTCCGTCGTAACCGTAAATGATACCTCCTGTAGGGAAATCCGGGGCTGTAATGTGCTGCATCAGTTCATCGATCGTAATATCTTTATTATCGATATAGGCAGAAATTGCATCTACAGATTCTGATAAATTGTGCGGAGCCATATTGGTCGCCATACCTACAGCGATACCAGATGTTCCGTTGACCAGAAGATTTGGAATTTTTGTAGGCATAACGGTAGGTTCCGTCATACTGTCATCAAAGTTATTCTGAAAATCTACAGTTTCTTTATCTAAATCAGCAAGAATATCATCTGATATTTTTTTCAGTCTTGCTTCTGTATAACGCATTGCTGCAGGCGGGTCACCGTCCATTGAACCAAAGTTACCCTGCCCGTCTACCTGAGGATAACGTAAGCTCCAAGGCTGAGCCATTCTTACCATTGCATCGTACACAGAAGAGTCTCCATGCGGGTGGTATTTACCTAAAACATCCCCAACAATTCTGGCAGATTTCAAATATTTTCTATTAGAAAAAACCCCTAATCCATACATACCGTAAAGTACTCTTCTATGAACGGGTTTCAGGCCGTCTCTTACATCCGGCAACGCCCTTGAAACGATAACCGACATCGAATAATCGATATAAGACGATTTCATTTCATCAACAATGTTGATAGGAATCAGTCTTTCTCCTTCTTTTTGCATAAACAAATTTTATTATAATGACAGTCAGACCCTTAGCTGTGCGTCTGAAAATTATTTATTTCCAATTTTTATTAACGGGCTAATTTACGAAATTTTTACCGATTTTTGCACTAGAATTTATCCAGAAAATCTTAAAAATTCATAAAATATGAGCTTATTGAGTATAACTTTCCATTGCACAAAAAACAATATTGAAGAATGGGAAAATTATATTGACGAAACACTGGTCCTGATGGCAGAAAACCTGATGGATGTCAACAAATATATTCTTTCTGAAGTACACACCGACTATATTGATGAAGGTAAGAATTATAATCTTCTTCTGATCTTTGACAATGAAGACCTCAGGGAAGATTTCATCAAAAGTGAAATGCTGAACATTGCAGAAAGGGTTGAGAAAAAATTCGGATCGGAAGTGATGATTTTCAATACATTTCTGAATCCTAAAAAATCCAGATTTTAAATATAAATCAAAAGCCCTGAAAAATCAGGGCTTTTTTTATTTTTTTCAATCTCTGTGGTGTTTTCTACCTTTGTGTTTATGGTGGCCACCTCTGTCATCATTGTCATAGTAATAGACTCTTTTTTTGACCTGTCCCGGCGCATAATATCTTGCGCTTCCTCCATACATTTTCTTGGCGTGTCCCGGTGGAACCCTTCTTACATGCTGATCATGTACTACACACGATGACATCATGAACAAGACCGTAACGACCCCTGTAATTTTAATTAAACCTTTCATTATTCTACTTTTTCAAATTTCAATAGGGAGATAACAAGGTTAGTGCCAAAATTTAAAAAAGAAGTTAGAAATTAGAGGTTAGAAGTTAGTTTCGGGATATGTTTCAAAACTTCAGACTAATTTCTAACCTCTGGCTTCTCATTACCCTATTATGTCGCTTCTCTTTTCCATCATGATAACGTCTTTCCACTGTCCGTTCAATTTTCCGATTTTTTTTCTAACACCTATAGTTCTGAAACCGTTTTTTTGATGAAATCGTATGGAACTTTCATTTTCGGGAAAAATACTGGCCTGCAGCGTCCAAAATCCGTGGCTTTCGCTGTCAAGGATCATCTTTTTTAACAGAACTGACCCTAAACCCTTCCTCTGATAAGTATTGTCGAAATAAATGCTTACTTCAGCAACTCCTTTATAACATTCTCTTTTACTTACCGGTTTCAAAGCACACCATCCTACTATTTCATTACTTTCATTTTCCAGCACCCAGCGGCAATCGTTAAAATATTCCATATTCCATGCTTCAGCAGTAGGAATTTCTGTTTCAAAAGTGGCTATACCACCATCTACTCCCTGTCTGAAAATTTCCAGCACCCTTTTTTCGTCACTGGGAAGCATTTCTCTTAATTCGTAATTCATTTTATTTAATGGTATTTTCTTTTATTCTTTCTTTTTATCCTTGAATAATGTGTTTGTTTTCCTGTTTCATCCTGCGAAACAACACTGATGTTTCCGTCTACCTCAAGGATAGAGAGTTTTACATCTTCTGTTTTTTCCACGCCATGTTCCCGAATGGCTTCTTCCAATTCATCACGGGTGATTTTCACTCTATTTAAAGCAGTCTGATCTATTATTCCATCCCTGATCAGGACTACAGGATCTTCTTCCATGAATGTTTCGAATTTTCGGTTGGAAAACATGAGTCTTTTTAGAATAAAATTGGCCGCAAAAAGAACGAGTGCTGCAATAAGACCACCCTGAAGCGATGTATCCGGTCCCACCATTGCGTTCTGAACCGCATTGGAAATAAGGAGCAGCAATACAACATCTCCCGCATTGAGTTGAGAAAGCTGATTTTTACCAAAAAGGCGGATTGCGATTACCATAAACAGATAAACGCACAGAGAGCGTACTACGACATCAAGTATAGGATTCACAAATCAGGATTTATAATCAAATGTATACATTTTTTATGATTAGCTGATCAATTTATTTTATCCTTAAAAACAGAATAAGATGCAAAAACTATGGCATATGATTTGACTCCTTGATTAAAAAATAAATATACATTAAATGATGAAACGAGTTCTTTTATGCCTAAGTGCCTTTCTTTTTTTTATATCCTGTAAAAAACAGGAAATCAAACAATCTGTACCAGCAGAAACCGCGATCACCTTAAAAATCAATGAACTTTACAAATTGTATGGTAATTCTAATGATGCTCTTTATCATAAACCATTCTCTGACAGTCTGTTTTCCCCGGAACTGAAAAAAGCTCTGGAAGAAGCCATCAATGCATCAAAAGCTGATATTGAAAAAGTAAAGAAAAGCAATCATCCCGATGAAAAACCACTGCTGTTTGAAGGTGCTGTTTTTTCTAGTCTATATGAGGGGTTTACCAGATATAAAATAAAATCGGTTATCATAGATCCTGCCGGAACATCAGCAGATGCGGTTGTTGATTTTGAATATACAACGTTGCCTCCTAAAATTATGTGGACCGACCAAATCCATTTAATGAATTCCGACCAGGGATGGAAAATTGATAATATCAGTTTTGACAGTATTGGAAGTGCTAAGGATCTGAAGGCAAGTTTGAATAGTTTTACACAATACGCCCACTAATTATTAAAACCTCATCATAAAAAAAGCTGCTTTTAAAGCAGCTTTAATTTTTTAAGGGCATTGAGCGATCGGAACCTCGCTGCATACTACTTTATTTAATCTTTCGCAGTATACGCAGTATTTCTTTGATTCTCCGCCATACACGGATTTCAAATCAGTTTTTGTTAGTTTCTTTAAATTTTTCATATCGTTTTAATTTTATGTTTGCTAAATTTATAACGAATTTTCCATCCATTTATTATAGTTTAATATTTAAAGTTTTCATGATTTATAGGTCCTCTACTAAAGACTAAAAACATCAGCACGAGATATGTACTTTGGGTATTCATCTCGTTTATAATTTATTGCGTATCTTTCAATACACCAAAAACATCACACCAAAACAAATAAAAATATGGAAATTATCACAGCAAAAGGAGCTCATGCCGGGCAGCTAGACGCCGTAAAAAAGACATTGATTTCTAACAGTCTTCTTTCCGGCCACGATGACATGGGCAACTACAACAAAGGAATATGCCATGATGTGGTAGCTTATTCCTTATATATGAGAGGGGCAGCTATATCCCCCAGTGAACTTGTACAGTTTCACGCGCAAGGATGGCTCAATAAGTTCGATTATTCTGCAGGAGAGAAATGGGACGGATACTCTATCATTCCCAAAGGAAAAGCTATAGGATTTTACAGAGTGAGGGATAAAACATGGTTTCATTCAGCTGTCACTACAGGAAGTGGCTCAGAGATCAGATCTGTGAACGGATTTTCTTTAGGAACAGCATGGTCGGTTCCCGTAGATATGAAATGGGTCCTGGGTAAACGTAATTCTGATGGAACTTTTAATTATGACGGAACTAAAATAGAGGTTTATATTTCTTCCTTATAATAGCTAAGCCCTAATTTAATTTCAATAGAGTTATTAAAATTAAATTAGGGCTTTATTATTTTTTAATGTAGAACAGTAGTCAAGCTCTGTTTTTAAAGTCTGTATTCTAAAAAATATCTTGTGGATATTATTTGTTATTGATTTCAACTGTTACAGGCATTTCGTAGGTATAGGCAACTATATTTTCATTTAATTTTTTGCGATCTACTCTGTAATCAAGTTCACTTAAAACAGTTTCAATTTCTTTGCTTACAATTTTGCAATCGCCACTAGAGTGAACATTCACTATTTTGCCTTTATTTGAAATATCAAATTTGACTACTGAGTTTACAATGCCTTGTTTATAATCGGAATTGGTAAGGTCGAAGTTTTCCATCAATTTATTTCTTATATCATTGAAGGTATCATTATTCTTACTCAGCTGAATGGCCTCAATTGTATTATTATCATATGTTTGAGCTTTAGCAGTATTTGTCACAGCTATGAACCCACACACTAAAACTGAAGCGATAAATAGTTGAATTTTATTTTTCATAACTCTTTGGTTTTAAATATTATGTATATCTCTTATACCAAAGTTATGAAATAATTCATATTAAATTCATATTGAGTTAACATTAAATTAACATTGAAACGCAAATAACTGATTATCAGTGTAATAAAATTAAATATAATTGAAAAATTAATATTGGGAAGTAAATTACCCTTATTTTCCCCTTACTATTAGCTTCATTTAATAAAAAAAAGAATCTGCTTTCACAAATTCTTTTCTATATTTTATTATTTCCCGAATATATTACAATCCGTTGATTATTCTTCTGCTTTCAAGCTCATCAATGATAAACTGTGCATCACTTTCTGTAATGTATTTATTTTCATAAAGCCAGTGAATCCTTGCTATTTGTGTGTGAGTCGGAATCAGATTATCTACTTTATAATATTCTCTCAGATAATATTCTTTTTTACTCTTTTTAATTTCAGCAATAAATCCATCAACTTCTTCCATTTCTTTTTTCCTGTAAGAGAAAATAAGAGGTTTTGCAGCAGCAAGGTTTTTAGAACTTTCAGCTCTGAATTCATTATTACATATAGCAGTTACAATCAAAGAAGGAATCATTGCAATACCGAAAACAATCATTCCTGAAGATTCGGAGAGCTGATAACTTTCACCAATAAAGATAGTGAGCAATATTGAATTCAGTAAAACAGATATAACTATAGCTATAAGTACGGGATCTTTTGATTTTCTAAAAACACTTTCATCATCATGAATGTCTGTAAAATGAATCTTATACTCATTCAATTCTTTTGCAAATTTAGTTCTTACAAAAACTCCATCATTCTGGATTTCAAAATACCTCGTATTTCTTCCGTCTTTTTGTGCTAAGCTGCTCATATAAATCTTTATTCCAGTTCCCTCTTCAAGAACTTCCCGGTCAAACTCTTCTTAGACTTTACGATCTCTTCAGGAGTTCCCTGAGCTACGATTTGTCCGCCGTGTTTTCCTCCTTCCGGTCCTACGTCGATAATATGGTCGGCCAGTTTGATCACATCCATATTATGTTCGATGATAATGAATGAGTTTCCTAATTCCACCAGTTGATTGATGGCTTCCATCAAAATCTTTACGTCTTCAAAGTGAAGTCCGGTTGTCGGTTCATCTAAGATATAAAGCGTATTTCCGGTTTGTCTTTTCGAAAGTTCTGTCGCAAGCTTGATACGCTGTGCTTCCCCTCCTGAAAGTGTCGTCGACTGCTGTCCAAGGGTAATATATCCCAATCCTACATCCTGAAGAGTTTTTACTTTAGCAAAAATCTTAGGGATTGGCTGAAAAAAGTCTACCGCTTCATCAATGGTCATATCCAGTACATCGGAGATCGATTTTCCTTTGTAACGTACTTCCAGGGTTTCTCTGTTGAAACGTTTTCCGTTACATGTCTCACAATGCACGTAAACATCAGGTAGGAAATTCATTTCAATGACTTTCAATCCTCCACCCTGACAGGTTTCACATCTTCCGCCTTTTACGTTAAAGGAGAATCTTCCCGGCTTATAGCCACGGATCTTACTCTCCGGAAGTTCTGCAAAAAGGTTTCTGATGTCCGTAAACATTCCTGTATAGGTTGCAGGATTTGAACGCGGTGTTCTTCCGATCGGTGTCTGGTCTACGTCTACAATTTTATCTATATTATCCAGCCCTTCAATCTTCTTATACGGAAGAGGTTCCTGAACAGCTCTGTAGAAATGTTTGTTAAGGATCGGGTACAAAGTTCCGTTGATCAGGGAAGATTTCCCGCTTCCTGAAATTCCCGTCACTACTACTAATTTTCCTAATGGAATATCTAGGGTTACATTTTTAAGGTTATTTCCTGTAGCTCCTTTTAACAGAATATTTTTACCGTTGCCCACTCTTCTTTCTGAAGGAACTTCGATTTTTCTTTTTCCATTAATGTATTGTGCTGTGATGGTATCTGCTTTTAATAAGTCTTTCGGTTTCCCCTGCCACAATATTTCTCCTCCGAATTTTCCGGCTCTCGGACCAATATCCAATACCTCATCGGCTTCCAGAATCATATCTTTGTCGTGCTCTACAACAATTACAGAATTTCCGATATCTCTAAGGTTCTTTAATGAACTGATCAGTCTTTCATTATCTCTTTGGTGAAGCCCGATACTTGGTTCATCCAGAATATACAGCACATTCACAAGCTGTGACCCGATCTGTGTGGCCAGACGAATCCTCTGAGACTCCCCTCCTGAAAGGGTTCGGGAGCTTCTGCTTAAACTCAGATAATCCAAACCTACATCCAAAAGGAACTGAAGTCTTGTTTCAATCTCTTTTAAGATCTCGTAAGCAATGATTTTATTTTTTTCTGAGAATTTATCTTTAATGTATGATAACCATTCTTTTAAATCAGATAAGCTTAAAGCATTTACCTCAGCAATATTCTTTCCGTCTATTTTAAAGCTTAAACTTGCAGGCTGAAGACGGGTTCCGCCACATTCCGGGCAGGTCTCTTCTGTTGTGAAATGTCTTTCCAGCAATACTGCCTCATAAGATTCTCTTTCATCGATGATCTCTTCCATAAAAGTAATCAGACCATCGAAGCTTATTTTTATCTTTTTGGTAATCCCTGCGTATTTCAGGTCTTTATTAAATTCTTTGTGACATCCGTTGTAGATATAGTCTAAAGCCTCTTCGGGAATGTCCTGAATAGGCGTCGCCATCCCCAATCCAAAGATCTCAAGGATATTTTTGATTTGAGACAGAATCCATTTGTTGGATTTAATATCTTCCAGCGGCAACAATCCACCCTGGTTGATCGACAGTTTAGGATTTTCAATAAAATAATCCGTGTTGATCTTTTTGATGGTTCCTAATCCTTTACAATCCGGGCAACTTCCTTTCGGAGAGTTGAAAGAGAATGTATTCGGTTCCGGAAGCGCCAGTGAATGGCCTGTTTCGGCATCCATCAGGTTTTTCGAGAAGTATTCAATGTCTGCACCTCCCAGTTTCTGGATTCCTATAACGCCCTCACCCATTTCCATGGCGGTACGCAGGGATTTCTCCATTCTGGATTCGGAGGCATTTTCCCCAATGATCCAACGATCGATAACGATGTCGATATCATGGGTTTTGTAACGGTCCAGTTTAAGATCGTATTCTATATCCTGAAGCTCACCGTCGATTCTTGCCTGGCCATATCCTTTTTTGGCCATCTGCACGAAAAGCTCATGGTAATGTCCTTTTCTGGAACGTACCACAGGAGCCATCAGCATTATTTTTTCACCTTTATAATTTTCCTTGATCGCTTCCAGAATCTGATCTTCCGTATAACTTACCAATCTTTTTCCTGTAGACAAAGAGTAGGCATCAGAAACCCTTGCATATAAAAGACGCAGGTAATCGTAAAGTTCAGTAACGGTTCCTACAGTAGACCTTGGGTTTTTGTTGGTTGTTTTCTGCTCGATAGCAATTACCGGAGAAAGTCCTTCGATCTTGTCTACATCAGGACGCTCCAAACCACCTAAAAACTGACGGGCGTATGCCGAGAATGTTTCGATATAACGACGCTGTCCTTCGGCAAAGATCGTGTCAAAAGCCAAAGATGATTTTCCGCTTCCCGAAAGTCCGGTAATTACGACCAGTTCGTTACGGGGGATCTTAACATTAATATTTTTAAGGTTGTGTTCACGTGCTCCGTAAACTTCTATATATTCTGTTGATTTGCTCATAATTTGGAGTGACTCTGCCTGAAAATCACAATGTGCAAAATTACGGAATTTTATGGAATTGTATGAGGTGGAAAGTTTTTATTAAAGTTTAATTTTAGTTAAATTTTCAACGCTATAAAATTCAATAAATAGATCATATTAGATTAGGATTTTAATACCATTCATTTTTATGCCCTTCTACTGTTATACTGAATAATTAAGCAAATAAAAAAGACTGACACAATGCATCAGTCTTTTTATATAGATTTTATAGAATTCCTTATTTCACAAATGAATTGTACGAGTTCAGTACAGATTCATACGAAGAATCGATCTGCTGGATACCACTGTCGGAAATTTTTCCTGTGCCTTTAGCATCACGGATCAGTTTTCTGTAGGTATCCAAAAAGCTGGAAGCTGTTTTATTAAAGCTTTCAAACTGGGATTTTTTATAAGAATACTGTGGATCTTTCACATTGAAGTCTAATTTCGAATTCGCTTCTACTGTTTTAGCAAGCTCATCGTATTTTTTCTGAACTTCTGCTTCGTTGAATTTTCCTGAATACTGCTTATCCAATACATCAATATTAGAATCCAGAGAATTCATTACATTTTTGGAAGAAATGATGTACTCCTTCATTGGGTGATCCTTAAGGACTATTTCTTCTGCGGCATCAGTTCCCGGCTTGATCTTGGCAACTACATTTTCTCCTGAAGTAAATAAAGCCTGCGCTTCCGTCTCAATATCCTTTGTGATAGCATCGGCTTTCGCGCCTTTATCATCTTTGTAATCTTCAGAATTCATATAGGACTTAAGTTCTTCAAACTTTTTCTCTATATTTTCCTTCTTAGCCTTATAGATATTAAAATCTGCTTCTATCGCTGCTTTATCTTTTCCAAAACCTGATGGCACGTCTTTGATCTTTCCGAATGCGAAATCCATTGAGCTGATCACAATAGGCATCATGGTCACTTTCTCTCCTTTTGCTTTCGCTGAAGCAGCATCGGCATATTTCAGGATGCTTTCGATATGTCTTGATGTACTTTTATAAGAATCTAAAAAATTGTTATTAAAATCAATGATAGCATTGGCATCATCTGCTCCGCCAAGGTTCAAAACAGAATTTCCCAGTTTACTGATGTCTTTTTTACAACTGACGACACTGACTGATGTAAACGCCAGGGCCATTGCAAGTACGATAATCTTTCTCATAGTTTATAGTTTAGGTGTTATTGTTTATATTTCGTCAAGATCAACATCTTCATTACTTATTTTCACTACATATTCGATCCCGTCAATAGCTTTTGAAATAATTTGGTTTCTAAGGATATTGGCCATATTTTCCCAGTAGGCTCTTCCGTAAAAAGAATAGTTCATAGGAATAATTTCGACCTCAACGGTTCTTACAAAACCTTCTTTCGGACGATTACTGATCATGGTTCCCCTTTTTACTCTTACTTCCTTTACCTCATCTTTCAGAACCATTCTGCAATAGTTCTTAACGTCTTCAAGGGAAATGATCTTGTCTCGTGTGGTTAAAGCATATTTATAAGCCTGAATACTGTCTGTTCCTTTTTGCTCCTCAGATCCACCTATAGTTTCGGTGAGAAGTACAACGGTCTGTGATTTCAGCTGATTAGAAAGCTCTGTTCCGGGACGCATGTGATTAGCCAGTGTACAATGTGTTATCCAGAAGGAAGCATACGTATGATCCGTTTTTTCTACAGGTTCCATGATCACATAATTCAGCTCCTGTCTTATATTTCTCTTGGCATTATTCACCTTCTGTACCATAGTCTTCATTTTGTCAGACATTTCGCTCAGTACGCCTTTAACGTTATCTCTGTTTAAAAGTGAAAATGCAGCGATCTCGTCTCTGGTCAGTTCCAGTACATTGGCGATCATGTCTACCGCATTTCTATTGGTAAAACGCTCCATTCCTCCTTTTCTTACCGTGTACAGACCTTTTTTAAGATCATCAGCCGGAGTAAAAGGGATCTCGGTATATCTTCTTCCGTCACCATCCTGAACCTCATCTACGTACAGGAAATGTTCTCCTTCGTCTGTAACGAGAGGAATATTGTTTCCCATAATGTCCAGGCTGTATTCTGTCTTCTTCCAGCCTCTGTTGTAGATCGGGAATGCATTCATGACAAAAGAAAAGTTATCTAAAATCTCGGCAGAAAACTGCGGTGGGAATTCAAAAGTAAGCCATAGATAACGTTTGTCCCCGATTTGTTTTCTGATATCCTCTTTTCCATCGAGAAAATCAAGGTTCTGCGGTAGTTTTCCAGGTTCTGAAAAAAGACTGTCTGAAAGTCCTGTGATTTCGATGAATTTATGGCGATAAATACTTTTAATATCTTCAATGGCCTTATTCCGGATAGACTGTTCTTTAAACATCTGTTCATATCCTTCCGGCTGGCTATTCGTAAGGTAGCTTAGCCCTTCTCTTACAAATAAAGGATTTCCATTACTGGTTACCGTAATATAAGGAAGAAGCTTATAGACAAAGTCCATATGTTCAAAAGCAGGGTTTGAACAAAATACACTCATGTATTTAGGGAAATTTTCACTGGTGTATTTGCTTACATCCACTCCTATCGTGATCTTTCGGTAATCTTCAGGTTTTCCCTGAAATCTTGCTACCGGTATCTTATTAAGTCTTTCGTCTACACTGTAGCAGGTATTTCCTACAAACATGACGGCAGTCTGTACTTTATTGATCCGTACATTTCCTACCGGTGTAAAAGGAATATTCAGCTGTTTATCCGATTCTGATTTCACTGTAGAGGTCATCTGCTTCCGGAAGAAGAACTCCGTATGCTCCAGTAGAACCTCTGAAGACTCGTACGGCAATGTAAAAGCAACAGCATGGGCCGGAATCGGATGGGTATAAATGGATGGCGTCAGAAGCTTTGCCAGTTTCTCCAGTATCCGTGCGTTGACCGTCTGGATCTCGTTATTGGCTTTAAAGACTTCTGTACTGAAAGCGTCTATCAGTAATTTTACAAAAGGGTCCAGAGATTGCGGGCTTTTCAGTCCCCACACTTTGGTGGCATTCTGAAGCATTCTTGCCTTTACAGATTCTTTGGAATATATATTTTGATCTAAGTTCATAAATTTTTCTTGCAGTTAAAAACATTTAGTCAATAGACATCGGACTTAAAAATAATTCTGTAGAAAAGCTGAAACGCTCTCCCGTTGCCTCCATTTTTGCATTGATGGCAATTCTTACTTTCTTTTTGATCTCTGTGTGCTCTTTGGTATCGTAGCTGTGTTCTACAAATTGAATGTGGGCATCAACCTGTGCCTGTACGATCCGTGGTTCATACTCCTGAATCTGCCTTCTGAGGCTTTTTATAAAAACGCTCTCCCATACGGCACTGGTAACTCCATTGTCGAATTCCAGGCTCCAGACGTCGTTTCCATAGTTGTCATCATATCGGTTTTCGCCTTTTTTGGTGGTGATCAGCAGCATGATATTGTGCGCAATGCTTTCGCCCATGTCGCAGATATCAATGCTCCCGCCTTCAGTCATGAGTGTTGAAGGTACAAAAGGCATTCTGTAATTTGGTGTATCCATAGTCAGCTTCTTATTTTTACTTCATGGTCTAGTTTACTTAAAAAGAACTACCAAAATACACATTTTCATGAAATAAACGGGAAAAGACCTCAAAAATATTATCAAAAACGAGGGCTCCCAGATTCATCCGGAAGCCCTCAAGTAGTATAGATACAGTCAAATTTTAGTTATTGATCCGGCTGTTTTTTCCTGTTAATAAAATAATAGACCGGAAGTCCAAGCAATACCATTAAAAATCCGGGCCAGGTGTATTGCTGTTTGTAGATCAGAAGTAGCACACAGAATCCGGCTCCTATCAGAAGGTAGATAATGGGAGTTATAGGATAAAGCCATGTTTTGTACGGTCTTTCAAGGTCCGGTTTTTTAAATCTTAAATAAATAACCCCAAAGACAGTGATCATATAAAATAAAACGATCACAAAAGAGATCATATCCAGAAGATTGCCGTATTGCCCACTCAGGCAAAGCAATGAAGCCCAGACTCCCTGCATCCATAAAGCATTTTCCGGAACCTCATTTTTATTATTTTTCTCTGCTGATTTAAAAAACATTCCGTCTTTCGCCATGGTCTGAAATACTCTGGACCCTGCCAGAATAAGGCCATTGTTACATCCGAATGTAGAAACCATCACCAGAACAGCAATAATAACCGTTCCTGCACTTCCGAAAATATTCTGTGAAGCAGCAACCGCTACCCTGTCATTCGTAGCAAAAGCAATACTGTCTCTATCTAAAGCATTCAGATATACATAATTCACTGCTAAGTATAAAATCATCACTGCGGAAGTTCCGTAGATCATAGATTTGACAATATTTTTCTTTGGGTTTTCTACTTCTCCGGAAACGAAAGTCACACTTTCCCAGGCTACAGAACTGAAAACCGAACCTACCATAGCGGCTGCAATACCTCCAAGTAAGGTCATTCCCCCAATAGGCTCCCAGCCTTCTTTAAGGAAATTACCGCTTATGTCTTTTTTTAAATTATTAAATGAATCGGAACCAAGGCTAAAATTTTCAGACAGATGCGAGAAATCAACCAAAATAAATCCGGTAGCAATTAAACCTAATAAGGCAATAATTTTTGAACCCGTAAATACATTCTGAAGCAGCTTTCCACTCTGAACGCCTCTTGTATTGATATAAGTAAGTAAAAGGATAACGGCTATTGCCAGGATCTGTATCCAGGTGATTTTGAATTCTCCACTCTGGAAAAGAGGTGCTGCATCATTCAATGAGGGGATCAGATAAGCTGTAAATTTCCCGAAAGCCATTGCCACGGCAGCAATAGTTCCTGTCTGAATCACCGTAAACAATCCCCATCCGTACAGAAAGCCCATCTTTTTACCAAAAATCTCCTTAAGATAAGTGTACTGCCCGCCTGCCTTTGGAAACAGAGCAGAAAGTTCTCCATAGCTGATTGCCGCTGCTACAGTCATCACACCCGTAATGATCCAAACTATGACCAGCCAGAAACCTGATCCCAGATTCCGCATCATATCGGCACTTACAATAAAGATTCCACTTCCAATCATAGAGCCCATTACCAGCATAATGGCATCCCAAAGTTTCAGTTTTTTTTGCATAGTCAAGTATAGGCGTCAAATATAAACAAATCTATCATTCATTTTGGAATTTGTTTAAAATTTACAGCACCACCTATTTTTCATCAACTTTTCACCGGATTATTATTCAATTTTAATTAGTACTTTTGAAAAAAATATTAAAAATGAAATTCAAGGCTATATTATTTGCAGCAGCTGTAAGTGTTTCTACTTTAGCTTTTGCACAGGAGACATCACAGAAAAAATTCGGACCACCGGCAGGAAATGCTATTGTAGGTGATACTTATGGATCAGGAGTGGTTTCAACCTCAGAGTCTAAAGCCATTACAGTAGATAAACTGAGCAAGAAGCTTAAAAAGGATAACAAAAAAGTGGAAGGCGTAGCCGTGAAGGGAAAAGTAACCGATGTATGTGAGAAAAAAGGATGCTGGCTAACGATCCAGACTGAAGATAATTCTCAGTTTTTCGTAAAAATGAAAGATTATGCGTTCTTCGTACCAACAGCCTTAAAAGGTAAAACGATAGTACTGGAAGGAACTGCAGAAAGAAAAGTAACTTCTATAGATGAGCAGAAGCACTATGCTGAGGATGCTAAAAAGCCTCAGGCTGAAATTGATGCCATCACCACTCCTAAAGAAGAGATCAGGTTTGTAGCCAATGGAATTAAAGTAGTGAACTAACTTGGTTTAAAAATAAATACCGTCCTCAATAAGTAATACTTTTTGAGGACGTTTTGTTTATGTGTAATGCGATCTAGTCTTCGATTGTAAATTCTGCTATAGCATCCAGCTTTGGATATTTGGTGGCAGATACAAATTTCTTTCCTGTACAGTCTACTTCAAGCCAGCCCTTTTTCCTTTTCACATCTCCTACTTCCATCACAAAAGGAACGAAAGATATTTCGTCTTTTCCTTCTTCTATAATTTCGCGGTACTGAACGGCAACATCCAAAATACATTCATGGTCTGTATTCAGCTTTACGTTCCTGTAAATAATATCATAATGCGTTTCCTGGTTCTCGGGAATTTCAAGATACTTTTCCCACCCTTCTATATCAGAGTCTAATTCACTGATTGCTTTTAGTGCATAATATAAGGCAACTGTATAATATTTTCTGGTTCCCTTTCTCAGATAGTCATCTACGAAATGACCGCCTTCAAATAAAATCGTTGGCATTCCAGCTTTAATAAAATTGTCTCCTGTAGAGGTCGGGTAAAACTCGTCGGAATATCTTCCAATCTGATTTGGGATTAAGTCTTTTAAGTGGTCGTAAATAGATCCTATTACAGCCATACATTTCTTCCTGTTATCCGTTACCGTACGTTCTACATTTTCTGAAGGAGCCAAAAAGGAAAGCGTTGCCGGATGTATACCATCTGTAGTGAAAATAGTTCTCTGCTCATGCAGATTTAATGCATAATCATATCTATTAGAAGCCACAGTTTTTTTTAGAAACTTAATCTCCTTGCTAGACTCATTATGGAAATCCCTGTTCAGATCAATATCTGCAGCATTAAGTCTTGTCCATCTTTCCGATCCGTCAGGATTGAGCATAAAAATAAAATCCAGCTTTACTTTACTAAAAAGATCTTCTTTTATTTCAGGAGCCTTATCTAAAGTCTCAAGCAGATCGAGCATGGCATGGGTCGCATTCGATTCGTTGCCGTGCATCTGTGACCAGGCAAGAACTTTAATCGTTCCCGTTCCGATGCTTAACTGATAAATAGGTTTATCTAAATAGGATCTTCCGATCTCTTGAATGTAACCGCCGAGATTGCTCTGTAGGTAAGAAAATAATTTTTCAGGGGAAATATAGCGGTTTAAGAAATTAGGGTTTGGAGAATAGATCTGTTCAAAATTCATTATCAATAATTTACAAGAGTCAAATTTAATGATTTTTGGACAGAAAAAAACAGTTAACATTTGTAATTCATCTAAACAAGCTGGACTGCCATTCTGTCTGTGGATAAAATTGTTAATTGAATAAAGTATCAGATAAGAATAATAACTAACATTAATTCAGGTAGTTACAAAGTTTATATCAATATTATTTATAACGTCACTTTAAGTCTATAAAAGGTTATTTATTTACAAATAAGCATAATAAAGTTAAACACGATCAATGTGGAAAACTCAGTCATTCGCGACTATATACATATGTAAACTGCTAGTTTTTAGTGTTTATTGCTGAATTTCAGATATATTTAGAGTTTAAAAGTACCTTACTGTATAATTACAACATCCCTACTATTAGAGAAAGTATTTTATCCATTATATTAATCGTAATATACTTATATATAGCCATTTAAACATTTATTTACGTTTGTATACAAAGGGAATAAATGTTTTTTGGTATTCAGGATAGTCTTTTAATTAGATTAAGCCTAAAATCCCTAGTTTACATTTTTAAACACTAATAATCAGCAGTTTATATTACATTTCGTCATAAATATCTTTCATTGGTGCTTACTAAATCAGAAGTATCTAGAGAAGATTATTTAAAGAAATTTATCCGGTTAGAATTGAGTTTACATTACTCAATTGTACTTCATAATTGTATTTTATAATATAATTAACTGTTTTTTAACTGATTACATTTATTTACATTTGTATATTGACAAAAGTCAACGTTATTTACTTTTGTAATTTGTCAATGTAAATTTTATTATTTACATTTGTAAAACAATTGACAACTTATTTTTATGAGTTTAAACGAAAGAATTTCCAAAGTTATAGAGTATTCCAATCTCAGTCCTTCTGAGTTTGCAGATGAAATTGATGTACAACGTTCTTCCATTTCACATATCACTTCCGGAAGAAACAAACCATCTCTGGAATTTATTATAAAGATAAAATCCAGTTTTCCAGAAATTCTTTGGGATTGGTTGGTGACAGGTGAAGGTGAAATGCTGAAATCGGAATTACCGGAAGTAGAATCAGCTTCGGAAGAAAAAACGGATGATGAGAAAGGAAAACCGACTCCGCTCCCCGACTTATTTACAATGATGAAGGATGAAGATTTCGGAGCAGAAGAGGAAATTAAGGCCCTGAAAGAGAGCCCGCGAGAATCGTTTATACCACCCCCATATAAAGCTCAGAAAAATATATCCGATTCTCAGCGATTAGAAAATTCTAACGATCAAATGCTAAACCAAGTGATTGGAAATCAATCCAATAAGATCAAACGAATTGTTCTGTTCTACGAAAACGGAAAATTTGAGAGTTTTGAGCCCTAAAAAAAACCTGGCCAAAGAAAATGGCCAGGATAAAAAATATTTGAAGAAGAAAACTAAAGCTATTGCTTTATTAGTTTTGTAATTTTTGTATAGCCATCTTCATTCTTTATTTTCAGAATGTAATTTCCTTTTGGCAGATCTGAAACATGATACTCTTCAGAGCCTTTCAATGTTCTTACCAGCTTTCCGGAAGCATCCATAATTTCCACGGAACTTATATTGAGTTTTTCAGGATTATTAATTCTGAAATTGTCTTTTACCGGATTAGGATAAACCTGAACTCTGTTATCATACTGCATAGTTTCCTGTGTCCCTAATATTGTAGACGTAAATGTAATAACGAATGGCATATCCAAAGGATAATCCGGAGCTGCTGCAGGATTTCCTGCATCTACTATAGGAGCCCAGGTTCCCAAAATAGCATCAAATTGCTTCGCATTAAAAGTAGGAAGCCCCCTGTTTCCTACGATGGTAACCGGAGGTAAGAAGCCTGCACTAGCAGTAACTACATTTTGCAGCTGATATTTTATCCAATAGGTTCCTGGATTTAAAGTTTTAGGAGTACTTGCTGTAATCTTCCATATCTTCCTGGTAGTTCCAGGGGTTGTAGGGGCTGGTACCAGACTATTTCCCGTTCTGTACATATTGGCATCTACACCAGCGCTGAATCTATTGGTGGTATCATCTCCATACACGCTTGTGGCACCAGTCACAGAAGGATCTGAACTGAATATATTAACCCTCACCGTATTAAAAGGTGCAGTTGTCCCCACATAATTTGTCTGATAAGCAAAAAAGTCAATGGTTGTGATCTGCCAACTGGACCCGGCAGGAACCGTAAAATCATCTGCAAGAAAAAAACTTGCTGTAGCCGAGCTGAATGTTCCTCCTATTCCAAGGCTGGTATTAGACTCTGTTGTATTTCCGGTGTTGTTCTGAAGCTCAGACCATGTGTATCCGGCTGGCGCCGCAAGACCACCTTTAGAAGTAGCCCCAGTACTTAAACCTCCATTATTATAGGTTTGTGCAAAAGCAAAGTTGGCTGTCATAAAGACAGCAACGAGTAATGTTTTTTTCATATATTAGTTTTTATTGGTTTAATCAAATATAATCATTTGCAATTAATCAAACAATAAAAATCAAATAATATTGATATATTTTTAACATAATGTTATTTATATTTAATTATCAATAATAGTATCTGACTATTGAAATTGATAATTAACACTATATTTTTCTATAAACTAGTCAACAAAAAGACCTGTACAAAATGCAGGTCTGACTTATATATTTGTATAATATGCTATTTTTTTCTTCTGTCTAATTCCTTCTTGATAAGACCTAATTCCCTGCCCGTCTGTCCGGCTACGGAAGTGTTTTCCCGCGCTCTTCTTGTAAGGTAAGGCACAACATCCTTTACGGGTCCATAAGGAAGATATTTAGCCACATTATAGCCTTTATCTGAAAGATAGAAGGAAATATTATCACTCATTCCGTAAAGCTGTCCAAAATAGATATGTGGATTTCCATTTTCCAGAGATCTGGACTTCATTTTATCCATGATCAATTCCGATGAGATCTCATTGTGGGTACCGAAAAATGCAGATACCTTATCTAAATGATTCATTACGAAGTCAATTCCTGCATTATAATTTTTGTCCGAAGCTTCTTTGGTGGGCTGAATAGGATCCGGATACCCTTTTTCTTCAGCTCTTGCTCTTTCCTTCTCCATATAAGCTCCACGCACGATCTTATATCCTATGAAATAATTCTTTTCTCTCGCTCTCTCAAGATTTTCTTCCATATACTCCAGTCTGCCCGTTCTGTACATCTGGATGGTATTCCAAACGATCGGTTTTTCCTGGTTATATTTCTCCATCATCTCTTCGCAAAGTTGGTCTGCCGCATCCTGCATCCAGGTTTCTTCGGCATCTACCATTACTTTTTTATTATGTTCATGACACAGGCCACATACTTCATCAAACCTTTTTACCACTCTTGCCCATTCTTCTTTCTGGCTTGAGGTAAGTTCAGCCCCTTTTCCAACAGCTTCGTAAAGATCAATTCTTCCAAAAGCAGTTGGCTTAAATACGATAAAAGGAATGGCCGGATTTCCTACAGAGAATCTGATGATATCCTTGATCTCTTTACACACCGCATCAAAAGTCTCTTCATCTTCTTTACCTTCAATCGAGTAATCGAAAATACTTCCCACACCTCTTTTGAAAAGTTGTTTTACCACCTTCATACTTTCCTCACGTGTTTCTCCTCCGCAGAACTGTTCAAACAAAGTGCTTTTTACAATTCCGGTCACGAAAGGAAAATTGTTGTGTACCGTAAAATTAAGAACAGAAGTTCCAAGGCTGGTAAGAGCAGGCTGTTCAATCATTTTAAACATCCAGTACGCCTTTCTCAATTGTGCATCAGACTTGTCTGCAAATGCAACTTTAGTATCGTTAAAAATGGGCATTCCTTTTTATTAAATTTAGTTTTGCAAAGGTAATAATAACCTCAGTTTATTTAAAGAAATTTTTCTATAATTTGTACTCAATTCCGTTCAGTAGCATTGCAATAATTCCTACAAAAACCCAAAACCTTAATATATTGAGGGTGAAGAATTTACTTCTTCTCGAAGAGTTCAGCAGAAGATATATGCAAAGGATCATCACAAAAAGTCCCCCTGCAAAATAGTATGCCATAAAACCTGAAATACCGGTTTTAGCAATGAGTTTCATAGAAACAGCCATTGTAACCATCAACAAAGAAATAATGATGATCTGAGTATTCCTGCTTTTGAAATAGTTCGGAATCGTTATATAACCGAATGCTTTGTCTACACTTTTGGTCAGCATATCTTTTACAATATCGATGCATAAAAGAATCAGAAATAGAAAAATAGCCATCAGCATCACCTTCTTTGAAAATGTTTCATAATAAACCATCATTCCGAAAAAAGGATACAAGGTAAGGCTTACAAAAGTGAGATTATTGACGATTAAAATCCGGCTCAGCTTATGACTGTAAAACCACATAAAAAACTGGTACACCAGAAAGAAAGCAAAAACTTTATGAGAGATCGCCCATGCCACCCCAAGAGAAATAGCTGTCAGAGCGAGATACGCGTATAAAAAATATTTCTGTTTAATGAAGCTTTGAATCCTGGTACGGAAAGGTTTTACAACATAGTCTTTTTCCAGATCATAAAACTGATTGATGATTCCCCCGGCCAGAATAGTAATAACGGTGCAGAAAATAATGCCGTGTACCTTGAAGTCGAAAACAAATTTACTAAAGGTTTCATCCTGATTGAAAAGGAAGAATGTAGATACATAGAGGGCAAATGTCAGCAATAAAGCAACGAAGAATCTCGCGCCTATCAGAAAGCCCACGAATTGTGACAATCTGTAAAATATAGATTTAGAGATATAATTTTTAGATTGGAAAGTTTCTTTTTCAGAATTCATTCCAGCCTAATTAAAATCTGTAAATCACTTCTTTCTGGAAGCCTTCAAGCATTTTTTCTGCTTTCGCATAATCTTTGGTAAAGCCCAGGATATATCCACCACCACCGCTTCCGCAGAGTTTCAGATAGTAGGCATTAGAGTCGAGTCCTTTTTTCCAGATGTTGAAAATACTTTCAGGAATCATAGGACGGAAATGTTCATACGCCCAATGAGAAAGCTTTTTCAGGTTTCTGAAGAAGGGATTCATATCTTTTTTAAGGAAAGATTCGATGCATGCGTTGTTGTAACGGATGAACTCTTCTTTTAATGTTTTGCGGAAACCTTCCGTTTTCATTTTTTCAAAGAAGATCTGGATCATTGGTCCTGTTTCTCCTGTGATGCCGCTATCGATAAGAAATATAGCCCCTTTTCCTACCTCTCCATCTGGTATAGAAACTCTGTCCAGGTTTTCTTTATTTTCGATAAGGATCGGTAAATTCATATAACAGATCAAAGGATCCATGCCTGAACTTTTACCGTGGAAATAACTTTCCATTTCACCGAAAACGGCTTTTAATTTTTTGAGATTATCTTTTGAAATCTGTTCAGGCTCAAGCTTGGTGAGTGCATATTTTTCGAAAACAGCAGCTACCAGAGCTCCTGAGCTTCCCACTCCATATCCCTGAGGAATATTAGAATCGAAGAAAAGTCCGGATGCAATATCGTTTTTAAAGCGTTCAATATCCAACTTAAAATCATCAGAAAGATCAAGCGCAGTAAGATATTCAGAGTATTTCTGCAGATGTCTGTTGGATTTAAGTTCAAATTCAGAACTCAAATCTGAGAATTTCAAGGCTCCTTTATAGAAACTGTAAGGTACTACAAGCCCCTGGGAGTCTTCAATCATCCCATATTCTCCGAACAGAATTATTTTTGCATAAAATAGAGGGTTCGTCATTTTGACAATAAATCTTTTTACAAAGTTAAAGTTATTCCGCTGAATATAAGCAAAACTTAAGCCGAATTCTTATTTATTTACGTATAAAAATTGTTTTTCACATTAATTAATTTTAAAAAAAACAAGTCATCTTATTTAAATACAGCAAAAAAGCCTGAAATGATCAGGCTTTTATTACTAGGTTTGAAGATGGAAGAAGGAGGCCGGAAGTCATCACTAAGTTTTTTATTTTCTGGCAATTGGCAGAATTTGATGAATAACCTTAAAGAAGAATAAAAATCGGAGCGCCTTTTCTATTTTAGCTCTCAATAACTTCCCTCTTCCAGCATTTGGCTTCCTTACTTCTATAATTAGTGTTTAATTAATTTTTTATTGACTGTCTGCTTATCTGTTTCTACCGTTACAATATAGTTTCCGGTCTGTATAGATGAAACATTCACTTCCTGCTTATTTCCTTTTAAAGAAGAAGCCGATATAACGAGCCTCCCCGCTTCATCATAAATCTTATAAGATCTTAAAGCATCTTTAGATGAAATGACGATCATATTTTTGGCAGGATTAGGATAAATACTTATTGTGTTATCGTTTTTAGTGACATCATCCACACCTAAAACACTGCATGAAAAGTTGGCTTTCCATCCATTATCTGTAACACCCGGATCAGATACAAATCTCACCGTAATGGCTCCTGAAGAATGGGTAGAAGTGAACGGTGCAGGTATTGTGCTTCCTGTCAGATTATTTCCATTGGCAAACAATGGCGAAGCAGTAGAAGGCCCGTTATAGACATACATAAAATCATAGTCCTGTTCTAGAGCAAATTCCGTAAAAGTCATGGTAAGCGCCCCTGAAGCCGGATAAAATGTTTTAACGATTGTCTCGCTATTTGCGTACCCTGAAGTCTGGCCTCCGGTATCTGTAAACAGAGCTCCATCACACCATGACGCATCTGTAAGGAAAACCTGGGTTCTTTGGTAGGCATTGGATCCCGAACAGTTTGTTCCTACAGATAATTTGTAATAGGTTGCAGGCTGAAGACTGCTAAAATTAAGTGCCTGAGAACTTGTATTTCCGGATTCTACAAGAGTTCCGTCCATTTTGGTCAGTTTATATTTCCAGGATGTGGAAACAGCATCACTAAAAGCTGCATTAGCTGAAACCTGTGTAATATTTGATACATTCATCTGCGTGATGGTAGATTGACAGGCGGTAGTACAATTCGTTCCAAGACATGGTTTTGAATCAACCGTATTTCTGATCAAAGCTGCAGGCTGCGGTCCAAAACCGTTACTGAAACTGATCCCCACTCCGGAAACGAGGTGACAATAGCTCATAATTGAGCCTTTAACTGTTGTTGAAGGAATAGGTCCTGTACACCCTTCACTGTACCCGGCTTGAGGTCCACATCCGTCAATCGCTGTATTATTTCCATTCCATGCACAAGCATGGGTGTGAGGAGATCCCAGACTGTGTCCCATTTCGTGTGTCATTGCCTGAATAGTCCATGAATACACAGGAACATTGGAATAGGTCTGAGAAATACCTGAATATGCGTGTTTATAGGTTCCACATAAAGAGTTAACATAGGCCACACTGGTAGTTGCCGGAGCATTAATTAAATGCGCAAGATCACCGTTAAAGGTTTGTCTGTTATTTCTAAAACTGGAAAGGTTGTTATTTGGAGTTCCGGTGTAGGGATCCTGTGTGGTCCAGATAAAAATCTCATTCAATGCTACTTTAATCTCATCATTGCTGTAGAGTGTGGCAATATTATTATGAACGGCAGTCAGCCAGTTTGTGGTAGTGGCTATATCTGAATTATTATTCTGATAAGGCTTAAAACATACCTCATAATAGATTCTCACACAATTTTCCGTCATCGCTTTTTTGTCGGTAGCCGGATTGAATGAACTATTTTTTCCCTGATTTTCTTTCAGCTCATCTACTCCACATACGAAAGGATTAGCCCCCGTAAGTTTAGATTCTGAATAACTGACAAAATCTTCTGCATTTTTTGCTTTTCCAAGCACAACATTTCCAAGCTCAGAAGTAGAGGCTACCCCTACAATATCACCGTTAAAGAAGCTGAAAGCCGCAATAGAAGCATTATCTCCTTTCACAATTCCGATATAATAAGCACCGGGCGTATAGTTGACAATTTCACCTTTATTGGTTACTACTTTAAAATCATTGGTAAAAATCTGATTTTTATAAAGTTCAACAGTAATCTGCTTATCACCTTCGAAAGGAAAGCTTATTTCAAGGTATTCAGGTTTTTCATTAATCAGCCTTTTCAGTTCAGCAGATTTTACGTTCATGACCGTAATGTCGGTCGCAGCTCTTTTATATTCTGAGAGCTTTTGGGGTGCCTTATTCACTTCAAACAGATCATACTTTTGAAAATTATTTTTCTCTGCATGATATTCAGAAATTTTTTGTGCAACGGGTCTCAGTTTTTGAGCAAAACCAAAGACAAAGCATTGCAAAAGACATAGCAATAGGATTTTTCTTATCATTTTCACTTAATTAGATGTGCAAATAAACAAAAAAAATCAAAATAGAGTGATAAATAATTAATATTTTAAGATATTTTTTCACTCAAACCGCAATAAATATAAAGATGAAGCTATATTTCTTAAATTGAGACAATACAGAATTTTGAAGCAAGAAAAAAGGCGTTATCAAATAACGCCTTAGTATTTATAAAATATCTTTGTCTTTCAACATATTGACTTTTAAGAATCGGATCAGAATAAGTCCCGTCGCGAAAAACAGAGTCATTGAAAGTGCTGCGATACGCATATTATTAAAATGTTCAATCAATGTCGCAAAGATAAACGTTCCAATGATGATGGCTATTTTTTCCAGTACGTCATAGAAACTGAAATACGTGGTATTTTCCATGGAGTCTTCCGGAAGAAGTTTGGAGTAAGTAGATCTGGACATCGCCTGAAGACCACCCATTACCAATCCTACTACTGCCGCTACACCATAGAACTGATATTCTACAGTAGGATTTTCTTTGTTCAGGAAATACGCCCAAAGACAAGCAACGATCCACAATACAATGGCAATAGAGATTACATTCCTATTCCCTATTTTCCTCGATAATCTGGAGAATATAACCGCCCCGATAATCGCTTCGATCTGAATAATCAAAAGCGTTCCAATCAGTTTGTCCTGAGCCAGATTGATTTCACTCTTTCCAAATAAGGTAGCCATTAAGAAAATGGTCTGCATCCCAACACTGTAAAAGAAGAAACTGGAAAGGAAGAATTTTAGATTTTTATCTTTAAATAATACCCCACCCACTTTAAACAGCTCGTGAAAGCTTTCTTTGGCAATATCTTTATAAAAGCTCATATTGTCTTTCAGAACTTCAAAGAAACCTCCCTGCTCTTCATGTTTTTTAAAGATATTCTTATAATTTAAAAGGACAAGATCTTTAGGTAACTTTTCTTTAACATCTCCAAACTGAGGAAGATGTTTGAACGTATACTGGGAAAACCCGAACCACCAAGCCCCAGTTAACAAGAAGCTTATTCTTGTAAACAACAGCTGTTGTGCCGCTCCTTTTGCAAAAACCTGAATAAGGACCAAACAGATCACCACAAGAACTACAGAACCCAGATATCCGTACACATATCCTTTTGCGGAAAGTGCATCCTGTTTATCACGGGTCGCAATATCTGGCAGAAAGGAGTTATAAAACACTAAACTTCCCCAGAATCCGACACTCGCCGTAATACTAAAAAGGAGACCTAGAAATACGTTGTGCATCCCAGTAAACATGGCCAACCCCATACAAGAAGTAGCACCAAGATAACAGAAAAACTGCAGGAACGATTTCTTATTTCCGATAGTATCCGCCAATGAAGACAGGAACGGAGAAAGCAGCACTACAATAAAAAATGATATCGTAAGTGAATAGCCATACACTGCATCCGGCTGATATTCTTTCCCGAAGATCTTTATCATATGCCTTACCGGAACATCAATCCACGATTTTGTTTCTTCCACATACTCCTTTTTCTCGTAAGCAGTAGTCAGTATGGAATAGTAAATAGGGAAAATAGTAGAGGTAATAACCAATGAGTAAACAGAATTCGCCCAGTCGTATACGGCCCAGGCTTTCATAATCCGTGGATTATTCTTTATGTTTTGAGGTTGTTGATTCTCAATTTCAGACATTTCAATTAAATATTAGTAGCACAAAAATAGAAAAACCATTAAGAAATCGATTAGATTTTAGAAAAATTATCGATTCTTTAATGACAACATAGTATTAAATAGAATGTTAGTTGCTTCTTTAGGATCTATGAAAAACAGAAAAGCTGCCTTTTTGAAACAGCTTCCTTTGCTTTTAGTCTGAATAGAGTAATTGTAAACTATTCAAATAGCTTTTTTGGGAAATAACTTCCGCTTCTTTATTTTCGAAAAAAAAGTACTGATAATTTGAGTTTTCTTTTTTGAGCTTCTCAAATTTTCTTTCGCTGATACTTTTTCCATTAAAATAATAATAGTCCGGAGGACTTTCTGACATCATGGATACACCACCTATATATGAGTGTTGAGAATCGATTTGAATTTCTTTTTCATGAATTTGCTCATTTTTAAGAAAGATAATTGATGTATTTTCATAAATATCACCATTCATTACATTGGAAAGTTTTCTGTCAAGGTTCTTATATGTTTCATTATTTAATTTTTCAAAATCAAAGTATAAAACATTTTTTCTCTCAATCAGTTCGTTTGGTATTTCTAATGTGAAATTTCCATTTTCATCGGTCGTTGTTTTAATGTATTTTGATTTGCAAATGAAGAAAACTTCGGCATTTGATATTTCCTTTTTTGTTCTTTTGAAGATAAGTTTCCCTGATACTTTTGTAATATCTATTACTTTTTGTTCAGTAATAATTCCAAAGTTAGTTTTGGTTTGAGCCTGAACAAAACTAAGATTGGTTATTAAAATAATTCCTGTAGCAGCCATCGCTAATGATCGTGCTGAAATTCTTCCACAGATTTCTTTTCCATTGGCTGTACTAAAAATATCATGAATTTGTGCATCAGTTTTATCTGTAAAATCAACGACGCATTTAGTACACTTTTCACAGAACTTCCCCAAGGAAAAGTCTTTCATATCGTTCCAGTTTTCCGTGCAGGGGTTTTGAATTTTAATTTGGTTTTTCATAATCTGTGTTTAAAACAAAAGCCTCCGAAGAGACTTATATTATTGTTTTGTTAAAATAATATTCTTTGGTAATGGCTGTGGAAATGGATTAGAATTATAATATTGACAGGAAGAGTCTATAATATCCGTTGTATCCATAAACTTCCAATCTAACATTGAATTAGTAAAAGTTAAATAAATACGGCCCGAAATATTACAAATATCTGAATCTACATAAAACAAAATATATTTAGTAGTATTTTTTATAAATCCTAACCCCTCAATTTTAGTATCTTGATCTGGTAAAGTAGTATTATCATATAAAATATTTCCTGAAGAATCTAAAACTTTAAATTTACCAACTAATATATCTTTATAATAAGGGTTATTTTCTTTATGATCCATATTTTTTTTCACCCTATTTAAGCTAAGAAAAAAAGTTTTATTATCCCAGGTTCCCTTCCAGGTTCCTTCATAAGGAATAAGTTCATTATTTAAATCTTTTATATATGCTCCATTTGGAACATCCGTATTTGTATTTAATGGGTATATCTGTGCACAGCTAAGTAAAATGAAATGCAAAGTTAATAGTGTTAATATCTTTTTCATAATTTTTTTATTTAGTTTTAAGGACAAGGAATTGGAATAACATTATTATTTTGATCTAAACTTAATTTTTTAGCTTTTCCAGTTATTTTTTCAACTTGATAGAGCTCTACTCCATCTATTTTAACTTTTTCTTTTAGAAATCTTAAAAATACTTTTTCTATATTTGGCTGTGTCATTTCATTTTCTAAAATTAAATTACCTATTTCTCTTTCATACCAAGATAACCAAAATTTCTTAGTATTTGGGCCAATACCAAAACCAGAGGACTGTCCTGTAAATTGTAGCATATAATTTCCTTCCGATGTTATTACCATTGCATAAGCATCTGTAATATTACCCTGTGCATCAGCATTGGCAACACAACTTGTTAAAAAAGTAGCCAAATCTGCAGGTGAAAATATTTTCACAGGCTGTCCCCCATTGCTCTCATTATTATGAGAATGAATAAATCCAAAATATTGGTTACCATCGGGAAGTGTTACATGATGTGAGCCAAGCATATTTTCCATAGGCTGATACTGTGTTCCCGTAACCCCAGTATTTGGAGGAGGATATCCTGCCGCATATCCCATTTCATGATCATAATTAAAAACTTCCGGTTTATCAATAGCAACTACCTTTTCTTTAAATTTGGCATCATTAAATTGATTCTTTATTTTCTCACAAGGATCATTCAGTTCTGGCAGATTAATATTTCCGCCTCCACCACCATACACAGGAGTAGTTCCCATACCACCACCTGACGAAGCGCCTCCACAGCTTCCGGGAGTTTCCTGTACCGTCATGTTGTACACTACTTCGTAGCCACCCTGTGTGGCAGCATTGGAAGTTCCCAAATAAGCGCAAGGCTCTCCATAGTCATGCAAACCTTCTATGCATTGATGCCCCGAAACATATACATAGGTTCCTACAGGATAAAAAACCATAGGACAGGAATTCAGCTTTCCAAAGATTTCCGCAGAAGTCTTTTTCCCTACCGCATATAAAGAAATATTGTGGGAAAGCTCTTCGGAAGACAGTGGCTTTTCCCGGCTGTTGCTAAGGGCAGCAGCATCGTATGTAATGAAATAGGCAAAGAAATTACCGTCTCCTATATCTTTTAAGATAAGGTTTTCCAAAGATCCTTCATCTTTTTCAGAATCTCTTTTTATTTTAAAAGTATAGGTTTTTGTACCATTGGCATCCTTCACAACGTATGCCTCGTCAGTATCTATAGAAAATTCGTTTTCTGTGTCTGTATAGGTTTTGTTGTTGTCAGAAGCATTGTTTGGAGATATCCGGTTAATTTTATCCAGTACCTGAGGATGATTTTTCTCTAACTGCGCACGTGACAGCCATTCTACAGTGTTTTTTTGAAGCTGTGCATCATATTCCTGTTCAGCTTGCTGGAGCTCCTGCTGGCAAGACCACAGCAAGGCCATAAAAGCTGTTAGTAAGAGCAGCCTGAGAATAATTTTTTTTCTCATAATCATTTGTTTGTTTTAAGTTGTTAAATATATAAAAAATACTGTAATCACATTAGAGTGATTATTATTTTCAAAAGTATCTGCAAAAACTCAGACTGTTGATATACTTTAGTAATAATTTTTATTACTTTAGTGGTAATTTTTAAAAGGTATGACAACATTGGGAACCAAACTGAGAAAACTGAGAGATGATAAGAAAATGTCACAGTCTGAAATTGCTAATATTTTGGGAGTTTCCCAATCTGCTTATAATAAATGGGAGGCTGATCAGGCTAAACCCAATACCGATAATTTAGTAAGAATAGCCGATTTTCATGAAACCAGTATTTATGAGCTGTTAGATGAAAAATCTGTTATACAAAATAATACAGATCAAGCAACTGGTACAATTCATCATAATAACAATGTAACCATCAATAATAATTTATCAGAAGAATTAGTTGATACCATATTCAAAAACCAAGAGCAAATTTTTAAAATGATTGAAGTCCAAACTAAGCTTATAGAAAATTTGATCAAAAAGTAATTTATAACCCTAAAGATTATATACAAAAAAGCGAGATTTTAAAAACCTCGCTTTTTTTATAGACTAAATCAGAAAATAATCTAATTTTTTATTACATATTTTCAATCACGATAGCAGAAGCTCCTCCACCGCCGTTACAAATAGCTGCAGCACCGTATTTTGCATTATTTTGCTTCAATACATTGATCAGCGTAACGATGATTCTTGATCCTGAACTTCCCAGTGGATGTCCAATAGCTACTGCTCCTCCGTTCACGTTTACTTTGGATGCATCTAATCCTAAAATCTTGTTATTGGCAAGACCTACTACAGAGAATGCTTCATTAAATTCAAAGAAATCAATATCTGAAATCTCTAAACCTGCTTTTTTAAGAGCGATCGGTAAAGCTTTGGCAGGGGCAGTTGTGAAGTTTTCAGGCTCCTGAGCTGCATCAGCATAAGAAACGATTTTAGCTAAAGGCTTAAGTCCTAATTCTTCCATTTTTTCTTTAGATACAAGAATCAAAGCAGAAGCTCCATCATTTAATGTAGATGCATTCGCTGCCGTTACCGTTCCGTTCTCTTTTTTGAACACAGTAGGAAGTGTAGGAAGTCTGTCAAAATTCACAGCCTTATACTCTTCATCTTCTGAAAAAACAATTGGATCCCCTTTTCTCTGAGGAATTTCAACAGAAACTACTTCTTCTGCGAATTTACCTTCGCTCCATGCTTTTGCCGATCTTTTGTAAGATTCTATGGCAAAATTATCCTGATCTTCTCTTGAAATACTATAATCTACAGCACATTTCTCAGCACATACTCCCATATGAACTTTACCGTAAACGTCTGTAAGGCCATCCAGTACCATTCCATCCTGCATTTTGATGTCACCCAATTTAGTGGCAACTCTTGCATTATAATAATGTGGAACCAATGACATGTTTTCCATACCTCCGGCAACGATTACTTCAGCATCACCCGCTTTAATAGCCTGTGCAGCCATAGTTACGGCTTTCATACCTGAAGCACATACTTTATTTACGGTAGTAGAAGGAGTCTCAATAGACAAACCTGCTCCCAAAGCTACCTGACGAGCCGGTGCCTGACCTTCTCCTGCCTGCAGCACATTTCCCATATAGATCTCCTGAACATTTTTAGGATCAAGATTAATTTTATCTAATGCTCCTTTTACAGCAGCAGATCCTAACTTTGTAGCAGGAACCGTTGAAAGGCTTCCCATAAAACTCCCGATAGGTGTTCTTACTGCAGAAACGATGAATACTTCTTTCATGTGTATTATATTTTACTTTATTTTAACGAAATACAGCCTTAAAGGCTTTATTACCCTATTTTATTTTTTTTCTTTTACGTAAATGATCTCGAATTGGCTGTTTTCAATTTTGGTATGTACCTTCAGGGCATTATCCTGAGTTTCTACAATTTTATTGCTGAATACGTCTCCTATACGGATACGACCATCTTTGGTTGTCATATCCAGTACGATCGCTTTATAATTACAGTCGTCTACAAAAACCAACGTGGATTTTATAAAATCTTTACCATTATTTAAATATTCGGTCTGAATATTATCTTTAATGGTCATATACCATATTCCTTCCGGATAGTTGGCACGCAAAAACTTCCCTGTTCTTATGTTTTTGCATTTTGCCGGTTGATCAGGCTTTTCAAATTCTGTATTTTGAGATTTAGCCTGTGAAAATGCAAGCATCAATAAAGTTGCTGATATTATTTTTAAATGCTTCATATCTGTGTCCGTTGATTTATTTTTTTGCGGCCTACAGCAAAAACCATAAGGAAAGCACCTAAAAACTCTAGAACCCAGCCCCATTTCAATTTTACAACTCCTGCAAAGGCTTCTCTCCATGATTTAAACGGCAGAAAACTGAAATACTCCAATGATTGCATTTTGACTGCCACTAATGTGAATGCAAACAAAAGAATCAAAAGTATTCCAAAAAATCTTACCACTCTAGCACTGTTATTCACGATTCCAAAAACAGCACATGCGGCAAATATCCAGCATGCAATAGCCAGATAATGATCTAGTTTCCAGTAGTTCCAGTTTCCGATAACAGGAACATGAACAAGAGGTAGAAAACTACCTATTACTACTAATACCAATCCTGATAACTGAATATTTTTCATATTTATTAAAGTGCCAAAATACAAAAAAAAACACACTTTTAAATAGTGTGTTTTAAAAACGGATGATTCACATACAAACATTCGTTAGCCTCAAAATAAAGTTTATAATTTTAAATATTCTACAATAAAAAGCCTATTATGTTGTAAAATTAAAAAACAATATTCACGAATTCAACACCAATTTGAACTCCGTATTTATTCTTCAGCAGAGCACTATCATTGAATATTGGTGTAAAATCTTTCTGAACAAATACTTTAAAGCTTCCATAACTGATTCCGAATTTTCCACCGACGATAAAATCGTTCACACCATCCATTATCCTTTCTCTTTCTACGATTCTTTTTGAATTTTCGTTTGAGTATTTTATATAGTTTACACTTCCTACTTTCACACCGCCGTAAACTCCCATCACCAGACTCAGCTGTCTTTTTTTGTTATCAAGATATTGGACTCCTTCATATTCTATGTATTTTGGATTCAAAACAAATCTTAAATCTACAGGAATATATAAGTAGGTATTGTTGAACTGGGTTTTCTTTAAATTGCCTCTGTCAAAATCATCTACAAATAAAGTATGATCTTCCTGCTTAAAGACATTTCCGTATTTGGGAACATACTGATCGAATCTAACTCCCAAGCCAACACGGTAAAATACAGGACTTTTAAAGCCACCGATCTGACCTTCATATCTTAATGCCATCTGTGAAGAATTGATGATTGTATTTCTGGTATCGGAATTTTTATCATAAAAGTTAAAAGGCTCATTTTTAGCGGTCAGCCCCGTTCCCATGACACTGGCAGAAAGTTCTATGGTCTGTAAAGAATGTTTTGGGCTTTTCTTCCTATTCTGTCCCAATTTCATGTTCAAACCATTCAATCCCAACCACATTTCGTTTCTTTTACCATTCATACTGTCGCGATCCATAAAAACAGCATTTTTAACCATTTCTTTGGTAGCAGACTGCAGTTCGCTTTCCTGAGCGTCTACTTTTTCATTAATAGTCTGCTGGTATTTCATAGCAATATCAGAGCGCTGTTTCTGTTTTTCTTCCGCTGTGATTTTCTTTTCTTTAAAATCTTTGTCAATGATATCCAGCTCTGCATTCATTTTGGATTTCTCGGAAACGACAATACTGTCAATTTTCTTTGAATAGAGTTTAATCTTTGGATTCATATCCGGAGTTTGCTGAGCAGTGCTGTACGTAAAAGCCATGACAGCAGCCATAAGGATTAATTTCGTTTTCATATTTTTTTTATTAATTTTTAGACAATACTTTTACTCTGTCCTCATCTCAGGACAGTATGTTGATGTTATAAAAAAGTTCAGATTTATTTAGATTCCAGATAAACCGTTACTCCCAAAACGGTTACATTACCTACATTGGGAACCACTTTATCAAATTTGAAAGCTCCTAATTTCCGTTCATCCTTATTAGATTTTTCCCTGGCTTTATCAAACTCTCTGCCCAAAAGAAGTTCATCAGGATTGATATAGTTTAATTTTGACTTTTTAACTTCTGCTATGACAGGAGAAGTGGGTATACTTACAGTCTCTGTTTTCACTTGATTAGTGGTCGTATTTTCAGGTTGTTTAAAGATATTTAGCTGTTCTTTATGCTCTGTAACCTCAATAACGGATATTTCTTTCTCTTTTTGGGGAATCAGAACTTTACCAGAGCTGATTTTTTCGTGATTTTCACTTAGTATTTTCTCTTTATTTTCCTTAATGGGCTGATCATTGGAAATAACGGATTGATTTTGAAGATCAGCATTGATTGGATTTACTGTTTTTTCAAGAGTTTTTTTAACAATATAATCTGTTTGCTTATAGTCAAATTTCGTTTTATAATTGAAAAAATAAATGACAGTTCCAACGGAAATGAACAGCAATACCACAGCAGCATATTTCCACCACTGAAAAGAGGGTTTTAAGCTCGTTTCAGGCGTCTCACCCAGCTTCCGATCCAGCCTGCTCCAAAGATCATCAGAAGGCTTGATTTCGAGCCTTTCGTAGTCAGACTTTAACTGTTTCAGTATCTCTTTTTTCATTTTCTTCTGTTTTTAAAAATTCTGTCAGCCATTTTTTGGCTTTACTCAACTGGCTTTTGCTTGTTCCTTCTGAAATGTTAAGCATTTCCGCGATTTCCTGATGCTTTTTCTCTTCAAAGACATATAAGTTGAAAATCAGCCTATATCCTGTTGGCATTTGTGAAAATATCTCCTCAATATTAAGTGCCTCCAGCCGTTCATCTATATCTTCATCAGAATAATCATCTGCAATTTCTATATCAGCATAAAGAATATTCCTGTTCTTCCTGACGAAGCTTATGGAATCATTGACAACAATTTTCCTCAGCCAGAAAGGAAAGCTTTTCCAGTCTCTGCATTCATCTAGTTTGGTAAAGCATTTCATAAATGCACCCATCAGAATATCTTCTGCATCATGAAGGTTATTCGTATAAGAATTTGATATGGCCAGCATTTTAGCTGAAAACATCTCGTAAAGAGCTTTCTGAGCCTTCCGGTCCTGCTTCTTAGCCAGTAAAAAATTCTTTTCGAGGTTCTCCATGTATCAGTTTCTATCTATAAGACGGAATTTATTGTAAAAGGTTGCCCGAAAATAAAAAAAATTGCACCTTTTTTCAAAAGTGCAATGTAATATTTTAAAAATCAACTCAGTAGAGTTAGTGTTTTACTGAAGAAACATCTTCCGGATTATGCTTATGCCTGAATAGAATGGCAAAGAACACCGCAAGAATCAATGCATAAATGGCAAATGAAAGCCATATATTCTGCCAGTCTTTTACCATCACTACAGATGAAAGTGTTCCATCAGCATTCACCGCTGAATTGAAACTGTCTTTAAGGATCTGTAGGAAAGTAGGATTGTCCGGAGTTGTATCCAGGTAAGTGGACAGATCTGAGACATTCGTAAATTTGTGAGTAAAAAATTTATCGATGGCCCAGCCTGCAATATAGCTTCCAAAAAGAGCTCCAAAACCGTTGGTCATCATCATAAATAATCCCTGAGCAGATGAACGTATTTTTTTATCGGTCGTCGTTTCTACGAAAAGAGAACCTGAAATATTGAAGAAGTCAAATGCCATTCCATATACGATGCAAGAAAAGATAATCAGCGAAAGTCCAAATCCATCCGGAACACCATACGCAAAGAACCCAAATCTCAGCACCCAAGCGAGCATTGACATTAGCATTACTTTTTTAATTCCAAATTTTCTCAGAAAGAAAGGAATCGCCAAAATAAACAAGGTTTCTGAAACCTGAGAAATAGACATAATAATGGTAGATCTCTGTACAACAAATGAATCTGCATATTTAGGGAAATGTGAGAATTCACTTAAGAATACATCTCCATAAGCATTGGTAAGCTGAAGTGCTGCCCCTAAAAGCATTGAAAATAAGAAGAACAGGGCCATTTTATAGCTCCCGAAAAGCTTAAATGCATTCAGACCTAATTGTTCAGATAATGGTGCACTTTTATCAATCAATTTCTGTGGCGGACATTTTGGTAAAGTCAGCGCATAGATTCCTAATAAGATAGCAATAGCTCCACCGATGTAGAACTGCCCTTCTGTCGCTTTATTTCCTGTAAGATTGGTAATCCACATAGCCACAATAAATCCAATGGTTCCCCATACACGGATCGGTGGAAAATCTTTCACCACATCCAGATTACTGTTTTTCAGGATTGTATAAGAGATTGAATTCGCAAGAGCAATGGTTGGCATGTAAAAACACATAGCCAAAAGCATTAACGAGAAGAAAGAGTTAGGATCAGCGGAATGAGGCAATATAAAAAGCACAACACCGTAGAGGATGTGCAGTACCGAAAAGATGCGCTCAGCATTGATCCAGCGATCGGCAATAATTCCAGTAATGGTCGGCATAAAAATAGAAGCTATTCCCATTGTTCCGAAAACGGCTCCAAACTGGGTTCCGTCCCAGTGTTTTGTACCGAACCAAAAATTAGCCATCGTAATCAGCCATGCTCCCCAAACGAAAAACTGGAGAAAACTGAGAATGGTCAGTCGTAATTTTAAATTCATAGTTTAGTATAAAGTATCTCTTTTAATCAATTTTCTTTTTCCTCCTTTTAATTTCTTCCTGAATTTCCAGAGCAGTATCAAAATCTTCTTCCTTTACGGCTTCATCAAGTAATTTCTGAAGTTCTTCCATCGATACCGCTTTCAGATTATCTTCAGACTGTGCGGTTTCAGAGAATGGCTGCTCTTCTTTTGAAACATCTTCGAGTTCCAGAAGAATTCCGGCTTCATTCAGGACCTGCTGTGTAGTGAAAATGGGTGCATCAAACCTTACGGCCATAGCAACGGCATCAGAAGTTCTTGCATCCAGGATCAGTTCTTCATCGTTAGCCTTATTTTTGAAATTAATATTGGAAAAAAATACGCCGTCTACGATCTGATAAATGATCACTGAAACCAATTCATAATTGGCTGAAACTATAAATTTTGTGAATAAATCATGGGTAAGCGGACGAGGTGGATGGATGTCTTTTTCCAGCCCTAATGAAATGGACTGAGCCTCGAAATTTCCTATGACAACAGGTAATTTTATATGTGTTTCTTCATGTTCCAGTAACAAAGCGTACGCCCCAGATTGGGTCTGACTGTACGATATTCCGCGAATAATTAGCTGCTTATAATCCATAGCTACAAATATAGATTAATTTTTTATTGTGATTTAAGTTTTACGCAAAAATAAAAGCCCGGAAAAGCCCGAACTTTTATTTTTTATGTGAATTGTAAATCGTGAATTACTTCGTGCCAATTTTAAAATTTATTATTGACTTGCAAAGCAAAATTCACTATTGACTTTTCTATCCTTTAATTGCTTTAATTTTCTCTGTTAATGCAGGAATAATCTGGAATGCATCTCCCACTACTCCATAATCAGCAGACTTGAAGAATGGTGCTTCAGCGTCGTTGTTGATTACTACAATAGTTTTAGAAGAGTTTACTCCAGCCAAATGCTGAATAGCTCCGGAAATACCTATTGCGATATAAAGGTTAGGTGAAATCGCTTTACCTGTTTGCCCTACGTGCTCTGTGTGAGGTCTCCAACCGATATCAGAAACAGGCTTAGAACAAGCTGTAGCAGCCCCAAGAACATTAGCCAGATCTTCAACCATTCCCCAGTTTTCAGGACCTTTCATTCCTCTTCCTGCAGAAACTACTACTTCTGCTTCTTTAAGGTCTAATTTACCTGAACTCTGTTCGTGGGAGATCACTTTAGTATCTTCATTAGCTACGGAAAGATTTTTAACTTCCTCAGAACCTGATACTGCATTTTCTTTTACGCCAAAAGCATTCTGTGAAACCGTGATGATTACACCGCTTCCTTCAGCTTTTGCATGCATAAATCCTTTTCCTGAGAATGCTCTTCTTTTCACCTGGAATGGAGAAAGGCTTTCAGGGGCTTCCAAAACATTGGTAATTAAAGAATAATTCTTCATTACCGCAAGCATTGGAGCTACAGAAGAAGCATCTGTAGTGTGAGGGAAAACGATCGTGTTTCCTTCTGCCACTTCACTCACAGCCTGCGCAAATGCTTTTGCTGAAAAGTTCTTAAGACCTTCGTCTTTAATATTAATAACGTTTGATGCTCCATATTTGTACAATAAATCTGAAGAATCTGTAGGGTTTACAGAGATTGCCGTAACAGTATCTCCTGCCTGGTCTGCAACTACCTTAGCATAAGAAACCGCTTCGAAAGCTGCTTTTTTGTAAACTCCGTTTATATTTTCTGCGTATACGAATACTGCCATTTTTTTAAAATTTAAAGATTAAAAAATTTAAGGAATAAAAGATTAGATAACTTTAGCTTCTTCGTGAAGTAATCTTACCAACTCATCCAAGTTATCAGGAGAAACCATTTTCACAGCAGCTCTTGGCGGAACGCTGTCATAAGATACTCCCTGAACTTTTACTTCAGAAGAAACTGGCTCTACCACTTGTAAAGGCTTTGTTCTTGCAGACATAATTCCTCTCATATTCGGGATGATAAGATCTTTCTCGTCTACCAATCCTTTTTGTCCTGCAATCACGGCAGGTAATTTTACTGATATCGTTTCTTTTCCGCCTTCAATTTCTCTTACAGCAGTAGCTTCGCTTCCGTTTACGTCTAATCCTACAGATGCATTCACGAAAGGCTGGTTCAATAACTGAGCTACCATTCCCGGAACAGATCCGCCGTTGTAATCGATAGATTCTTTTCCGCAAAGAATAAGGTCATATCCTCCGTTTTGAGCTACGGCAGCAATTTCTTTTGCTGTAGAATAACTGTCTTTAGGATCCAGGTTTACTCTTACCGCATCATTGGCACCAATAGCTAATGCTTTTCTGATTACCGGTTCTGTAGCAGCATCTCCTACGTTGATTACTGTTACAGTTGCACCCTGAGATTCCTGAAGTTTAACCGCTTTTGTCAATGCAAATTCATCTAAGGGATTGATTACCCACTGAATTCCATTTTTGTCGAAAGCAGATTTATCTGCCGTAAAGTTAATCTTGGAAGTAGTATCTGGAACACTACTGATACAAACTAATATTTTCATGTGTACTATTTTATTTTTTCCCATTGATGCATAAAAAACCTTACTGTTTTATGCTGAGATTTTGTTATATTTTACTTTTGCTAATATAATTAAAAAATATATTATGCATGCATAATACTTATTTTTTTGCTATTCGATACATTAAATGCTTTTACTAGGCTGGTTTTGTTGCCCTAAACTCTATCTTGCTGGGCAATACGCGTGGATTCATTTTTAAAATATCAAGTACCAGATTCCCCATATCTTCAGGCTGAATCTTCCAGTTATCTTTTTCTGAAGGAACGTTTCCGTTAAAATTTGTAGCTACAGATCCCGGCATAATGACCGTAGATTTGATATTGTATTTTCGGAGGTCAATCATCGCTGCCTGAGTGAATCCAACTACTCCAAATTTTGAGGCATTGTAGCCTGTTCCGTTTTCAAAGAAATTGGCACCTGCCAGACTTGAAACTGTTATATAATAGCCTTCTGTCTTTTTCAGTTCTTCTACAGAGGCTTTTAATGTATAAAAAGCGCCTGTCAGATTAGTCTCTATCATATCATTCCATTCTTCGGCCGTCAGCTCGTCTACAGGTTTAAATATTCCGAGCCCGGCATTGGCAATGATAAAATCCAGTCTTCCGAATTTTGAAACGGTACATTTCACCGCTTCTTCTTCACTTTCAAGACTTCTTACATCCGAAACAACCCCAAGAACATTCTCTGAATATTGTTTAAGCTCTTCTTCAGCTTTCTCCACATCGTCTCTTTTACGGCCTGAAAATGCTACTGAAATACCATTCTGTAATAATATTTTCGCTATTCCGAAACCTATTCCTTTGGTTCCTCCAGTTATATAGGCTACTTTTTGATCTGACATATTGTTTCATTTTAATGCTCTAAAATAACAAAAACGCTCCAATTGGAGCGTTTTATATGTACTAAGATTTATCAGTAGTTTATTTTAATGAATTTAGTGAAATCAACCACCCAATTTGGTTAGTTTATTTAGCAAAACAAATAAAACCATTTATAATTTATCCCACTTTAAAAATGAAAAACGCTCCAAATTGGAGCGTTATAGTAATTAAGAGTTATTCTATCTTATTTTTTTACAATTCTTTCCGTTACTTTCCCGTTTGGAGTCTCAATATTCAGGATATAAACTCCGGATGACAAGTTACTTAAATCAACTTTATTCCCCACAACAGGCGCAGCTAATTTTTTGCCTCCAAAATCATATACTTCTATTGAGTTTATTTTATCCTTAGATTCAACTACAACATAGTCAGAAGTTGGATTTGGATATACTTTATAATTTAATTTCTGAGTCACTTCAGATGTCCCCAATACACCGCTCACTACCTGAATTCCATCAAAATAAGCTGAACTGTTATAATTGTCATTGGTAATCGCTATATTTCCAACCATAGTACCTCCTGCAACTACTCCAGTATAGATCAATGTTCCGTTTTGATAATATTTTGCCTGATTATTCGTAAAATCTAATTGTATTTTATATGTATTCCATGCACTTCTGGTAAAATTTGCCCCTGTGTCAATGTAAGCAAGCTGAAGAGTTAATGGATCCATATCAATTACTTGAATATTATTCTGGAAATCAAATCTCATCCTTGCATTGATTGTACTTTGAGCAGGTGACTGCGGGGAAAAAAAGAAATCACATTCATCCCCTGCCGGAGTGGATGGTGTAAAATAGGCATTAAAATATATGGTTACAATGGGTCCATTTACAGTTACAGTAGGGCTAATGGCACCTGCTGAGGCATGATTTGTTCCATTATTACCTGTAATCTTTAATGACTGTGTTCCAGGCTTAGCCTGCTCTGTTGAAACCACTGCAATATGTGCTGCTGTGGTACCACCCCAGCCTCCCTGGCCAGATATATTACCCGCATTAAACCCTTGGGCTGTCTCAAAACTATAGTTCATTTGTGCATTACCTATTAAAAAGCTGAATAATGCAGCAGATAGTAAAAGTTTCTTCATGATATTTTTTTTATTAATTAGTCTAGTAAATATAGAACTTATATTCTAATTCTAAAAAATATCAACCAAAAATATCCAAACAAATAAACATTTTAACATAAACATAACAATCCCCTATTTTAACCCATTTTGATTAAAATACAATATATAAATCATTTCTCTAAAAAAATAGAGTATAAACAATATTTTAACTGAAAAATTAATAAAAATCAACAAAATTCACCACGAAAGAGCAATACAAATATAAAGCAATGAAAACCAAATTCATACGAAACATCTCGGCTTATTTCTTGATAAACTTCTCAGAAAAATTACCGTTCTCTGTTATTATGTTAATCTGATAGATACCACCAGGAAGATTATTGACATTTACTCTATCGTTTTCCAATCTGGATTGAACTTTCTTTCCAGCCGAATCATACATTTCAATACTCTTTATTCTACCGGAAGAACTGATCTTAATATACTCTGACGCAGGATTAGGATATATCTTAACAGTCTTTTTATCCAGACCTATATTTGATGCAGATAGCAATGCTTCACTGTAAACCTTAAGATTATCAATATAAGCGAATCCATCTGCATTATCATGCACAAAACGCAGTTGGTTCATCCCGATAGATTCTACCGCTGTTCCGGAATAGATTAAAATTCCATTCAGATAATATTTAATATCTGTTGAAGTTCCTATAACCGTAAGCCTGTACCAAAGATTGGGCAACCAGGTTCCGGAAGTAGACTCCATCACAAGGATTCCTGAAATCATTTTTAGTACTTTAACCGTTCCTGTATTATCAAAATCCAGCCTGATCACAAATTTCTCTTCAGCACTGCTTAATCCCTGAAAACTGAAAATTGATCCATTAAGCTGCGACATATTGATATCAAAAGAAACGGTAAAACCATTATAAGGAAGCAGTATGGGAAGATTATCAAACGATCCGATAATAGGAATAGATTGAGTTCCGTAGGCATTTTCTTTTACAATCTTCAGAGAATTCATCCCATCCGTTGCATTGTCTGTACAAATGGTCTGATTAAGTATATTAGGAGGTACATCCCCCGTTGGCGTACTGATCCAGGTTCCCTGTGCATGGATATCTCCTGTATAAAATCCATCTAAACTTTCAAAGGAAATCATCTGCTGAGCAAACGAAGCTGCTGGGAACAAGCAAAGTACAATAAGGTAATTTTTTTTCATAGTCTTATTTTTAGGTTGAACTAAAAATAAACACATAGATTAATTAAAAAAATACCATATGATAGCGATATTATCATTAAAAAGCATAAAGCGATCCGAATATCGAATCGCTTTATCAAATATTTTTTAAAAAATTAATTATTTAGAATAATTTTCAAAGAATAATGGAATACTTTCAATCCCTTTATAGAAATTAAAAAGCCCATAATGTTCATTAGGTGAGTGAATTGCATCTGAATCCAGCCCAAAGCCCATTAATACAGACTTAGCGCCTAACACTTTTTCAAACATAGCCGTGATAGGAATACTTCCCCCACTTCTGTATGGAAGAACCTCTTTATCAAATGCTGTTTCCATTGCCTGCTTGGCTGCTAAGAATTCTTTAGTATCACTTGGCAACACATAGGGCATACCACCGTGGTGAGGGGTTACTTTTACTTTTACGTTTTCAGGAGCGATTTTTTCGAAATATTTTGTGAATTTTTCTGTAATCTCTTCCGGAGTCTGATAAGGAACCAGACGCATTGAAATTTTAGCAGAAGCCTTCGAAGGGATTACTGTTTTAGCACCCTCTCCTGTATATCCTCCCCAAATACCATTACAATCTAAAGTAGGGCGGATAGATGTTCTTTCAAGCGTCGTATAGCTTTTTTCACCTTCTACTCCGCTCAGCCCGATTGATTTTTTGAATTCTTCAGGATTATCCTTCAACTTGTTCATATCTAATCTTTCAGCATCTGATACCACTTCTACATTGTCGTAGAATCCGTCGATGGTAATATGCCCGTCTTCATCGATCAGTTTAGCAATCATTCTGGAAAGTACGTGGATCGGGTTTGGAACTGCCCCACCGTAAAGTCCTGAATGTAGGTCTCTGTTTGGACCTTCAATTTCAACTTCTACGTAGCTCAAACCTCTTAATCCTGTCGTCACAGTAGGCTGTTCGTTGCTGTAGATATGAGTATCAGAAATAAGGATACAGTCACAAGAAAGTTTTTCTTTATTTTCATTAACAAAATCTCCCAGGCTTACCGAACCCACTTCTTCTTCTCCTTCCAGGATAAATTTAACGTTACAAGGAAGAGTATTGGTCTTCATCATCGCCTCGAAAGCTTTCACGTGCATGAAAAACTGTCCTTTATCATCTGCTGAACCTCTTGCAAAAATGGCTCCTTCAGGATGAAGCTCAGTTTTTTCAATATACGGCTCGAAAGGTGGCTTTTTCCATAATTCCAACGGATCTGCAGGCTGAACATCATAATGCCCATATACCAATACCGTAGGAAGGTTTTTATCTAAAATTTTCTCTCCAAAAACAATAGGATAACCTCTTGTTTCACATACTTCAACATGATCTGCACCTGCATTTTTAAGATGTTCTGCACATACGTCCGCACATTTCAATACATCATTTTTATAAGCCGGATCTGCAGAAATAGAAGGAATTCTGAGTAACTCAAATAATTCATCCACGAAACGCTGTTTGTTTTCGTTAATGTAATTTAATGTCTCTTGCATTTTAAAAATTTGTTTTGTTAAAAATAAAAAAAATGCCTTGCATGGGCAAGACATTCATATTTCTTTATTGTAAATTACTATTTAGTAAATCGAACAGACATTTTTCTGTCAGATGCTCTTTCTGAGTCAGAAGCTTTTGCATCTACGTGAGCAAACTGGCTTCCGTATCCTTCAGCAGAAACAATCTGTGCCGTTGCTCCCAGTTTAGAAAGTTCAGCTTTGATAAAATTAGCTCTCTCCTGAGATAATTTTAAATTTTTAGCTTCATCACCGGTTTTATCTGTATACCCTCCAATTTTGATTTTTGCATCCGGATAAGCCTTTAGAATTTTAGCTAAATTATCCAATTGTTCATGAGAACCAGCTTCCAATTGGTTAGCAGATCCTGTTTTAAAATTTACATTATCAAAATTATACCAAGTATTCTTCAACCCGTCTTCAGTAGCAGATGCATACTGTCCGGATTTCAGGTATTTGATCATACTGTCTTCCATTCCATTAGCAAAGCCTTTTAAAGCTGCACCGTTCAAATCAATAGAAACCTGAGCTTTTTTTTCAGCATGTTCAGAACCGTGACCAGCTGCTGCTTCATGACCATGACTTTCACCTCCCTGGTGATCATCAGAATATCTTTCTATTCCTTCTTCCAGTTTTAGAGTATTCTTGTTTCCACCTGCCTGGATTTTTTTACAGCTTACAGCTACAGTTGCAATGGCTAAACATATAACTAATTTTCTCATGCTTAAATTTTAGATTCCCCAAAATTAAGCAATCCTGTTTTTTTCGGCAACATTTTTAGACTGATTTTAAAATAATTTTACCTTTTTTGGATTGTGTAAAAATAAGATAGTCCTTTCCACCGTCTTTTATGGCATATTTCTTTTTGACATCTTCCGGTTTTAAAGGGTAATTCTTTGAAATGATATTGAACTGCCCTTTCTTCTTAATCTGTTTAGATTCAATAACTTCCATTTCAAAAATTCTTCCGGGGAAATCACTGATCTTTTGATCTGAAGTATAAATATGACTATTGGGATGGAGTTTTTTCAACTTGAATCTTTCTGAGATCAGATTAAAAACTCCGGCTTTTAAAATCGCATTATTGGGAATATAGATAAATTTTTCGGGCTCAGAATAGACGACGTGACTATTTTCTTCTTCCCCAAATATAAATGTAAAAGCAGATTCTTCACTTTCAAGATTGATACAGTTAACGGTAATTCCTTCTTTTTCTTCATTGGAAAGGAAAATAACAACCTCTTTGACATCGTTTTTTACGGCTATGATTTCTATCCTGAAAATACCTTGCAAAACTGAAATAAGGTACTTTAAATCGATCAAGGGAGAGAGTTTTATAACAATCTGGTTCGCGATGTGAAGCAGTTTTTCCCTGATTTGAAGTATGTCAGGCGAAAGATCTTCCAGAAGAAAGACTTTATTTTTGTTCTGATCTCTTCTTGCCGGATCTAAATAGATAATGTCGAAATGTTCTTTATTGATCTGTAAGAAATCTTCCAGATTCTGATTGACAAACTTCGCTTTTCTGCCTAAAACATTCCAGTTGTGTTCTACAATACCCAATAATTCCTGATTCTGTTCTACCAAAGTAACTTCATCAAAATTTTGAGATAAATAATAGGCATCAATTCCGAAACCGCTGGTCAGATCGATGAATTTTTTCCCTTTGAGGATCTTTGATTTATAGTCTGCCGTCTTTTCTGACGATGCCTGCTCCAAATTAAGCTGTGGCGGGAAGATAATCCCTTCTTTCAATAAGAAAGGAAACTTCTTCTGAGCAGTCTGCTTTCCTTTGATCTGCTGCACGATTTCCTGCATCGAAACGTCTGGAAATGGAGATTTTTTTAATAACTGAGCATGCAGATCTGTGTTTAGATTGGCATTGATATAGTCTTGAATTTCTTTGTTTTTTATAATATTTCCCACGGAATACACAAATACCACAGATTTAAAGCCTATTAATTAATTTATAACTCCATTTATTTTTCTAATTATACTTTTATCAAAATATAATCTGTATTAAAATTAACTAATATGCCTAATTTCAAACCTGTCAATTTTAAATACGTTAATAATTGCTTATGATGAACATTGGTAATTTCAGAAATAGATTTTATTTCTATTATTACTTTATTTTCTACAATAATATCCGCTATAAAGCTTGAATCGATTGTAATACCCTTAAATTTAATCGGAATATCAACCTGGGTTTGAATATTCAATCCATTATTTTGTAATTCATGAGCTAGTACTTTTTCATATACTTTCTCAAAAAGTCCAGGTCCAAGTTCATTATAAACAGAAAATATAGACTTCCTGATATAAAAACTAATTTCATTTTCAGTCATTTGTGTAAATTTCGCTTATAACAAATCTACAAAATCTGTGTTATCTAAAAAATCTGTGGGAGCAAAAAAGCTCTCAACCGACCTCTGTACAACAATAAAATTTATCTCTTATAAAAAATATAATCCGTTAACAAAGGTTCGATGCCGTTTTGCTTTAGAAGAGAATTGATCTGCCCTCTGTGATAGGTTGAGTGGTTTATAGCGTGGAATAGCATTTCGAAAATACTGTTTTCAAATTTTGCACCTCTTGAATTATAGTATTCCTTTCTTGTATCAAGATCCTGATTTTGAATGATATCAATGCTTTTCAGAAAATTTTGATGATTAATCCCGTCAAGAGACTCAAAAGGATTGACCTGCCAGACTTCGAATGATTTTTCGCCCAATATCCGTGAATTCCAGATCTGCTGAGCATTCAGTGTATGATTGATTAGATTGACAGTTTTTTCATCTACTTTTGTGATGTTTTCAGAAATAACTTTGATCATTTCTTTATTAAAATGATAGGTATATTCAAATAAATCAATCAGTTTTTCTTTCATTACTCAAACATTTCAGCCCAACGTACCGCCTTTATTTCTTTTTCGCTATACAGATCGTCAATTGACCTCTTAACGTCTAATTTAGGGTATAAATTAACTCCAATCAGCTTTATTTTTCCTTCTTCCACCCATTTCTGTTCTTCAACAGCCTGGTTGTAGATCTTTTTCTGAATAATTCCCTGCTTTAACAGCTCCAGGTAACCGCCTCCTTCTTCGATCTCAATGAACAATGCCCATGATTTTTCTGCAATCTGACGGGTAATGTCTTCCACATAATAGCTTCCATTCGATGCGTCTTCAAATACATTGATGATGCTTTCGTACGCCAGAACAATCTGCTGCTTAAAAGAGATCTCTTCAGAATTATCCGTACTTCTACTGACCAGATAATTAGTACTGAAAACAGCATCTGCTCCTGCGATCATGGCTGAAGCTAGCTCTAGCGTTGAACGGATAAGATTGTTTTCACTATCTGCAATCGCTTTATTTCTCGAAGAAGTTTCGGCAAAGATGTAGGGAATGTCATTTAAACCGTATTCTTTGGAAAGTTGATTAAAGACTATTTTAAAAGCTCTCAGTTTAGCCATTTCAAAGAAATAATTTCCTCCTACTGCTATTCTGAAGATCAGCTTATTTAAAATTTCAGGGCCATAGACTTCAACAAGTTCCTTTGTTTTCGCCAGGGCAATTCCCAATTGCTGGTAAATCGCTGCTCCGGCGTTCTGGTGAAGTGAAATATCAACGCAGATATTTCTTTTGAAATCTTTGGATAAAAGTTCTTTGGCCAGCTGGTCATCAATCAAGCATTCATTTTCATTAAAAACATCAATCAATGAAAAATATTGATCTTCTTCTTTTGGACTGATGTGGCCGGCAAGGTCTTTATTGTTAACAAAAATTGTTTTCTCCTCAAGGTTTTCTACGTTCTGATCTAAAAGAAATGCAAATACGTCTTCTTCCAGACTCTCATGATATCTTGCAACCAAATGGGTGCTTTCTTCAACTTTTGGCAGGTTGGCCAGCGGTTTCTGAACTTCGCTGTAAAAAGGCTGGACATCAATTCCTTCTAAATTTTCTTTCTTTAGAATGGAATAAATATCTTCTGTTTTAAGCTGTTTTTTTACTAATTTTTCCCAGTTTGGAAGGATATCTGTATTGGACATTGGCTATTTGTTTGGGTGTCAATCGTGAATTTTGCTTCGCAAGTTAATGGTGAGTTATAAAATTCACGATTGATAATTTCTGTTATAATTTTTATATGAATGGTGAATTTTGCTGCGCAAGTCAATCGTGAATTGTAAAAATTGACTCCTGACATTTCACTGCGAAGCTCATTGACTCTCCACCTTTCAAATTTCTTATTTTTGAGCCGTATTGGCACTGTCTACCACCAAAATGAAGATCTCTTCATCCGGTTTTTTCATAAAATAATTTTCACGCGCGTATTTTTCTTTTTCCGATTTATTGTTCATCAGCTTTTTATAAAAAGTATCATTTTTTTCGTATTCCTTTTTATAGTATTCCAGCTGGTCTTCATATCGGCTGATCTCGCCGTTCAGTTCATTAATAACAAGGAAAGAGGTTTTATCAAAGAAAATCATCCAGACCAGAAACATACAGATCGTAATGGTGTATTTATTCAGAACATATTTCTGAATGGTTTTGAAGGTTTCGGACTTCGGCTGAATGTCTTTAATAAGTTTGTTTTCTTCCATTTTAATGTTTTCTCAACGAATTTTTAATAACAGTGGTTAAAAAATCAATCGCTACGGAATTCTGTCTCATATTCGGAATGATCAAATCTGCTTCATTCTTCGATGGTTCTATGAATTCCTGATGCATTGGCTTCAGAGTGGTCTGATAACGGTGAAGAACTTCACTCAGGTCTCTTCCCCTTTCCTGGGTATCTCTTCTGATTCTCCTGATCAGTCTTTCGTCGGAATCAGCATGAACGAATACTTTTAAATCGAATTCCTTCAGTAATTCTTTATTCGTAAGGACCAGAATACCTTCTACTACCAATACATTTTTAGGTTCTACAGTGACGTGGTCGCCCGTTCTGGAATGTGTTACAAAGCTGTAAATGGGCTGTTCTATGGGCTCATTGTTTTTTAAAGCTTTCACATGTTTTATCATTAAATCAAAATCTATCGACTTCGGATGATCATAATTGAGCGCTTCTCTCTCGGTCAATGTCAGATTCGGGTTGTCGTGATAATAATTATCCTGAGAAAGGATATTCATTCCTTCAATATCAAGCTGTTGAAGTATTTTGTCAACAACTGTAGTTTTGCCGGATCCTGTACCTCCAGCAATTCCTATTACAAGCATTCTTTTTTGTTTCTTTATAGTTGGTACAAATATACTATTTTAGATGAATGCAAGTAAAACAATCCTGAGAGAAAAATGTGTCTTATTTTAATAAATTATGACATCAATAAAAAACTCTGCCATTGGCAGAGTTCTATTTATACTATTTCGCTTGATAATTCCCTTGAAAGCAGTTTTTCATGCATAGGCTTCAAAAGATCCAGTGAGCCTGTTTTTACTGTGCATTTGCCTTTGTAATGCACCAGCATGGTACATTGCTCTGCCTGTTCCATCGTGTGTTTGCAGATCTCAACCAGACAGTCGATCACATAATCAAATGTGTGAATGTCATCATTGTGAAGAACTAGCTTATACACTTCATCCGTATCATCCAAAACCAGTACTTCTTCTTCATACTGACGTTTTGGATCTTCGTAATCTTTTATGCTGTTATAAAAAATCATTTCTCTCTCTTTAAACTTCACCTATTTTATCAGCCAGATCGCTCAGTACGTTCGGGCCTTCATATACTAATTCTACGAGCTCTACACTCTTATTATTCATTTTCAGGATTTTGAAATGGTAGTTTTCCAGATCAAACTCATCATTTTCTTCGGGAATATCTTCCAATTCATGAAGAATGAATCCTGCCAGTGAATTGTATTCACTTTCTTCGGAAAGAGGCAGTTTTTTAGGCAAATGCTCATTAATTTCATCCAATGACTGGGTAGCCTGGACCCAATAGATATTATCGCCTATTTTATCAACCAGTTTATCTTCATCATCTTCTTCATCCTGTATTTCTCCCACCAGCTCTTCCAGAATATCCTCTAAAGTAATAATCCCCTCAGTTCCTCCAAATTCGTCAATAACGATGGCAAGGTGCTGTTTTTTTTGCTGGAATATTTTAAGGAGATCCGAAATCTTTTTGCTCCCAACCACGAAAAATGCATCACGCATCAGATCTTTAAGATCCTCATGATTAAGGTTTCCTTTTCTTTTAACATATTCCCTGATAATCTCTTTTGTATAAAAAATACCAATTACATTATCTATCGAATCCAGATACACAGGAATACGGGAATAACCGCTGTCCATGATCATATTGATAATTTCAGTGATATCTTCTTCAAAATCAATAGAGGTAATGTTCTGTCTGGGAACCATGATCTGTTTTGCAGAATGATCCGTAAAATCAAATGCATTTTTGATGATCTCGTAGTTCTCTTCTTCTATCTCACCGCTATCTGCACTCTGTTTTACCAAAAGCTGAAGCTCTTCGGTAGAGTGAATTTCCTGTTCTGAAGCCGGATGTATCTTTACTAATCTTAAAAAAGTATTAGACATCAGGTTCATCAACCAGATAAACGGTTTAAAGATGGTATAAAAAACTCTCAATGGAACTGCTGTAGCCATTGTAGTTGCTTCCGATTTTCTGATGGCAATTGACTTTGGAATAAGTTCTCCAAACACAATGTGCATCACCGTAATTAAAACAAAACTGGTAACCACTGAAATGGTGGTAATCGTCGTTTGAGCCAATTCAACATTCAAAGAATGGAAAATACTTTCAACGACATGGTGAAGCGCACTTTCACCTACCCAACCCAACGCAAGAGATGCTAATGTAATCCCAAGCTGCGTTGCAGACAGGTACTCATCAAGATGCTTGATAATATGCTCTGCCTGTTTCGCCATAGAGTTACCTTCGGCGGCTTTTAACTGGATTTGTGAGTAACGAACTTTAACAATTGAAAATTCTGCGGCTACGAAAAAGCCATTTAGTAAAACAAGAAATAAGGCTAGCAAAAGCCTGACTATGTCCGAGTCCATTTAGAAGTTGTATAATATTTTAGTTTACAAAGATAGATAAAATAAAAATAACCTGTATTGGGGTTAAGATATTTTGGGAATGTAATTTTCTAAAATGCAGGATAGAAGCAGAAAAACGGAGGCTTCCAGAGTACTCAAAAACGATTTTAAATCTTTTTTGAATAAGGAATATAGATACAGAAAGATCAGAGGTTATACAGGCCAAAGAACAACTAATGCATTATTGATTGCTGATAAAAGCATTTAAAACCCAAAAAAATAACTTCATGCTTCCACCTTTCCTCTCCCAAACTTTAATCCAAAAAAAAGCACCGACAGTGTCGATGCTTTAGTATGATATTTAAATAATTCTTTATGAATTTTTCAAAGCTTCTGCTCCTGAAACGATCTCTAAGATTTCGTTTGTAATAGCAGCCTGTCTTGCTTTGTTGTAGAAAATCACAAGGTCATTCTTAAGTTCCTGTGCGTTATCTGTAGCTTTATGCATCGCCGTCATTCTCGCGCCGTGCTCAGATGCTACTGAATCTAAAACAGCTTTGAAAACCTGAGTTTTGATCGCTTTAGGAATCAAGTTGTCCAAAATTTCATTTCTGTTCGGCTCAAAGATATAATCTGTTTCTACCTGAGTTTCTTCAACTTTTTCAGCCATAGAAATAGGAAGAAGCTGTTCAGCGGTTACTTCCTGAGTAGCAGCATTAACGAATTTATTATAGATCAAATAAACTTCGTCAAATTTACCTTCTTTGAAGCTGCTCATTACTCCTTCAGTAACGTGAGATACGGTATCAAAGTTTAAGTTATCAAAAACAGCACTTTCATTAGAATAGACCTGACGGGTTTTTCTTACAGCGTCAAAAGCTTTTTTACCAATGGTAAGAACTTCAACTTCGTACTGAGATTTATTTTTAAACTGAATATTCAGTTCTTTTACAATAGAAGAGTTAAAAGCTCCTGCAAGACCTCTGTTTGAAGTAACAGCGATGAAAAGAATTCTTTTCACTTCTCTTTTTTGAGCATAAACAGAAATCTGATCAGGATCAGAGCTAGAATTTACATTCTGGATGATTTCCTGTAGTTTTTCAGAGTAAGGTCTTAACATTACGATTGCATCCTGCGCTTTTTTAAGTTTCGCTGCGGAAACCATTTTCATAGCACGTGTGATCTGCATCGTAGATGAAATTGACGTAATTCTGCCTCGTATTTCTTTTAAGTTTGCCATTAATTTGGGTTCAAAGTTTATGGTCTAAAGTTTAAGGTTTAAAACTTGATTCTAAACCTTAAACAATGAAGATTTTAGTTATATTTAGAAGCTAAATCGTTAGCTGCCTGCTTAAGAACGTTTGTAATATCGTTGTCGATTTTCCCAGCTTTAAGAGCAGCCATAGTTTCAGGATGCTTAGATCTTAAGAATGCGATGTATTCGATTTGGAATTCTTTTACTTTCTTGATAGGAACGTTTCTCATTAAGTTCTCTGTACCTGCATAAATCATAGCAACTTGGCTATCTACAGGAAGCGGAGAGTTTACCGGCTGCTTAAGAAGCTCTACGTTTCTTTCTCCTTTAGAGATAACGGCTAACGTAGAAGCATCAAGATCAGAACCGAACTTAGCGAACGCTTCCAATTCTTTATATTGAGCCTGGTCTAATTTAAGAGTACCAGACACTTTTTTCATTGATTTGATCTGAGCGTTACCTCCTACTCTGGATACAGAGATCCCTACGTTGATCGCAGGACGAACCCCTGAGTTGAATAGATCAGACTCCAAGAAGATCTGTCCATCTGTAATAGAGATTACGTTTGTTGGAATATACGCAGAAACGTCACCAGCCTGAGTTTCGATAATTGGAAGGGCAGTTAATGAACCTCCTCCTTTTACGATTGGTCTTAAAGACTCAGGTAAATCATTCATCTGTCTAGCGATATTGTCATCAGTAATAACTTTTGCTGCTCTTTCCAATAGTCTAGAGTGAAGATAGAAAACGTCTCCAGGATAAGCTTCACGGCCCGGTGGTCTTCTCAATAGTAGAGAAAGCTCACGGTATGCTACTGCTTGTTTAGATAAATCATCATAAACGATCAATGCTGGTCTACCAGAGTCTCTGAAGAACTCACCGATAGATGCTCCTGCCATTGCAGAATATACCTGCATTGGAACTGGATCTGATGCGTTAGCCGCAACAATTACAGTATATGCTAAAGCTCCTTTATCAGAAAGGGTTTTAACGATTTGTGCTACAGTAGAAGCTTTCTGACCGATAGCAACATATATACAATATACAGGCTGTCCTGCATCAAAAAATTCTCTCTGGTTGATGATCGTATCGATCGCAACAGTAGTTTTACCTGTCTGTCTGTCACCAATGATAAGCTCTCTCTGTCCTCTTCCTACAGGGATCATAGAGTCAATCGCAACGATACCTGTTTGTAAAGGTTCAGTTACCGGCTGTCTGAAGATAACTCCAGGAGCTTTTCTTTCCAATGGCATTTCGTAAAGTTCTCCTTCGATTGGTCCTTTACCATCTATTGGATTACCTAGAGTATCTACTACTCTACCTAACATACCTTCTCCTACTTTGATAGAAGAGATTCTGTTTGTTCTTCTTACTGTATCTCCTTCTTTTACTAATTTACTTTCACCAAGTAAAGCAACACCTACGTTGTCTTCTTCAAGGTTAAGTACAATACCTTCTACATCACTAGCAAATTTTACCAACTCACCGTACTGTACATTTTCTAACCCGTATACACGAGCAATACCATCACCGATGGTTAAAACTGTACCTACTTCCTCAACGTTGGATTGAGTGTCGAAGTTGGCCAACTGTTGTTTTAAGATCGCAGATACTTCTGCCGGATTTATTTCTGCCATTATATGGTTGTTTTTTCTTATTTAAAAAGTTTAATTTTTAGATCTTCGTTAGAATACTTTGCTATAAACAAGTCGATCTTTGCTTCATCAGCATTTCCATTTTCATCGAATATACCTGACTTGTAAATATTTTTAATGATATCTTTATCTGATAAATCAGTAACCAATTCCTTATTGTTTTTTAAAAATCTTACGGTATAAATGATTTTAGTCCAGTAAGGAGATTCATTGGGATAAATTGGAGGTGTTTTACGTACTTCATAGGTTGAACCCAGTACTGAAACAATTCCGTTATCTTTTACATCAGACAGGATAAAGTTATAATTATTAGTCTCAATATGATAGGTTTCCTTATCGTCAATAAACACTTTATCTTTCTTTATTTTCACTTTCTGTCCAAAAGCCAGACAAGAAAAAGCAAGCATTGATATATATAAGACCTTTTTCATATTAGTTTAATTGAAAATCTTTTTTAATCTGACCCAATTTAGTTTTCACAGATGCATCGATCTGCTGGTCTCCTACTCTTAAAATATAACCTCCTAAAATTTCAGGCTTTACGTTTACTTTAAGGTCAAAGTTTGAATCTGCTTTTATCAGATGGGTAGATCTCAGGATCTGATCAATGTTCTCCTTAGAAAGCTGAGTCGCTGTAGTAAGAGTAATTCTCTGAACACCGTTGATATCCTCTACTTTATTGATGAACTCCTGAGCGATATTCTTCAGTTGGTTTTCACGCCCGTGCTTGATCACTAATCTGATCAGGTTCTGTGAAGAAACCGACAAACTTTTAAAGATCTGGTCTGCTACCTCTATTTTCTTTTTTGCATCAATGTAAGGTGTAAGAAAGAACTTGTTTAAATCTACAGATTGAGACATGATCTTAACTACATCTTTCATTTCAGAAAATACAGCAGCTGTCTGGCCTGATTCATTGGTGAAGTCAAGCAATCCCTGTGCGTATCTTTTAGCTACTTTAGATGTAAGCATTCTTAGTTAAGGTTAGATTTGTTTAAATAATTTTGAACTAATTCATTTTGAGCTTCGTTGTTATCCAACTTCTGCTTAAGGATAGATTCAGCGATGTTTACAGATAAAACACCGATTTGAGTTTTGATGTCTGCCATTGCAGCATTTTTCTCAGTTTGGATAGTTTGCTTAGCTGCTTCAATGATTTTATCTCCTTCGCTTTTAGCAGCATCTTTAGCTTCACCTACGATTCTATCTTTAATTTCTCTGGCTTCTTTAAGGATAGCATCTCTTTCGATTTTAGCTTCACGAATAATTCTTTCGTTATCGGCTTTAAGTTCTTCCATTTCTTTTTTAGCCAATTTAGCTTGGTTTAATGCATCAACGATAGAAGTTTCTCTGTCATTTACTGCATTAACGATTGGTTTCCAAGCATATTTAGCAAGAAGAAACAATAGGATAACAAAAGTAAGGGTCATCCAAAACAAAAGTCCAATTCCAGGTTCAATAATTCCCATATCTGTAAATTCTTTTTTAAGTGTTATTTTATGGATTGTTTTTAAAATTCTTAGCAGCAGCCAATCGCTTCACTGCTAAGAATGTTTTTTGAGGATAGATTACTTGATGAAAGCACCAAAGATAATCGCGATAAGACCAGCACCTTCAATAAGACCAGCAGCAATAAGCATTGCTCCTTGAATCTTACCAGCTTGCTCTGGCTGTCTAGCGATAGCATCCATTGCGTGACCTCCGATTTTACCGATACCTAGACCTACACCTAGTACTGCTAAACCGATACCTACGTAAACTAAACCTGCTCCAGTTGACATGTCCATAATAAATAAATTATATTAGTTAAAAATTATTTTAATATTTTTCTTTTAAATTAATGTGCATGTTCTTCGTGACCATGCTCATGCTCGTGCTCTGCAACTGCAATACCAATAAATAAGGCTGATAATACAGTGAAGATATATGCTTGCAATGCTGCTACTAATAACTCCAATACGGAAACAAATAATGCTAATGGTACAGACGCAAATCCTAAGAACGGAGACTTGAAAATGAAGATCAATGAAATAATCGCCAAAATCATAATATGTCCTGCTGTAACGTTAGCGAAAAGTCGCATCATCAAAGCGAAAGGCTTTGTAAAGATCCCGATAATCTCGATTGGAACCATAATAGGATACAATAAGATAGGAACCGGTGGCATAAAGATGTGTTTCCAATAATCTTTATTAGCACTAAATAATGTAATTAATAATGTAATGATTGCTAAAACTGCAGTGATTGCAATATTTCCTGTAAGGTTTGCTCCAAAAGGAAAGAAAGGAATTAACCCAAATAAGTTGTTAAACCAAATAAAGAAGAATGCAGTTAATAAATAAGGCATATATCTTTTATATTTAACAGATCCGATGTTTGGAATAGCCACTTCATCTCTTATAAATACAATTACTGGCTCTAATAATTTCCCAGCTCCTCTTGGTAATTGAGACTTTTTATAGTTTCTTGCCATTCCTATAAATATAATTGCCATAAAAATTACTGACAATAACATTGAAGCTGCATTTTTAGTAATTGAAAGATCAAAAAATACTTCGTTCGATTTTTGTTTCCCACTGATAATTGAAAATAAAGTTGCTTTTTCAATTCCTTTAGTAGAAACTACTTGCCCTTCTTTTAATGTATATCCATCGTGTTCATGACCATGGGCGATACTGCTTGAAAGAAAAGTATGCAACCCTTCGTTATCTTTAATAATCACGGGTAATGGAATAGAAACATGGTGTTCTTCACCGTTATCGTCTTTTGTAGTCCATAAATGCCATTCATTAGAATCACCAATGTGTTCCATGATCATTTTTGTAGCATTGAATTTGTCACCATCTTCTTTGTGCTCTACTTTTTCAGCGGATTTTTCACCTTCAGAATCATGTTGTGCAGTAGCAAAACCGCTAATAAACACAAATAAAAATGCGAAAAATAATGAAGAAATCTTTCTGTTCATATCTCTTTTTTAATCGTGTGCAAATATATCGATTTTATTAAACTTTACCAATATTAAAAATTGATTTTTATCATCAAAAAAATCAAGACTTGTTAATGAGTTTTATTATGGATAAATATATAAGGAATGAGCCAATAACAAAGCAAATGACAATTAGGAGAAAATTCTCTCTCGTTTTATCGATTATTATTAAAGAAGTTATAAGCCAAAAAATATCTTTACCAATATTCATTGTAAGAAACTTCATTCCTGCATCAGGCTTACCATAAAAATACCTTTTAAATATTATATATAAAACAACATTTAAAAATGCTATTAAAAACATAATAATAAAACTATCCCAAAAATTCATTTTGCAAAAATAAAATTAAACATTTATAATACAAATAATTCTAAAAAAATAAAAAAGCTATATCCGAACATAGAAAACTATTGTCTTATGCAGAATCAGATATTTCGGCGAAATTATTTTCTGTTTCAAACAGCTTAACTTCCAGATAATATTTTTTATCAATCTTATTTCTTAATCTATTGTATATAACAATCAACATATTTTCAAGGGTTGGATTTAAATCCTGAAATTCAATGATTTCTAAATTTAAATTTTTATGATCTAAATAGTCAATAATTAATTCATTGATTAAACTACTCAGATATCCTAAATCTATAACAAAACCGGTTTCTTTACAGACTTCCCCTATCACAGATGTAAACAGGGTATAATTATGTCCATGAAAATATGGATTATTACATTTTCCAAATATTTCTTTATTTTTTGTCTCAGTCCACGAATTGTTATGTAATCGATGGGCAGCATTAAATGTTGCCCGTCTTGAAACTTTAACTTTCATATTTTAATACTTATAATCTTTTTTATGGAGTAGAAGATGAAATTGGAATAATCTTCCCATTAAATAATTTTGCATAATTAGATGAAAAATCGCAAATAAATCTTGCTATATCTTCACTTTTAAAAGAATCTGTACAATCAGGAAAAGCCAATCTTAGCATCTCCGTATTTACTGCTCCCAAACAGATACAATTAACAGATACATTATGATCTTTAAATTCTTCCGCTAAACATTCTGTAAGATTCCCTAAAGCTGCTTTGCTACTGGAATAAGCCGATAATCCTGCAAATTTTTGTGCAACACTTATTCCACCCATACTCCCTATATTTACGACATGAGCATACTCGCTTTTTGTTATTTTATCAAAAACAGTCTGAATAACTTTAACGGCACCAAATAGATTTACATTAAATGTTTCCTGCCAGTCTTCAATTGATAAATCCCAAAATGGTTTATTGATTAATAAGCCTGCGTTATTTATTAGTATGTCTATCTTTTCATATTCTTCTAATTTATGTTTTAATATAGCTTGGTCATCCGTAATGTCATATTCTATTATGTGAATATTATTTTCATATTGTTCATAACATTTTTGTTTTAATTTTTCCAGTTCAGATATATTTCTTGATATTGCAATAATCTTGTTTTTATTATTTTTACTGAATTCTAACACAGTATCATATCCAATTCCTCTACTTGCTCCTGTTATTATAATATTCATTTAAATTACTTTTTTAAGATATGTATATATTTTAAGATATTTTCTTTATTAAGAAGTTCTAAGTGGTCACAATCTATCTCTATAGTCATTAATTTATTTTCATATGAGAAATCTTTCCAACCGTAATCATTTGTTTCATTTCCTTTATCATAAGATTTTATTAATTTAATTCCAGCATCAATTTTAATGTGAGGGGGTGTATATTTTATCGTGTTTTGTACGCTCCGCATATATTCATAGACATAGGATTCCAACATTTCTCTGCTAAACAAAAAACCAAGATTTATGAGACTATCATAAAGATAGGAAAATTGATTTTCTAATGTCTCCTTCTCTATTTTATCAAGATCTATTGCTAAGTTGGCTTTATTCCTGGCACTATTCATAAAATTAATCATATTACAAAAAGAAACTATAGAATCTTTTATTTCAAAACGATCTATTGTTTTAATTTCTTGTGGTGGTTTACAGTCAATAAAGAAAACTTCATCCAACTTTATTCCTTGATCTTGTAACTGAGCACATATTTCATATACAATGAGTCCTCCATATGAATATCCACCTATTGTATAAGGTCCTTCCGGATCTATTTTCCGCATTTCTGAAATTATTTTCCCCGCTATTTCTGGAATAGAATATGACGTTTGACCTTTTGACAGATACAGGTTAGGTGATTGAAACCCATAAAATGGCTGATTTTCTCCTAGAAGTTCAGATAATGCATGAAATGAAAAAACATCTCCTATGATGGTTGGAACAAAGAAGAAAGGTTTTTTACTTCCTTTTGGATTCATTTTAACCAATATCTTTGAATTATCTTTAACTACAATCGCCTTGCTTACTAGCTCAATAGTGTGGTTTTCATACAGTACAGATACAGGCAATTTATAATTAAATTCTTTTCTAATAACATTTATCATCTGAATTGCCTTCAAACTATGTCCTCCTAATTCAAAGAAATTATCTTTGATCCCTATTCCCGACTTCCCTAAAACATTCTCCCAGATAACAACAAGCTTAGCCTCTGTTTCATTGCGCGCTGAAACATATTCAACACCGGAACCCAATGAAGATCCAAAGGCATCAGGTAAACTCACCCGGGCAATCTTTCCATTACTC
>NZ_JANZQH010000012.1:0-106605 GCF_025153485.1 Chryseobacterium pyrolae
CTATCTTTTTCCTATTGCTTTTTCCAATGATTAATATTTCAAAGATATTTTAACTATTTCAAATGATTTATTCTATTTCACAAACTTATCACAAGGATATAAGTAGCTTCCAACCTACCTCTTCCAGCTTCCATTCCCTTAGTTCAGGTTAGATTAAATCGTCCATTGGTCGTTGACAACAGCCACCAGATATTGCTTACCCTGAAATTCTTCAAAAACAAAACGGATTGTTTTCCAGTCCATTTCGCCGTTCTTTTCAGTGCCTTTTATATAGTTTTCAGTAAAGTCTTTACCAGGATATATTTCCTTTAAATTATTAAGTGAATTTCCGCCACCCTGGAATTTGTTTAATGAATATTGCGATACTGTAAAATCTTTGGAGAAAACCCATTTCGTGAAATAATCATTAATCGTTGCTTTATACGGATCTCCTGAACCATCCTGAGCACCCCATGTAAATACCGTTTTTGTTGGTTGAAATTTTTCGAAATCTTCCTTGGAAAAATGTCTGTCTTCTTTTGGATTGACAAATCCATACATTGAAAAACTGATTCCTTTTTCCGGATGAATCAATGAGGCAAAAGTTTTATAATCTTTACTTTTTAAAGCCTGCAGGATGTCATCATTTGCTTTCTTTACAGCGACTTCATCCGTTTTTTTCTGTTGCGCTGTATTCTCAATGTTTTTTTCCTTCGCCTGAGCCATAGAATCTATCACGTTCGGAACAGGTTTTTCAGGATTTTTCTTACAAGCGTTCAATAAAGTCAATGCAAATATTGGAATAATCAGGTTTTTCATTTTTTCAATTTTTTAATAGGTAAGAAACACCAAAACTGGTGCCAACACCATATGCCTGATAGATAAGTTCTGTTGCCCATTTCCTTCTTAATATCATGGTTTTAAGTAAATTTGTCTTATGGAAATTTTAGACATCCTCATCATCGGAGGCGGGCCGATTGGTCTCAACTGTGCCCTTGAAGCTCAGAAAAACAATCTGACGTACCTGATCATAGAAAAAGGAACCATCGTGAATTCCTTATACCATTATCCTTTATACATGCGTTTTTTCTCAACAGCAGAAAAACTGGAGATTGGTGGTATTCCTTTTATTTCCCCGGCGCCCAAGCCAGGCAGACAGGAAGCACTGGAATATTATCAGGGAATTGCCAGACAAAAGGAAGTCCATATTAATCTGTATGAAAAGGTTCTGAAAGTTTCCAAAACCGGAGATATCTTTGATATTAAAACCTCAAAAGCCACTTATCAAGCGAAGAACGTCATTATTTCTACAGGGTTTTATGACATCCCGAATCTGATGAATGTTCCGGGAGAAAACCTGCCGAAAGTGAAGCATTATTATACAGAGCCTTATCCTTATGCCCAGCAGAAAATGGTTGTAGTAGGATCCAGCAATTCCGCAGTGGATGCCGCCCTGGAAACTTACCGGAAAGGTGCTGATGTAACCATGATCATCCGTCACTCTGAAATCTCAAAAAACGTAAAATATTGGGTAAAACCTGATATTGAAAACCGGATTGCAGAAGGAAGCATCAAAGCCTATTTTAATTCCGAAATAGCAGAAATTACAGAAAATACAGTCATTTTTAAAGATGAAAACGGACAGATCCGTGAGATTGAAAATGATTTTGTTCTGGCACTGACCGGTTACCTCCCCGACTTTGATTTTTTAAGAAACTCCGGAATTGAACTGCAAGGCGACTGCCTGAATCCACTGTACCATCCAGAAACCATGGAAACCAATGTTCCGAATTTATATCTTGCGGGCGTTGTTTGCGGAGGAAAAGATACCCATCTGTGGTTTATAGAAAACTCCAGGATTCATGCGGAGATGATTGTGAGGAATATTGTATTGGGATAATCAAGATTGTAGAAGTTAGACATCAGATTTTATACTTAAGACTTAAGATATTAACTTAAATTTTTTTATAGATTATCAAACTAACCTTCTTTTATCCTAAAAGTTAGTTTTTTTTGGTTAATTAAGGGCGCTAAGATATCTAAAATATTATGGTGATAAGGTGCAAGGATTTTATCAAAGATAAAATTGATTGGGGATAATTTATTCTGCAAAATCTGCCCGATCCGTGAAATCTGCGGGAGTTAAAGATATGAGATTTCAGACATCAGAAATCATTTACAGACCTCCATAACCCCATCTTCAGGCTTCCACCTTCCATCCCAAAAACTCTAAAACCCTCAGACTCTAAAACTCTCAAAAACTGAAACCCGAACCTCGTAACCGCACTAACTCCCGGCTTTCCTTTTCAGCATCCATGGAATCACAAAATAAAATCCAATAGCAATACCAACAGCCAATACTCCTGTTCCTATCCATAAAGTATTGAAGCCTAGTTTGTCGGCTGTCATTGTTCCCACATAAGGGGTAATGATAAAGGCTAAAGCAACGGATATTCCATTCATTCCCATATACGCTCCTTTGTTGTTTTCACCTGAGCGCAAAGCCGTTATCGTAGACATAAACGGAAGGGTCCAGATCTCGCCAATACACAGCAATGTCATCGAAACAATAAGCGTCAGAATGGAATAATCAAAGGCTAGCATTGCATAGGAAACACCACATAATATGGTTCCTATAAGTAAGGTAAAGGCAAGACTGAAATATTTTTCTGCAATCTGTACAAAGCCCATTTCAAGCAGAACGATGAGGAAACCGCTATATCCGAGGATATACCCAATATTCTGCTGGCTTAAGTGAGCCGTATCTTTATAGAAAATAGTCAGTGTACTGAATAACTGGAAAAAACAGATCGAAAACAGCATACAGAAGAAACTGTAGACCATGAATTTTCCATCGCGGTATGGGGAATTTTCTTTTTTAACGGCAATGGCTTCTTTTACTTTTTTCGGTTTCAATGAAGCCAGCTTATTTCGTTTTCCGAAGAAACGGATATACATCAAACCAGCCAGCAGTGCTGCCAAAGCATTACTGTAAAATAAAAATTCGTAAGAAATAGCAGATAATATCCCTCCCAATGCCGGACCTATCGAAAACCCAAGGTTTACAGCCATCCGGTTGAGTGAAAAAGCTCTGGTAATATTTTCAGGTTTAGCATATTTTGTAATCGCAACAGAGTTGGCAGGTCGGAAAGTTTCGCTCACGATACTCTGGATCAAAATAATAGCCGCCAGTCCCACTTCGGTTTTAAAAAGCGGAATAAGGCAGAATAAGGGCACACTCAGCAGCAGACTCAGACTCTGAACACGGTATTCTCCAATTTTATCTGTGATCAATCCGCCCAGCCATGACCCCAAAACAGATCCTATTCCGAAAAAGCTCAGAATAATTCCTGAATTTTCTATGCTGAAATGAAGATGACCCGTCATGTAGACTCCCAAAAAAGGAAGCACCATAGAACCTGCCCGATTGATAAGCATGACCAGCGCCAACATCCAACTTTCTTCCGAGAGTCCTTTAAAAGAACCCGTATATACGCTAATTAATTTCACACTATTATTTTTTGGGAGAAAACCCGGTAAGCTGCAAAATTAAGCAAAATGGCCCGGAACATCCTTCAAAAGGCACTTTATTTATCAATAACATCAATAGAAATAAAAATACACTAAGTTAAGTACCGATCAATTGATATTTTAGACATAACCATACAATCAACTTTTATAATTTTCGTAAATTGCAGTAACAATAGGATTTTCCCACTTAAAAGACTAAAATTAGAAGTAAAAATTTAAACGAATCAATACACAAAAATGATAACCTACGAAAATTTACATGATACGCTATCATTTTACAGTATTGACTGCCGACAGTCTTATTATATTTCTTCCGGAAATCCTATTTTCAATTTTCCTGAGGCTCCCTTCAGAATGGATTATTATGCGCTGTGCATTTGTACAGCCGGAGCAATAAGTATTGAAATTGATAAGCAAAAATATGATGTTGATGCCCATTGTTTTCTTGTTGCCGCCCCTTCAACGATTGTAAAGTTTCTGGACACCAGCAGGGATTTTAAAATGAAGCTACTCTTCTTTGACAAAAACTTTCTGATCAAAAAGATGTCCGATCCTTTTATTATTGAAAAGATGGATCTGTTTTCTAAAGGATCTTACAGCATCGTCAGGACCAATGAGAAAAATTCAGCACTGTTGCAGAATCTATTGGATTATCTGAAGAAAAAATCCAGAAAGCAGGGAAAATTTACTGAAGAAATTATCCGGACCATTATTTTCAATCTGCTATTGGAAACAGCTGAAATTATGGAGACAGAAAATGACAGCGCTGTTGAAAAAGAGGATGGGAAAAAAGATATTTTCTTAAAATTCAACCAACTGATCCGCGAGAATATCAGACAGCACCGAACGGTTCAGTTCTATGCCGAACAGCTTTTCGTGTCCAGTAAATACCTTATCGAAGTCATCAAAAAGGCAAGCGGCAAAACACCTCATCAGGTTATTGATGAAACCCTTTTGAAAGAAGCTTATATGATGCTGGGTAATCCTGATATTACCATTTCAGAGATCGCTTTTGAACTGCAGTTTAATTCTGCTTCTGCTTTCGGACGTTTTTTCAAAAAACAGACTTCCATTTCCCCTTCAGAATACAGAAACAAAGAAAATATCCAGTCCTAAGAATTTGGGGACAGTAATTCTGACATTAGGGACATACCCTGCATCCTGAATAGGGGTACCTTTATATTGTTAATTAAAACAATAAAAAATGAGTACGATCAATTCAAAATTCGACAAAGTTTTAAATGCTTCTGAGCAATTCGGAAAAGTAAACCACGAACCGGATTCCAGTAAAGAAGTTCAGATTAACACTCCTGAAAAGACGATGCCTTTTTCAGACCAAATCGGAAACTATCAGCGTAATAAAGGAATTCCTTTACAATCTTACGAAAACAGCAAAATCTATATTGTAGGAAGTGGTATTGCGGGAATGTCTGCAGCATATTATTTCATCCGTGACGGACATGTTCCGGGAAAAAATATTATTTTCCTTGACCAGCTTAATGTTGAAGGCGGCTCTCTGGACGGTTCCGGAAATGCCAAAGACGGTTACATCATCCGTGGAGGAAGAGAAATGGATATGACCTACGAAAACCTGTGGGACATCTTCCAGGACATCCCCGCCCTTGAACTTCCTGCACCATACAGCGTACTGGACGAATACCGCTTAATCAATGATAACGACCCGAACTATTCAAAAGCAAGACTAATTCACAATCAGGGACAGATCCAGGATTTCAGCAAATTTGGACTTGAGAAAAAAGACCAGCTGGCGATCGTGAAACTTTTACTAAAGAAAAAAGAGGAACTTGATGACCTGACGATTGAAGATTATTTTGCAGAATCTTTTCTTAACAGTAATTTCTGGTTCTTCTGGCGCTCTATGTTTGCTTTCGAAAACTGGCACAGCTTATTGGAACTGAAACTGTATATGCACAGATTCCTGCATGCCATCGACGGAATGAAAGACTTCTCCTGTCTGGTATTCCCGAAATACAACCAGTATGACACTTACGTTACGCCTTTAAAAAATTTCCTTGTTGAAAAAGGGGTTCAAATACAGTTCAATACGTTGGTAAAAGACCTGGATATCCACATCAATACGGAAGGGAAAACAGTGGAAGGTATTATCACGGAACAGGATGGTAAGGAAGTGAAAATCCCTGTCGGTAAAGAGGATTATGTGATTGTCACAACGGGATCTATGACTGAAAGTACTTTCTATGCCGACAATAATACAGCTCCCGAAATCACGCTGGATAACAGCAGTGCCGGACAAGGTCCGGGGTGGATGCTTTGGAAAAATCTGGCGGCCAAATCAGAAGTCTTTGGAAAACCGGAAAAATTCTGTAGCAACATAGAAAAATCTTCATGGGAATCTGCTACCCTGACATGTCAACCGTCTACTTTTACTGAGAAATTAAAAGAATTGTGCGTCAATGATCCTTATTCCGGAAGAACGGCCACCGGTGGTATCATTACGATCACGGATTCTAACTGGGTGATGAGCTTCACCTGCAACAGACAACCGCACTTCCCTACCCAGCCAGATGATATCCTTGTTGTATGGGTGTATTCTCTGCTGATGGATAAAGAAGGAAACTACATCAAAAAAACAATGCCTGAATGTACCGGAAACGAAATTCTTGCAGAACTTTGCTATCATTTGGGAATCATTGACCAGCTGGATAATGTTATAGAAAATACAATTGTCCGCATTTCATTTATGCCCTACATTACTTCTATGTTCATGCCGAGAGCTCAGGGCGACCGTCCGAGAGTGGTGCCTGAAGGATGTAAGAATTTAGGATTGGTAGGCCAGTTTGTGGAAACGAATAATGATGTGGTATTTACGATGGAAAGTTCTGTGAGAACAGCAAGAATTGCGGTATACAGTCTTCTTAACCTCAACAAGCAGGTTCCGGACATCAATCCGCTGCAATATGACATCCGACATTTATTAAAAGCCACCCAAGCTCTGAACGACTATAAACCGTTCTTAGGCGAAGGTATTTTAAGAAAAGTATTGAAAGGAAGTTATTTTGAACATATTTTGGTAGATCGCCCTGAGGAAAAAGAAGAACATGAATCTTTCATCATGGAACAGGTCGGCAGATTCCAGGACTGGATCAAAGGAATAAAAGGATAGCAAAAGGGCTGGAAGATGGAAGAAGGAGGCGGGAAGTTACTATCGGACGTTAATTTCGATAGTTATTTCAAAATTTGATAACGTAGTCTTAAACAATTAAAACAAAAAAGCAGGACTTGTGAAAGTCCTGCTTTTATATAGATCATTGTAAGATTATTCCGGTTTAAAAGAATCTTTCAATGTTACTGTACGGTTAAATACCAATTGAGAATCTGTAGAATCCTGGTCTTTTGTAAAGTACCCGATTCTCTGGAACTGAAGCGGCTCTCCTACAGCTACATCTTTTAAGCTTGGCTCTGCAAACCCTTTAATCGTAGTTACCGATTCTGGATTGATGAAGTTCAGGAAGTCTACATCCTTCTCTGCATCGGGTTGCTCAACAGTAAAGAGTTTGTCATAGATTCTTACATCTACCGGAATCGCATGAGTAGCAGATACCCAGTGAAGTGTACCCTTTACTTTTCTTAAGCTTTCTTCCGTTCCGCTTCCGGACTTGCTCTTTTCATCATAAGTAGCATAGATCGTAGTGATCTCGCCGTTTTCATCCTTCTCTACCCTTTCTGCTTTGATGATGTATGCTGATTTTAAACGAACCTCTCCGCCTAATTTCAGTCTGAAGAATTTATTATTAGCTTCTTCTTTAAAGTCTTCTCTTTCGATATATAATTCTCTTGAGAAAGGAACTTCTCTTGTCCCTGCATTTTCCTGTTCAGGATTATTTTCAGTTTCAAGCCATTCTTCCTTACCTTCAGGATAATTTTCAATAATCAGTTTTACCGGATCTACTACTGCCATAACACGTTTCGCTACCTTGTTCAGGTCTTCTCGTACACAGAAATCAAGCAACTGAATTTCGATCAGGTTTTCTCTTTTGGCCACTCCTACTTTTTCAATGAAATTTTTGATCGATGTCGGTGTGAACCCTTTTCTTCTCATTCCTGAAATGGTAGGCATTCTTGGATCATCCCAACCTGTCACTGCATTTTCGGCAACAAGCCTCTGCAGCTTTCTTTTGGAAGTGATCATGTAAGAAACGTTCATTCTTGCGAATTCTCTCTGCTTTGGTGCTACTTTAGATTCGTCATACACCTGCTCCAGATACCAGTTATAAAGTGGTCTGTGGTTTTCAAATTCCAATGAACATAATGAATGAGACACCTGCTCCAGATAATCAGATTCACCATGTGCCCAATCGTACATCGGGTAGATTTTCCAGGCTGTACCTGTTCTGTGGTGAGGTCTTTTCAGGATTCTGTACATCACAGGATCACGCAAATTCATATTGGGTGAAACCATATCGATCTGAGCACGAAGAGACATTGTGCCTTCTTCAAACTCACCGTTTTTCATTCTTTCGAACAGGTCCAGAGATTCTTCTACCGGACGATTTCTGTATGGCGACTCAACTCCCGGTTCTGCAGGATTCTTTCTCTGCTCTGTAATCACTTCAGACGGCTGCTCATCTACATAAGCTTTTCCTTCTTTGATCATCTGTACAGCCCATTCGTAAAGTTGCTGGAAGTAGTCAGATGCATACAGCTCCTTATCCCATTTGAAGCCTAGCCATTCAACATCTTTCTTGATAGAATCTACGAATTCCTGTTCTTCTTTTTCAGGGTTCGTATCGTCGAAACGAAGGTTTACGGGAGCGTTGTATTTTTCGCCCAGACCAAAGTTGATGCAGATGGCTTTTGTATGGCCAATATGCAGGTATCCATTGGGTTCAGGGGGAAAACGGAAACGAATCTGGTCTTTTTTCAGACCGTTTGCGATATCATCTTCAATAATTTGCTCAATAAAATTGAGTGATTTTTTTTCTTCTTCCATTATTAAATTAGCTTTTATTGTATGCAAAAAAAGTTTTACAAAGTTACGGAAAATTTGGAGCTTACGGAAATGATAATTTAAAAGCTAAACTGATGATAATTCAATATTTTTTATTAATTTAGAGAAAACTAAAAACCGTTTCCAAAAATTACTGACTATGGCTGTTTATATCCTAAGCAATCGTAAGATCGTCCGGCATAAGGGCGAAAAAGTAGATTCATTTTCTAATGATGAATACTCTATTCCCAATTTCAGGATTGCAAAATGTGATTTTGACTCCTATAAAGAACCAACTGCAGCCGCCAAGAAGAAAAAAGACTACACCAACCGAAACATTTTAAACTATAAATTATTTTCCGAACCTGAGAAGCAAGGCTATCAGGAAGTCCTGGAAGTCTTGCAGAGCGAAAAAGGCCTTAAGAAGTCTGCGCTGACCGCCAATAACCTTGGTGGAACCCAGAGACTATTCTATGAACTTTATAAGAATATGTCTTCCGCAAAGGACCGAAGCGACGTTCTGATCTTTATCCATGGATATGCTTATGATTTTGATGATGAATTAGAAGCCATCACCGATCTTAAAAAACTATTTATCGACAATCCGGCTTCACCCGTAGAACATATCTTATTTGTTAGTTGGCCTGCTTCAAGCAGCATTGTTCCGCTCACTTATTTCGATGACAAAGCATCGAGTATCAACTCAGGATCATCGCTGATGAGGCTGTTTTATTTTTACACTCAGTTTTTAAAAGATATTTTTTCAAACCGCGATCTGGTTCCCTGCAATCAGAGAATCCATCTAATGGCCCACTCCATGGGAAACAGAGTGTTACAAAGTATGCTGTATAGCCTTAAAAAAGAAAACATTCTGCGGGTAATCGATCAGGTCCTTCTTTTAAATGCAGATGTGACGTATAAGGTTTTTGAAGATTCGGAAGACTCATTCAATAAGCTTCCAATGCTAGCCAACCGCGTTTCTATTTATCTAAACCGAAAAGATACTATTTTGGGAATCTCACAATTCACTAAAAACATTCTAACTCCGCGATTAGGCAAGAACGGACCGAGTGACATTGCAAAATTTAAAGATATTGTTTCTATTATCGACTGTACATTCGTAGAAGATGATCTCCGGAACAGTTTTAAATATGAAATAGGAAATCACTGGGGATATCTTTCCAGTTCGATGGTACAGAAAGACATTTTCCAAAATCTATATGGAGTAGATCGAAACTTAATCACTGGAAGATCAAAGGATAACGAAAATATTTTCACAATTATTTCTTAACATTCTATTAAAATACATACTATGAGATGAATCATATGTTAAACTTCAAACCAATATTTAAATTGGCACAAAGATTGTAAATTTTCATTAAACTGAGAAATACAAATTTTTATTATGAAAAGAATTAAAAGCAGGTTTTCTTATTTATTAAGCTATATTAAGAAAGCAATTTTCGTAAAAGACGTGATTTAATTGAAAAACATAAACCCTAAAAAAACACTATCCGACCCTAACATTACTCTACCCTTACTTTCAAATATCCAATTATCTTCCATTGTAAACCATGGAAGATTAAATTATTTATGCTCTACAATTTCTTCAGTAAACAAAATTATATCACACGAATTTCAAATCCCATCAGAGTGAATTTAGTTAATTTAAGTTAAATTCTTGCATAATAAAAAAAAGAGATTGATATTTACTTTACCAATCAAATTAAAATCTTTATTATGAAAAATCTAACTGACAACATGAGAAAACTCAAAAAAGGCGAATTGAAAACAATTAAAGGAGGACTTGTCCCAATTGGCTGCAACAGCTGGGATCCACGAAAAAGATGCTGTAGATCATGGGATTCTGAGCACTCAAGCAATCCAACCTGCGAAGATTCTCCTCCACCATTTGCTTAACTAGCTATTTTTCTGTTATATTTTGAACCATAGCAACTCATTTTTGAGTTCCAAATCTGATTCAAAATTATTGACAAATAAAGATCCGGTGCCCAAACCTTGTGGCATCGGATTGTTTTTTGTGAAAGTATATTGTGCGATCGCATTTAAGCCTACATTACTTTCCAGTGCTGAAGTGATCCACCAGCCTATATTGAGTTGCTCTGCAAGAGAGATCCATTCATCTGAACCTGCAAAACCACCAACCAAAGCTGGCTTGAGAATAATATATTGCGGTTGAATCATTTCTAAAAGCTTTTTCTTTTCAATAAGATCTGTAATTCCAATCAATTCCTCATCCAGAGCAATAGGAGTCGGGGTTACGGCACACAATGATGCCATATTGCTCCAATTGCCTGCTTTTATAGGTTGCTCGATAGAATGAATATGAAGATCTGCAAGCTGCTGTAAAACCGTTTCTGCTTCTTCCTTGCTGAATCCGCCATTGGCATCTACCCGAAGTTCAAGCTGATCCTTTGAAAACTTTTCTCTTAATGTTTGAAGAATTTTATGTTCAGCCTCCCAATCAACCCCTATTTTCAGTTTAATACAGTGGAACCCTTTTTCAAGCTTCTCACGAATTTGCTCTTCCATGTAGTGGATATCTCCCATCCAGATCAGTCCATTAATCTTTATAGCTGATTTTCCTTCTGTAAATTCGCTTGGAAAATACAGATGACCTCCGTGCTTCAGATTCAAAATAGCCTGTTCATATCCAAACCAAATGGATGGAAATCCTTTCAGTTCTTCTTTTAAATAGAGGTGATCCTGATTAATATTTTCACAGAGCCATTGCAGCTTTTCTTCATAATCAGGTCTGTCATCAAAACTCAATCCTCTGAAGATGGCACATTCTCCTGTTCCTTTTTTCCCGTTGTCTTCAACTTCGAGAATAAAGGTCTCTTTTTCATGCAAAACGCCGCGAGACGTTCCGCTCGGGCGTTTAAATTCTAATAAATATCTAGAATATGTTGCTTTCATTATTTTACACTGTCGATCCGCATAAATTCCTCTGCTTTTTCTACCATCTGAATGCTTCCGCAGAAAAACGGAATTCTCTGGTGAAGTTCTGTTGGCTCTACCTCAAGAATTCTTCTGAATCCGTCTGTAGCCTTTCCTCCAGCCTGTTCAGCAAGGAATGCCATAGGATTACATTCATACAGTAATCTCAGTTTTCCGTTTGGAGACTGGGAATAAGAAGGATAAATATAAATCCCTCCTTTCAGCATATTTCTGTGGAAATCTGCTACTAAAGAACCGATATACCTTGATGTATAAGGACGGTCCCCCTCTTCCATCTGGCAATACTTAAGATAGTTTTTAACGCCTTGTGGGAATTTGATGTAGTTTCCTTCGTTGATGGAATAAATTTTCCCCATTGTCGGAAATTTCATATTAGGATGAGAAAGGTAATACGTTCCCAGTGAAGGATCCAAAGTAAACCCGTTCACTCCATTTCCGGTAGTATAAACAATCATGGTAGAAGAACCGTAGATCACATATCCTGCCGCAATCTGATTGATCCCCTTTTGAAGGAAATCTTCTAACTGAACCGGAGTTCCAGGTTCTGTTACTCTTCTGTAAATAGAGAAAATAGTCCCTACAGAAACGTTCACATCAATATTGGAAGATCCGTCTAAAGGATCGATCAGTACTACATATTTACTTAAATGACCATTTTCACCACATTTAATGTCAATAAAATCATCATTTTCCTCAGAAGCAATACCACAAACAACCTCTCTTTGAGACAAAGCCGTAATAAAAATATCATTGGCAATCACATCAAGTTTCTGCTGTTCCTCCCCCTGAATATTCTGGTTACCGGCAGCTCCTGTTATATCTACAATTCCGGCTTTATTTACTTCTCTGTTTACCACTTTCGAAGCCAATCTTATTGCACTTAGAAGACGAGAAAATTCACCCGTAGAATACTGAAAATCATCCTGTTTATCTATAAGAAACTCCCCTAAAGTCTGTAATGGTTGATTTGACATATTTTTCTTTTTACGTTTTCCCCAAATTTCGGAAAATTTATCGGAGAAAGAAAGCTTTTATTATAAAAGACCTTAACCCCTGTGTTCCAAAACGATACAACAACCCTCAAGCTGTACACTTAAAAATACCACTCTATTATTAATCCCCATTTGATGACAATAAATCAATGAAATTCTGATAATATTCATCAAGTCTCAATTTTAATGAAATCTTAATTCCATCCAACCGCCAGACTCTTTCATATCTCGTTGTAAATTTATAATTTTGACCTCCGTAAAAAACTCATGTAATTTTTAATCTAACAATTTTATTTTAAACAAATTAATGAAAATTTTCAAGTTTGGTGGAGCGTCTGTAAAAGATGCTGAGAGTGTAAAAAATGTGTCTATGGTTTTACAAAGCCAGGGATTTACCAAGTGTTTGCTGGTTATTTCAGCAATGGGTAAGACGACGAATGAATTGGAAAAGGTTGTAGAACTTTATTTCAAGAAGGATAACTATCAAACTGAGATTGAAAAGATAAAACGAAAACACATCGAGATTGCGGAAGGTCTGTTTTCGGAAAATCATGCAGTTTTTGCAGAGATTAATGTATTTTTCGATGATATCGATTCTTTTTTAAGAAGAAATAAATCTCCTAATTACAGTTTCGTCTATGATCAGGTAGTAAGCTGTGGAGAAATGATCTCTACAAAGATCTTAAGCGAATATCTTAACGAAATTCAGTTTCCAAATCAATGGTTAGATGCCAGAGATTATATTAAAACGGATAATTCTTACAGAGATGGTAACGTAGACTGGGCAAAAACAGAGGAATTTATTTCCACTTTAAATACAGAAATCTGCTATGTCACACAGGGTTTCATAGGTTCCGATGATAATAATTTTACGGTTACTTTAGGAAGAGAAGGCTCTGACTACTCTGCCGCTATTTTTGCCTATTGCCTGAATGCTGAAGCTATGACCATCTGGAAAGATGTACCCGGAGTAATGACCGGAGACCCAAGAAAGTTCAGTGATGTGACTCTTCTTTCTAATATTTCTTATGAAGAAGCGATCGAATTGGCTTATTATGGGGCAAGTGTTATTCACCCGAAAACATTGCAGCCGCTACAGCAGAAAACTATTCCTTTTTATGTAAAATCTTTCGTAGACCCTACCAAAGAAGGAACTAAAGTGGGAGCTTCAGATAAAAACCAACATGAAGAATCTTATATTTTAAAAGAAAATCAGGTTCTCTTAAAGATCTCAACCCGAGATTTCTCTTTCATTGCTGAAGATCATATGAGCCTTATATTCGGATACCTTTCCAAATATAAGATCAAGGTATCTCTGATGCAGAATTCTGCCATCTCATTGGCTCTATGTCTGGAAGACAAATTCAATCAGGTGGATGAGCTTAATGATGAACTTCAAAAAATATTTAAAACCAAAGCAGTTAAAAATGTATCTTTATTCACAGTAAGAAATGCGAAGATGGATCATATTGATAAATTTTACCAGGAAAAAAATGTATTATTGGAACAGATTTCCAAAAATACGGTTCAAATGGTAACACAATAATTTTAACTGCGACTAAACACCTATGAGTTTAATTTCGAAAAACGATCTTATCACAGCTTCCGGCTTAAGCAAAATCGGGTTCCTAAAAAACCCGGTAGCATCTGCCGTGATGAGCATTGCCAAAATAAACGAAGTCAATAGATTATACGATAAATTAAAAGATAAGGAAGGCAAAGACTTTTTCGACTCATTTGTAAGAGAAAGAAACTTAAGTTACATCGCTTTTGAAGAAGATCTCGCAAAAGTTCCCAAAACGGGACCATTTATTTTGGTTTCGAATCATCCATTGGGTGCTATCGATGGAATTTTAATGTGTAAAATCCTTTCGGAAGTACGTCCGGACTTTAAAGTAATGGGTAATTTTCTTTTGGAAAAGATCAAACCTATGGAGCCGTATGTGATCTCTGTGAACCCTTTTGAAAACAGAAAAGAAGCTTACAGCAGTACTTCGGGAATGCGTGAAACGCTGAAGCATCTTCAAAACGGAGGCTGCGTCGGTATTTTCCCTGCAGGAGAAGTATCCAATAAAAATAATCCTTACGGGGAAATTCTCGACAGAGAATGGGAAAAACCGGCCCTTAAGCTAATCAGAATGGCCAAAGTACCGGTCGTTCCGTTATATTTTCACGCCAAAAATAGCCGTATTTTTTATCAGGTTGCCAAACTTCATCCAAGTTTACAGACCCTGATGCTTCCTGCCGAAATGATGAATGACCGCGAAAAACCGATCAGAATCAGGATAGGAAAGCCCATCACCGTAAAAGCGATGGACGAGATGGAAACCATTGAAGAACTTGGCGAATTCCTGAAGCGTAAAGTGTATATGATGAAATCGTATTACGAAAAAAGAAAATCACTTGCGCAAAGTATCAATCTTAAAAATTTAACGGTAAAATTTCCACTTTTAAGAGAAGAAAATATCGTTCAGAATATCATTGACGAAACGCCAAAGGAGGATATTCTTAAAGACATCAACAGGCTGAGAGGTACAGATAAGATGCTTTTCAGTAACGGAAACTATGAGATCTATTTCACAACTTACGAGGAAATCCCTTCCGTAATGAGAGAAATCGGGCGCCAGAGGGAACTCACTTTCCGTGCTGTGGGTGAAGGAAGTAATCTTCCGTTCGATCTTGACGAATACGATAAGCATTATCATCATCTTTTCCTTTGGGACAACAGTGCCGAGAAACTTGCCGGGGCTTACCGAATGGCTTTAGGAAAGGATGTCATGAAGAAATACGGCATCAAAGGATTCTATACAAGCTCTTTATTTGAGTTTGAACAGGATATCCATCCATTTTTTAAGAAAGTGATTGAAATGGGCCGTGCTTACATCAGCGAAGAGTATCAGCAGAAACCACTTCCGCTATTTCTTTTATGGAGAGGGATCGTACATGTATGTTTAAGAAATTCTGACCATAAGTTTTTGATGGGCGGTGTAAGTATTTCCAATAAGTTTTCAGAGTTCTCTAAATCTCTGATGATCGAATTCATGCGTTCGAACTATTTCGATTCCGCCGTAGCACAATATATTACTCCTAAAAACGAATATAAAGTAAAACTGCGCGACAGGGATAAAAATATCTTTTTTGAGGAAATGGAGTCTGATCTGAATAAGCTTGACAAGATCATTGACGACCTTGAACCAGAATTAAGACTACCCGTTCTGATCAAGAAATACATCAAACAAAACGCTAAAGTAATTGCTTTTAATGTAGATCCAAACTTCAACGATGCGATCGACGGATTGATGTATATCCGAATCAGTGATCTTCCGGAAAGCACGATCAAGCCTGTATTAGAAGAGATGAGCGATCATATCAGAAAAGAGCAGGAAAATAATTCAGCTGAAAATCAGTAAGTTTTATTTTTATCGAAAAAAAATACGATTAATACTTGCTTCATATAAGAAAACTTACTACTTTTGCATCACTTTAAAACAACGAAGTAAGTCAAACAAAAATATAATGGTTTCTTAGCTCAGTTGGTAGAGCAATGGATTGAAAATCCATGTGTCCCTGGTTCGATTCCTGGAGAAACCACTTTAAAACCTCTAATTCATTTTAGAGGTTTTTTTGTGCTTATAAAATCAGAAATATTCTTTAACAATAAGTTTTTTTTCTAAACGACAAAAGATTAAAGTACTTTGGGGCAATTAAGTTTATTAAATTTAAATTTCATGCCTTATAAAATGAAATAGCAAAGGATCATTTTAATTTCTGTATTATCTCCCAGTACAGCTGAGATATCTTCTTTAGGAAATGTTCTAAAAAAGTTCTAAAAATATACACCAATTACGGTAAAACGCTTTAACAAACCGAAAAAAAAAGAAGTTTTAGAAAATTACTTGACCGGAATGTGGAAAATGAAAATACTATGAAAATTTTATTTGAATTCAAATAACTGACCCCCAAACTATTGAAGGATAAAAAAGCCTATACAAAGCTCTTTTTAAAAATAAATCGCAAAAAAACTTGCGCGATATAAGAAAATATTATACTTTTGCACCCACGTTAAACAACGAAACAATTGGTTTCTTAGCTCAGTTGGTAGAGCAATGGATTGAAAATCCATGTGTCCCTGGTTCGATTCCTGGAGAAACCACAAACCGTCTTTATTAAGGCGGTTTTTTTATTTTATATCAAAATCATTTCACAAGCTTATTTTTTCATCACTTTTCTCTATTTATTCTATTCTTATTGTCGTCAGTTTTTAATAATTTAGTCTTTGATATGCTTTTACGATTAAAGCACTACGTATATCCGTAAGATTATTTAATATTTAATTATGAAAAACATTCTTGATGAATATTCTAAGTATGGTCCGTTGTTTCTGGTAGACGAAGAGCACTATGAAGAATTCTGTAGCCTACTCCATGAAACGGTTTACAAAAAATCTGATTTTTTCCTGAAAGAAGGTGAAGAATGCCAATATTTAGGTTTTCTTAAAACAGGATTCATGAGAACATTCTATATTAATGAAGGCGGAGAGGATGTCAACTTTAACTTTCACTTCGATAATTATTTTTTCACCGACTATGAAAGTATTCTCTGTCACACGAAATCAAAAATGAATATTAAAGCCGTTAAAGATTCCGAAGTTCTTCTCCTTCACAAGGATGATCTTCAAAAACTTTATAAAAAAGATGCTTACTGGCAGGAATTCGGAAGAAAAATGACGGAAGTAATTTATCTGAATGCAAAGAAAAGAATCGAAGAATTATTATATTATTCCCCTGAAAGACGGTATAACAACCTTTTGACGGAAAACCCCAAGATCTTTCAGCTGGTCGCCCAGAAACATATTGCAAGCTATCTTGGCGTAAAACCTCAGTCATTAAGCAGAATCCGGAACAGAACTTTAAAACGTTAACTAAAGTGAACATTTTTCAACCAACATACTCCTACATTTGTGATACAAAATGTAAAGAATAAAAATATGGAAAACAAAAATGTAACAATTATTTTAGTTCACGGAGCTTGGGGAGACGGATCTCACTGGAGACATGTTATTGAAAATCTTCACAGCGAAGGCTACACAGTACGCAGTGTTCAAAATCCTTTGACTTCTATGGACGAGGATATTCAAAAAACAAAAGATCTGATCGACTTACAGGAAGGAAAAGTTCTGTTGGTAGGACATTCTTACGGAGGTGCCGTTATTTCAGGAGCCGGAAATCATGATAAAGTAGTAGGGCTAGTGTATATTGCCGCTTTTGCACCGGATAAAGGAGAAAGTTTAGGAAGCATCTTTGGACGCAGGGAACAACCTGCTGGTGGCGCCAATATTGTTCCTGATTCAAAAGGATTTTTATGGATAAAGTATGACAAATTCCATGAAAGTTTTGCCCAGGATCTGAATCCAGAAGATTCAGTGGTGATGTCTTTATCTCAAAAACCAATTCACGGAAGTATTTTTGCAGCTGAAGCTGGAGAACCCGCATGGAAAACAAAACCAAGTTGGTATCAGGTTTCGGATAATGACAGAATGATCCCTCCGGCAACGGAAAAAGAAATGGCAGAAAGAATGAATCCTAAGAAAATTATCCATTTGGATGCAAGTCATGCTTCATTAGCCACACATCCGAAGGAAATCACAGAACTGATCAAAGAAGCTGTGGAAACTGTTTCCTAAGAAACAATCAATTTTTAAAGCAATAAACAGGTTTCGGCCTGTTTATTTTATTTATAGCGGGATGAGGTAATCTTAAAATTCGTTAATATAGAGCCTCTCCGCATAAATTCGTCTTCTATTTTTTGGAAAATAACTATCTTCGCCTACAAATCTAATTTGAAAATGAAGAAGATCATCTCTGGGGTATTTGTTTTCTGCTCTATTGTTATCCTGGCTCAGGAAGCCATACAATTTCAGGAACTGCCATTCAAAGACGTTATAGCAAAGGCCAAGAAAGAAAAGAAACTTGTTTTCGTCGATGCTTATACGACATGGTGTGGACCGTGCAAGATGATGGAAAAGAATGTATTTACGAAAAAATCTGTCGGAGATTATTTCAATGCCAATTTCGTGAATGCCAGATTCGATATGGAAAAAGGCGAAGGAAGAGAAATTGCAGCCAAATATGGGGTCCGCTCCTATCCTACGTACCTATTCCTGAACGGTGAAGGTGAACTTGTTTCTCAAAACACCGGCTATATGGAGGAAAGTATGTTTGTAACCATGGCTCAGGATATTAATTCACCTGGAAATAAAAAAGGTTCTTTAAAAGAGCGTTTTGCAAAAGGAGATAAAGATCCGGAATTCCTGATCAATATTATGAAACTGAACTCTTCATCAGATTATGATTTTGCTAAAAAAGCCTCTGAAAGATATTTTGAAAACAAAAAGAAGACCGAAGAAATTTCGAAAGAAGAAATAGGCCTTCTTTTATTCTTTGTAAAATCTACAGAAGATATCAATTACAAAACATTCACTTCAAGAAAAGTTGAAATCATCAAATATTTACCTGAAGAAACTTATAATGAATTTGATAATCAGCTTAAACTGTCAAAAATAGTTGAACAATCTATTGATGATAAAAATAAGAGAATCAACGAGGAGTTTTTCATGAAGACGGCGGAGCCATTAGTAGGAAAACAACTCGCTCAATCTAAACTAAACCAAACGAAACTCAGTTACTACGAGCAGAATGCCAATTTCCCTGAATTTGAAAAAGCGGCATTAGAGTATTACAAGAATTCCGATGCATTTGAACCCAATGAATTGCTTAGAGCAGCATGGGTATTCAGTGATCACATTAAAAATCCTGCATCACTGAAGAAAGCCTCAGAATGGGCTGAAAAATCCGTAATGCGTGGAGAAACACCGGAAAACACTTATATTCTTGCAAAGCTTTATTTCCTGACAGGAAACAAGGAAATGGCCCAAAACTATGCTGAAATGTCTAAAAATATGGCCGTTCAGACAGGTAAAGACTCCAAACTCGCAGAAGAATTACTGAAACAAATAAAATAATGCTAAAACACAAATTTCTTACCGCATCTATTGCGCTCCTTTCTATAGGAACACTTACAGCTCAGGAACAAGAACAGGAAAAAAGTCTGTACATTAAAGGAAACGCGCTTCTTGCCCCAATTGGAATCATCAATATTGGCATGGAAAAACAACTGAGCAAGAAGATTACTATGCAAGGCGACGTTCTGGTATCTCCATGGAAATCTTTTTCCGGACATGAACTGCAATACTACTCTCTTTCCCTTGAAGGCAGATATTACTTTAATGAAGCATTCAGTCATTGGTATGTAGGAGCAAACGTTGGTGTCTCATCATTTGTCCTGCAGAAATGGAATTATTGGAAGGAAGTACCTTATATAAATGACCGAAACGAGGTCTTCCTTAAATCTAATTTATACCAAAAAGGGTATTCTTTTATGATTGGTATTACAGGAGGATATCAGTTCAAAGTATCCGATCGTTGGAATGTTGATGTGTACGCAACAGTTGGTTCATCTTCAGATTTTTACAAAGGATACGACAGAACTACAGGCCAGCGATATGATGTAGCTCAGAAATTTAATAAAAGCGGAGAAATTCTTCCTTATAGAGGAGGTGTCATGATCTCTTATAAATTAAAATAACTCTATGAAACTGCTCGGAAGAAACCATATTATCATTTCAGTGATCACATTTGTGATCCTTTTCTTAATGAATTATATAGGAAATGATCTGCCCGATAAACTGGAGAGAGCATTAATGACGGCTTTCGCCGGAGTAATAGGATTATCACTGGGACTTTTTATCCTTAATAAAGGCAAAAACGATAAGAATCCTCCGCAAAATTTTGATTGATAAAAAAAAAATCAATTGTGAATTTGACTTCGTCAGTGAATTTTATGACAGATAGATTCACTCACGATTGACTGGCGAAGCCAAATTGATCATTGACTTAAAAATCAGTTTTCGTAAATAACATATTTACTGCGGATCTTTTCAAATTTCTCCAGATCATTTTTCCATGAAGCTTTGATTTCCTGAATTGATTTTCCGGCGATGATTTGTTTCCTAAATTCATCAGTTCCGGCCAGTTTATCAAAAAATAAATTCTCCAGAAAGAAATTCTGTTGTGGGTTCTTATAGCTTTTATAAGACTTAATCAGCCATTCCAGATTGAGTTCTCTTAAATCTTTTGAATAAGCTGAAAGATTTTCACCATAACATAATTTTCCATTCAAAAATGGATCCTTTGCCCCAAAATTGGGTTTGGGTGTAAATTGATACGGAAGTGTTTCTGTCCATGGGGAACCATAGGTCTGAAAAGGAAGACTTGTCCCTCTTCCCACTGAAACCTGTGTTCCTTCAAAAAAACATAAACTTGGATATAGATTGATTGATTTATCGTTGGGTAGATTCGGTGAAGGTTTATCTAGAATTGGATAACGCTGCTTTTTGTGGTAATTTTTCATAGGGATCAGGGTATATTTTGCCTGAACTCCGTTTTTAAGCCACTTTTCACCGTTAACCATTTTACCATACTCTCCTATCGTTAAACCATAGACTACGGGAACTTCATGCATTCCCACAAAACTTGACCATTTCTTTTTTAAAACCGGTCCGTCTGTATAACCATCATGCGGATTCGGGCGATCCAGCACCATTATTTCTACATTATTTTCCGCTCCGGCCTCCATTAAATAAGCTAAAGTTGAAATATAGGTATAGAACCTTACCCCTACATCCTGAATATCAAAAACAACGATATCAATTCCTTTTAACTGTTCCGGTTTTGGTTTTTTATTGTTTCCGTATAAGGATATAATCGGGATACCTGTTTTCGTATCTACTCCGTTTTTAACTTTTTCACCAGCATCAGCATCTCCTCTGAAACCATGTTCAGGAGCAAAGATCGCCTTGATCTTAATGTTGTTTTTTACCAAAAAATCTACCACATAGCTTTTATCACTCATCAGCCCGGTTTGGTTCGTCACCACACCGATTGTTTTATTTTTCAGCAAAGGCAGATAAAGTTCAGACTGGTCCGCACCGGTTTTTAAATCCGGTTGAATATGGCCCTGAGAATAATATTGATTGAATACACCTAAAAAAATTAGGCAAATAAGAAGTAAATTTTTAATTTTGAAATCTAAATTCATAAGCTTGAAATTTCCTTTATATTTCTCTAGAAAAATAGCGTTTTCCAAAGATAACAAAAATAACCTTTCAAGAGTTATCATCTTCATCGGCAGGCTTTCTGTTGCTTTGGGGATCATTGTTTCTTTGATTACAGTATCTACGGGCTTCGGTTCAAAGAAAGCCATCAAGGAGAGACTGGCAGATTTCAGCGGGCACATTACCCTACGGTCTACAAGATCCAATTCCTCTTACAATACTTCCGTTCTTGACAATCAGGGCCTGAACATTCAAAAGATCAGGGAACTTCCGGATGTAGAAAGTGTACAGAAATATGCGACGGTAACCGGAATTATGCGTAATGAGCATAATTTTTCGGGAATTATATTTAAAGGAATCGGAAAAGATTTTGACAGTCTGAGATTCAAAAAATTCCTTGTTGCAGGAACCACTCCAAAAGTAACAGAGAAAGGTTTTAACAATGACGTGACTGTTTCTCAAAAAATAGCTAATGATCTCCATCTTAAGGTCAACGACAGCATCGTCACTATATTTTCCAAAGCAGACCAGAAACCGATATACCGTAAATTCAGAATCATAGGAATTTATAAAACCGATATTAAAATGATTGATGAGCAGTTCGTTATCGGCGGAATCAATCATGTAAGAAAGATTCAGGAAATGAAACCGGACGAAATAGGTGGCATCGATATTTTTTTTAAAAATGTCAATGACATCGACAAAGATTTTCCGGAAATTGAAAAACTGATCGGCTACAAAAATTATGCTGAAAAAGCAACGGAAAAATTCCCACAAATCAATGACTGGATCAGTATTTTTGACACGAATATTGCGCTGATCATCATCATCATGCTGATTGTAGTTGTCATCAATATTATTATGGTTCTTCTTATTTTGATCATTGAAAGAACCAATTCTATCGGACTTCTAAAAACGCTGGGAGCAAGTAACTCTCAAATAAGAGCTACTTTCATCAATTATACTTTGATCATCATGATTCCGGGACTCCTGTATGGAAATGCAATTGGTCTTGGCCTTATTTTGCTGCAAAAATTCTTCGGTATTATTAAGCTTAATCCAGAAAACTATTATGTAAGTACAGTTCCGGTGGATCTTAATCCGATAGCCATCATATCCATTTCAGTAGGAATTCTTATTATTTCCGGACTGGCTCTGATCATTCCGAGCTACCTGATTAGTAAGATCTCTCCAGTGAAGGCGATTAAGTATAATTAAGTGAAATGTGAATGGTCAATTACAAAAACAATGACCAATTCAATTTTAGTGTGAAAATTTTCAATTCACTTGAAAAATCAATAATGAACGAGAGACTACAAATCCAATTCAACGGCTGTAATTAAAAAATTCACTATTGACGATTTACTTTTCCCATTTATAAATCATAATCTTTAAATTACGCAGCTAATTTTTAAAGCATTATCTTTGCACCGCTTATAAACCATTTATGAAATACGCAAAAAATATTCTTGAAACGATAGGGAATACGCCTCTTGTAAAACTTAACAAAGTATTAGGAGAAGACTTTCCTGCATTAGTTTTAGCAAAAGTAGAGACATTCAATCCTGGAAATTCTGTAAAGGACAGAATGGCTCTTAAAATGATAGAAGATGCCGAAAAAGACGGTAGATTAAAACCTGGAGGAACCATCATCGAAGGAACTTCCGGAAATACAGGAATGGGGCTGGCTCTTGCGGCCATCATCAAAGGCTACAAATGTATTTTTGTAACCAATTCCAAACAATCTAAGGAAAAATGTGACATTCTTCGTGCTGTAGGAGCAGAAGTTATTGTTTGCCCTACTGACGTGAAGCCTACGGATCCGCGTTCTTATTATTCAGTTTCTAAGAGACTGGCTAAGGAAACAGAAAACGGATGGTATGTGAACCAATATGACAACCTATCCAACAGAACAGCTCATTACGAGTCTACAGCACCTGAGATCTGGGACCAGACAGACGGAAAGCTGACGCATTTTGTGGCAGGTGCCGGAACAGGAGGTACTGTTACAGGTTGTGGAACCTTCTTCAAGGAGAGAAATCCAAATATTAAAGTAATCGGCGTTGATACCTACGGTTCTATTTTGAAGGAATTCCATGAGACAGGTGAACTTCATTACGATCATGCGTATACGTACATTACAGAAGGAATCGGGGAAGATATTATTCCTGAGAACTATGATATGTCAGTAATCGATCATTTTGAAAAGGTAACCGATAAAGACGGTGCCATCTACGCCAGAAAACTGGCTAAAGAAGAAGGAATTTTCTGCGGATATTCTGCCGGAAGTGCTATTGCTTCTCTGATCCAGATGAAAGACCAGTTCACAAAAGATGATGTGATTGTGGTACTTCTTCATGACCATGGTTCAAGATATGTAGGAAAGATCTACAACGACGAGTGGATGAAGGAAATGGGTTGGTTAGATTAACCAAAAATTGAGAAGGTCAAATAACCTTTTTATATAAATGAAAAATCAGAGCCGTTTTGCTCTGATTTTTTTATTGTTTGATATTTTTCTTTAATGCCTGCTTGAGAATTTCGTAGTCTGCTTTACTCATGGATTTTTTCGGGAACATATAGTTGAATTTCCCCTCTAAAGAAATAAATCCATCATTGACATCAAAATCCTTAAAATCTTCCCACTTACTCAATTCTTCCTGATGATTAAGATTAACATTAAAAATGTCACTGTTAAACCTAATCTCATAGATTTCAGAGTCTTCCAATGATTTCAAATACCTGTTAACCTCTTTTTTCCATCGGGAAACTTTGTTGATGCTTAAAGAAAGATAGACTGTACAAAGCAGAAACAAAAAGCTCACAAAATATAGAATCCCAAACTTTTCTTTGCTTAAATCATCTTTGAAAAAAAATAAAATCAACATAATTAGCCCTACCACAATAGTAGTAACGGTCTTGCCTTTGGTAGTCTGCGAAAAAAACAAGCTCCCCTGGTTGCCACTGAAATAAATTTCTTCAAAATCTTTTCTGTTTACATTTAATTTGATGACCTTATCTCCATTCATTTTCTATGAAATATTTAGTTTGTTTTTAAAGGTTACAAAACTAAATCAAATATCTTCATATTGATCACTTATTGCAGAAAGTTTATTCATCAGATCACGATTTTTCTGTTTTAGATCCTCCATTTTCCTAAGCATATCATTGATCACTTCCAAACCGGGAAGATTGATTTCCAGATCGTAATGCCAATTGGTAAACCTTTCAAAAACAGGCAGGTCGTCATACAATAAATAGCGAATTTCATTCTCAGTTTCTACAGTCAGTAAACCACCATCTACCAATTCATCAAAAAAAGTGATCTCAATATTGTAAATTTTTACGAGTTCTTCTCGCGATATTCTTTCACTCATGGCTTAGGAATTTTTAAGTTGTTCAAAAAGTTCTTTCTGCTTGTCTGTAAGATCTGTAGGCAATTTCACCTCATAAGTGACAAAAAGATCGCCTGACTGTCCTTCTTTTTTATACACTGGAAAGCCTTTTCCTTTCAGTCTTACCGTAGTTCCGTTCTGAGTTTCGGGTTTCACTTTAAGGTTCACATTTCCGTCGAGTGTATTTACTTTTACATCACCTCCCAAAAGAGCTGTATAGAGGTCGATCGAAACTTTGGTTTTAAGATCATCCCCAACTCTTTCAAAATCGGGATCAACCGGAATATTGAATGTGATGTACAGATCTCCGTTTGGTCCTCCGTTAAAACCAGGACTTCCGTGTCCTTTCAGTTTGATCTGCTGCCCGTCGTACACACCAGCAGGAATAGTAATTCTCACTTTCTTACCATTGATTTCGAAAGTCTGCGGATGGGTTTGTGCAGCGTCTTTTAAGTTTAAATTCAATTCAGCATGGACATCCTGCCCTTTGAACTTTCCTGAAGAACTTCCTCTTGAATTTTTCCCAAAGCCACCACCGCCCGTACCGCCAAACATACTCTGGAAAAAATCTGAAAAATCTTCACCTTCCCCGAAGTCAGCACCGGAAAATCCACCGCCGCCATAGTTCTGTTGCTGATATTGCCTTTGCTGTTGCTGCGCTTTTTCGTACTCTTCACCATGTTTCCAGTTCTCTCCGTATTTGTCATACTTAGAACGATTTTCGGGATTACTGAGCACTTCATTGGCTTCATTCAGCTCTTTGAATTTTCGCTCCGCTTCTTTGTCATCGGGATTAAGATCAGGATGTAATTTTCTGGCCTGTTTCCGGTAGGCCTTTTTGATGTCATCCTGTGTTGCGCTTTTATCTACGCCTAAAATTTTATAGTAATCTATATAAGCCATAGAATCGATATTTACTCAAATTTATGAAATTTGCGCCTGTAAATTATATAAGAGAATGTTAAAAATAAGCCTATCTTTGATAAAAAGCGTTGAATGAAAGAGGTACTGAAAAACTACTCGGGAATTATACTTTTACTATTAGGAATTGCTGTAGGAAGCATTATAGGAGTTACTGCTCCCGGTATTGTAGACTATATTAAGCCCTTAGGAGATATCTTCCTGAACCTTCTTTTTGTGAGTGTAGTTCCATTGGTATTTTTTGCTGTTTCCAACTCTATTGCCTCTCTGGAACAAGGGTCTAAGTTTGGGAAAATCATTTTAGTGATGTCTTTTACTTTTCTGTTCTTTATTCTGACAGCAGCGGTTTTTACGATCTGTGCGGTTTATATATTTCCAGTTTCGGGAGTTTCCGGCAGTTCTGAAATGATTTCAGAGGCGACCAGCGAAGACAGCTGGGGGAACAGGATTGTCAGTTTTTTTACGGTTGGAGAATTTACCCAACTTTTTTCAAGACAAAATATGCTGGCACTTCTTATTTTCGCCTTTATGACTGGGTTTGCAGCCCGGAAGGCCGGAGAAAAAGGACAGCCGTTCAGGGTTTTTATTGCTTCAGGATATGAAGTGATGAAAGAACTTCTTTTATTGATCATGAAACTGGCGCCTATTGGTCTTGGAGCCTATTTTGCCTTTCAGGTGGCTACCTTAGGACCGCAGCTTTTTGGTTTCTATGCTAAACCTTTAGGACTTTATTATATTGCAGGAATTGTATATTTCTTTGTCTTCTTTTCACTGTATGCTTTTATGGCAGACGGACAAAATGGAATCAAAAGTTTCTGGAAAAATGCAGTTTACCCTACCCTAACAGCCTTGAGTACCTGCAGTAGCTTTGCAACAATGCCTGCTAATCTTCAGGCTGCTTCCAAAATTGGTATTCCGAGTTCAATTGCCAACCTGGTTATTCCCATCGGAACCACCTTGCATAAAAATGGATCTTCTATGTCTTCCATTATTAAAATATATGTCGCTTTTTTGATCATTGGAAAAGATTTTTTTGATCCGGCCAATTTATTGCTGGCTTTAGGAATCACTGTTTTTGTAAGTATTGTCGCTGGCGGAATTCCAAATGGCGGATATATTGGTGAAATGCTGATGATTTCTGTCTATAAATTGCCACAGGAAGCTATTCCGGCGGTCATGATCATCGGAACACTTGTGGATCCGTTGGCGACTGTTCTGAATGCTGTGGGAGATATTGTCGCGGCAATGTTTGTGAACCGGTTTGTGAAGGTCTGACTTACTGTTTCCCACGAATCTCGCGAATCTCACCAATTAATTTGAAATTTAATATGAGTTCTTTTTATAAAAGTATAGGCCTCTATGATAGGTTTAATTTTGACATTGAGATGGATCAATCTGAATTTATAGAAAGTTTGAAGAAAATCACATATAAAACAAATACAACCTTCATCTCACTGGTTCCTGATAACGGAATTCCTACAAGATTTGAATACCGGGGTGAAGTTAATGAAGACTATTTTCTGATAAAAAGGAGATGTCGGTTTTTCGACTCCAATATTGTAGTTCCAGTTATAAGAGGGACCTTTTCCCAACAGGATGGCAAAAAACAGATCAAAATAGAATTGTTTCCTTCAAAGATTCATATCATTAGTCTTACTTTCATATTTCTGTTTTTTCTGATCATCATTTTAAATATCAATTCTGTTCTTAAAGAAAATGAAGAACTGATATTTTCATCATTGATACCTTTAATTATTATAATTTCTCACTATTTCACTCTCAAAACAAGTATAAAAAGAGGTAAGTACGATTTTGAAAGAGAGCTTAATTTTCTTATCAAAAAAAAAAAATCAGTGTAAATTATAAATGTGATTTTGTTGATTTACTCGCTTCGTTTCACAGGCTCCAGGTTTTCATATTCTTCTTTGGTGAAGAGTCTGTAATGAACTTTGAATGTTTTGCCCAATGGAGTTTCCAGAGAAAAACCACCCGGCCCGAAACCATCCGTAACATCCAGTGTAAAGTGAGAATACTTCCAGTATTCGAACAAATCGCGGTCTATCCAGAATTCATGGTCATTAATAGTTCCTATCATCGCATCATTCATTCTGGGAAAGAATCCTCCTTTTTCAAAACATTGTGGTTGCGTACCTTCACAACATCCTCCTGCCTGATAAAACATCAATGCCCCATACTTATCTTCCAGTTGATAAATAACGTCTAGTGCTTTTTCTGTTGCTGATAATCTGGATATGGTGGTTTCCATTTTTTACTTTTTATTTAAAACTCAGAAGTGTCAAGTTTGCTTCTATTAAGGTACGAAGATTTAATTGATGAACTTTTACTATCTGTCACTTCGTGTATTTTTTTATCGAAGGCGCAAAAGTTTTTCTATCTCCATGTTGTTTTAAGGCGCAAAGATTTTATCTGCGATAAAATTGTACACCGTCTTCATTGCGGAGAACGCAAGCCTTTGTGCTCTGCGCATAAAATATTTTACAAATAAAAAAGAAAAGTAAATAGCCGATTGTAAATTTTACTTAACCTTATGATTATAGATTTCCTTCTCACCTGAAATTTTTCAGATAAGGGAATTCTTTTCTCGCGTGAGGGATAGGAAGAGCGGCGAGGAACGAGCCGGTGCGGAATGAAATGGAGCACCGAAACGAAGTGAAGCTCTGGAACAGCCCGACCGTTTTGCCCCGGCAGAGCCGGGGCAAACGGGCACGCCCTAATATTTAAAAATTAAAAGAAACCTAATTTGTTTTTGTTGTAGGAGATCAGCATATTTTTGGTCTGACGGTAATGGTCAAGCATCATTTTATGATTTTCTCTACCGATTCCAGACTGCTTATACCCTCCGAAAGGTGCTCCTGCCGGATAGGAATGGTACTGATTTACCCAAACTCTTCCTGCCTGAATCTGGCGCGGAACGTTATACAATTGATGTGCATCCCTTGTCCAAACACCTGCACCAAGCCCATAGATCGTGTCATTGGCGATTTTGATCCCTTCTTCTTCATCTTTGAAAGTCGTAAATGCCAGTACAGGCCCGAAGATCTCTTCCTGGAAGATTCTCATTCTGTTATTTCCTTTGAAAATAGTCGGCTGGATGTAGAACCCGTCCTCCAGGTTTTCTCCCACATTGTTTACCTCTCCGCCTACCAAAACCTCAGCGCCTTCTTCTTTTCCTAACTGAATGTAAGAAAGAATTTTATCTTTCTGGATCTGGGAAGCCTGAGCACCCATCATGACGGTTTTATCCAGCGGATTTCCTACTTTAATGGCTTTTACTCTTTCGATCACTTTTGCAATGAATGCATCTGCAATATCTTCCTGAACCAACAGTCTTGAAGGGCATGTACAGATTTCTCCCTGGTTAAGGGCGAAAAGGACCGCTCCTTCAATAGCTTTATCCAGGAACTCATCATCTGCATCCATTACTGAGCTGAAGAAAACATTTGGAGATTTCCCACCTAATTCCAGGGTTACAGGAATAATATTTTCTGTCGCATATTGCATCACAAGACGTCCTGTGGCCGTAGAACCTGTGAAGGCAGCTTTTGCTACTTTTGGATTGGTCACCAAAGCTCTTCCTAATTCTGCTCCGAAACCGTTCACAATATTAATCACGCCTGCAGGTAACAGATCCCCGATGATTTCCATTAAAACCAGAATGGAAACCGGAGTACTTTCTGCGGGTTTCAACACCACACAGTTTCCTGCTGCTAAGGCCGGCGCCAGCTTCCATACAGCCATCAATATTGGAAAATTCCAAGGGATGATTTGTGCGATTACTCCCAGCGGCTCGTGAACGATCAGGGATACCGTATCTTTATCCAGTTCATTGTGAGAACCTTCGTCTGCACGGATCACGGAGGCAAAATATCTGAAATGGTCTATCGCCAGTGGTAAATCGGCAGCCAAAGTTTCTCTAACCGCTTTTCCGTTGTCGATGGTTTCAACAATAGCCAGATATTCAAGATTCTGCTCTATTCTATCTGCGATTTTGTTCAGGATAATGCTTCTTTCTGTAGATGATGTATTTTTCCAGGTTTGAAATGCTTTTTCTGCAGCATTGACAGCCAGTTCCAAATCTTCTTTGGATGAGTGTGCCACCTGGGTGAAATTTTTACCGTTAACTGGTGAAACTACATTGAAATATTGTCCGTTAACCGGAGGGGTAAACTTACCGCCAATATAATTATCATATTTGTTTTTGAATTCAGGCCACTGAAAAGCAGTGTCTGATTTCGATTCTGTAATAGTGCTCATATTAATGTAATTTTATTTTTTTCGTAATGCCAAGTTACATTTACAAATGAACAAGCAATAGCACAATCGTACAAAAAAACATGAAAATAGTATAGATGTTCAATTTTATACTTTTATTAACAACAGCATAGGTCTAAAATTTATATATTTGAGTTATTGGGTTTTACAAAATGTTTAGAAATGAATAACAATAATAAATTTTTATTAGATACTCCTGAATTAAAGAAGGAGAGCCAGTTATTGAACCTTGTTGAGAACCAGACAAAATTCAGTCTAAACAACTGTGAATTTAATATTTATGAAACCCACAAAACTGCTTTCGGTGTCAGACTTCACTTTGAAAATATTGCTTTTACGTCAATGCTGAGAGGCAAAAAGCACATGAAACTGGATAATAAAACGAATTATTTTGATTATTTTCCGGGCGAAAGTATTTTGGTTGCACCAGGTGAAACAATGGTGATCGATTTTCCTGAGGCAGATGAGGCTCCCACTCAATGTATCTCTTTAAGCCTTAATCCTGATTTCATAGAGGATTCCCTTAATTATCTAAACTACAATCTTCCCAAAGTGGACGAAACTTCACAGTGGAATATCCAGCTGGATGAGTTTTTTCTTTTTAACAACAAGTCACTTGCCTCCGCTACCAACAACATCATGAGAATTGCCATGGATGATAATTCCCAAAAGGATATCATGGCAGATTTTGCCCTGAAAGAGCTATTGATCAGACTGATGCAGACTCAAGCCAGAAGCATGGTGGAAAAGAATATTGCTAAAAATAAGTCAAGAATAGGATTCGCAGTAGATTATATCAGAAAAAACCTTCACCAAAAGCTGTCGATTGAAAGCATCGCCAAACTGGCTTATGTAAGCAAGTCGAATTTCTTTAAAATGTTTAAAGATGAGCTGGGAACTTCTCCCAATGATTTTATTCTGCAGGAAAGAATTAACAGAGCCAAGGAATTATTGGCGGGCCAGAACAGCATTAAGGAAACAGCTTATCAAACAGGTTTTTCAGATACCAATTATTTTACGAGGGTATTTAAGCAGCTGGTAGGCGTTACACCAAAAAGTTACCAGACCAATTCGCTTTTCTTAGAATAATCTTTAGTTCATATAATGCCTGGTGTAATGAGCGAGTTCCTTTAATTTCATTTTAAAAGACACCTATGAGAACGCTTATTACCCTTATCATCGTACTTTTTATGGCCAGTCAATATGAAGCTCAAACTCAGGAAAAGAAGTTTCAGATTTCATCATCTTTAGAACAAATCCCTTTGTGGACTCATACAATACCTGATGGGCCCGGCCCACAAGGAGCAGAAAGAATAACAGCTAAAGGCTCTGCTACAAACATTTCAAAACCACGACTGATCGTTCATCAACCTTCCCATCCAAACGGAACTGCTATTTTAGTGATTAGCGGTGGTGGTTATGCCCATATTGAACTGGGTAAAGAAAGTACACCTGCTGCCAATTGGTTTCAATCGGAAGGAGTCACTGCTTTCGAACTCATTTACAGACTTCCTTCAGAAAACTGGAAAAACAATAATGTTCCTTTTGAAGACGCTCAAAGGGCTATGCGCCTCATCCGAAGCCTTGCCAACAAATATAATATCGATGTCAACAAAATAGGAATACTCGGTTTTTCTGCTGGAGGACATCTGGCAGGTTTTACAGCAGCACAACACAATAAAAAATTCTACAAACCTGTTGATGAAATCGATTCTTTATCCGCAAGACCGGATTTTGCGGGATTAATCTATCCCGTTATTTCTATGCTTCCTCCCAATGACAATACCCATTCGAGAAAAAGTATTCTTGGAGAATATCCCTCTCTTTCGGAAGAAGCTGCATTTTCAGTAGAAAAACAGGTAAATTCCAGTATGCCCGTCACTTTTTTAGCACAGGCAATGGACGATCCTATTTCTCCTGTTGACAATAGTGAACTACTCTACTCGGCTTTAAAACAAGTGAATGTTCGTGCAGAAATGCATCTTTTCCAAACCGATGGTCACGGATGGGGATTAGGAAAGAAAGGCACCCCAACAGCTACCTGGCCAGAGCTTTTTAAAACGTGGGTAACAAATAATGGTTTTTGGAAATAAAAAAACAGGATAAGTATCTTTTTTGAGATTGTTATCCTGCTTATGTTTTTAGTCCCGACAATCTCCGCCAGATCTTTTATTTCTAAGTACAAAGACGGCACATAATAGCCTGTAGCCTCAATTCCAAAAGTCATACACTAAAATTATAAAATACGAATTTAAAAAATTATCAGCCACGAGCCTTCATTTTTCGATTAGTATTATTAAATTGCAAACACTCATGTATTCTACAGCTAAAAATATCATCAGAAAAATTCTTCCGCAAAAGTTTCTTTTTGAAAACGAAATGTTTTTCAGAAAAGCTCTTTATCCGTTTTACAAAGGAAGTGATCACGAATGTACGATCTGCCATTCCAGACTTAAATATTTTATAAAGCTGGAAAACGGGAATTTGCTTTGTCCAGTTTGTGGCAGCTTACCCAGATCCCGGAGACTGTATACAATTCTGAATGAAAAATATTTGAAAGCCGGCATTTCGGTTTTGGATTTCTCCCCTTCCAGAGCTATTTTCAGAGCATTGAAAAACAGGAAAGACATCCATTATTTTCCAACGGATTATGAAGATGAATTTTTAGCGGATTATCACTTTGACATCACAAAAATAGATTCGGAATCTGAGAGGTTTGATCTTATTCTATGCTATCATATTCTTGAACATATTGAAAATGACACAGCAGCCATGAATGAATTGTACAGGGTCTTGAAAACAGGCGGAACTGCTTTAATTCAAACTCCTTTTAAAACCGGAGATATCTATGAAAACTTTGAAATCAGGACTTCTGAAGAACGTCTGAAACATTTTGGCCAGGAAGATCATGTACGAATCTATTCTGTAGAGGGATTGGCAGAGCGACTGAAAAACGCTGGATTCCAAACGGAAATCAAAGTTTGTGAGAAGGACCATTACGCTGGTTTTTCCGATCAGGAAACCATCATTATCTGTAAGAAATAATTAAAAAATAAAAAACGCACTTTAAAAGTGCGTTTTTCGTATATAGTATAAAAATAATTTATTTAAAATCTTCAATGGCTTTGTTGATGGCATCAATCTGTTTGTTGAGACTGGCTGCATTCTGAGGATTTTGTTTCAGGAGCTCCATTTTCTTACTTAAACCGTCTTTCAGCATCTGGGAAATCATCATTTTTACCTGAGGATTATCTCCCATTTCTCCTTTTGCATGGCTGATTATTTTTGTAATATTTTCCGTCGCTTTCAGATTATCAGAGCTCATGATCCAGTTATAACCCTCTTCTGCAGACTTTCCTAATTCTGGATTCTGGAATTTAATGAAGGGATAAAATGCAACAAGCGGGGTTATATTAGACATCTGCGAAGTCACTTTATTCTTTACAATAACTGGAAGAAGCTGGCTCAGCAATTCCTCTGAAGCACCTTCCAGATCAATTTTATCTGCCAATGCATTAGCCTTTGATGGATCTACTGTTAAAACAGCATTTAATGAAGTCCCTTTTACAGCATTGGAAACAGCATTCACTCCTTTTTCAAACATAGGAAGGTATTTCTTGTCCTTAGTTTTAGCCAATGCGGTAATGGCAGCAGCCTGAGCCAACGTTTTCGGATCGTTAGATGCCAGCTTTTCAACATCAGCGCCTAAAACTTTCATTTGTTCAGGATTTGAAAGGTCCATTAACTGAAGAGCCTTGATTCGTGTTCTGAAGTACGGATCTTTCAGGGCTGCAGCTAATAATTTTGTTGCAGCGGGATTTTTTCCTACCTGATCTTTTATGGCTGTTAAAGCTTTGTATCTGCTTTTAAATTCTTTAGAATTGGTAAACTGCATCAGGTTTTGCTCCGGAGTTTTTGTATCGGTAATATCCGCCAGTAAAATTCCATCTGCATTGATATTGATCAAATCAGGGTTTTTAGAAACATCAAAATTGAATGTATTTTTCGCTTCTGCATTCACCCACACATTGTATCTTTTCGGCTTTCCGTTGTCGTATACATCAATTGCCAAAGGAAATTCAAACGGCTGCTCCTGAGTTTGATTGATGGTTAAAGCCACCTGCTTTTTCACGGGTTCGAAAGTAAATGAATAATTCAGCTTTGGATTTCCGCTTCCGAAATACCATTGATTGAAGAACCAGTTCAGGTCTTTTCCTGAAACTTTTTCAAAAGATAATCTCAACTGATGAGCTTCTGCATTCTGGTATTCATTGGTTTTCAGGTAATCATTCATTCCGGCAAAGAAAGCATCATCTCCCAGATAATTTCTGAGCATGTGAAGGATACCTCCCCCTTTCTGATAGGTCACAAGGTCAAAAACATCTTCGCGGGAATCGTAATTGAATCTCACGAGATTTTTCTTGAAATCGGATGGGTTGTGGATGTACATATTCACATCAGACATCTGGTGGTAGTCTGCCTGGTCTTTTCCATATTTATATTCGTTCCAAAGGTATTCGGAATAATTGGCAAAAGATTCATTCACGGTAAGGTTGCTCCAGCTTTCCGCGGTTACAAGGTCTCCAAACCAGTGGTGGAATAATTCATGAGCAATGGTATCTTCCCATTTGTTCTCATCGATAAGCTGTCCCGGTTTTTGAAGAATATCACTTCCATGAAGAGTGGCTGTGGTATTTTCCATGGCACCGCTCACATAATCTCTTCCTGAGATCTGTGCGTATTTTGCCCACGGATAATCATAGCCCATTTTCTTTGAGAAAAACTCGATCATTTCCGGTGTATTTCCGTAGATCTGTTTTGCGTAAGGTTCATATTCTTTCTCGATGTAATAATCTACCGGAATATTTTTCCATTTGTCTTTCACAATAGCATATTCTCCCACGCCCATAAAGAACAGATAAGTCGCATGTCTTTTATCCATTACCCAGTGGTCGGTTCTTAAGCTTCCTTCCTTCTGGGAATCTTTTAAAATCCCGTTGGAAAGGGTCACATATTTATCAGGAACCGTCATATAGATTTCCTGGGTAGTCTTTTGATTGGGTTTATCGATAGTTGGGAACCACGCAGAAGAAGATTCTGTCTCTCCCTGTGTCCAGATCTGTGTTGGCATATTGGGGTCCTGTCCCTGTGCATTGACGAAATAAAGTCCTTTGGCATCATTGATGGCCATGCTTCCTTTTTGTTTTACCTCATTAGGACGTGCGGTATACTTGATGTATACGGTGTATTCCTGATTTTTCTGATAGGTTTTATCCAGACTGATCTTTAGGATTTCATCTTTGTATTCATATTTCAGAGGTGATTTTTTCCCGTTGTTATCAAGAGCGACTTCATGAATGAGCATTCCTTTTGCATCAAGCGTCAACTCATTGGTTGGATAGAAATAGGGAGAGGCCGTCAGCCATTCTTCTCCGCCCATCTGTTCTTTCTGATAATCGAAATTGACCTTAAGTTTGGTATGTTTAAGTTCCGTTACTTTGGTATGTGTGGCTCTGTAAGCTTTTTCTCTTCCTGAAGTTTCGGTCTGTGCTGATACGTTTGCGGAAAAGAAAATCCCCAGTATAGCAATCGATAAAATCGCCTTTTTCATCTGTTACTTTATTATTTTTTAGAATTATTTTTTGTTATTATATCAAAGATATCGTTCACCAAAGTTTCGTAATCACCCTTTTTGAGCTGTTCTTTGGTTTTGGCAAAAGCTTTTTTAAGTTCGCTTTCCGGATTTTCATCATCAACGATTTCAACTGAGGCAACTCCTTTTAACTGAAGAACTGCATTTTGAAGTGCTTCAAGGTCTGCGTTTTGCTCTGTATTGATTTTTAAATATTTCATTTTATTGTTTCTTAAAGGCGAAATTATTGGCACCCTGCGAGAAATCCATTGTTCCTTTTTCCGTATTGAATTTCATTGTGATGCCTGCGGTTTCAAACTTAAATTCGTTTTCAGAGACTGCTTCCAGTGGAAATGCACCCTGTCCCGTAGCCTGTCCCATCAGTTTTTTGCCCTCCAAAAATATTTTGATATCCAACGGAAAGCCTTCTGCTTTATACAATCCTTCATATTTCTTCAGAAGTTCTTCTGAAACAGAATTTTCTTTAAAATTAGGCATTTTAAAGTCTTTACCAAGGGCTGTCTGGATCATTTTGATGGAAATATCATTATTATCGTAATCCGACTGGTTGGTCACAGCGCTAACTGCTATTTTCAGTTCCGGAAAATAATACAGTACTGAACGGAAGTTATCGATTCCTCCCGTATGCCCGTACCCGGAATATTTTTCAAAAGGTACCTTTGCAATTCCGTAGCCATAGTTATCTTTAAAACCTTTCATCTGTGCAAGGCTGTTTTTATTGACTAATTTTCCATTTTCGAGAGCAATGATAAACTTCAAAAGTTCGGTAGGGGTAGAAATAATATCCCCTGCACCAATCGGAATACTCATATCCGTTTCCTGTGAAAGTTGATAATTTCCGTTGGAATATTGATAGGAAAGCGCCTGATTTTTGGAAGGATCAATTTTTCCACCCACTTCGGTCAGCGTTAATTTTAAAGGCTCCGCAATTTTTTCCTTAATTAGCTGTGCATAGCTTTTTTTGTAAACCTTTTCTAAAATAAAACCAAGAAGAATATAATTTGAATTGCTGTATTCATATTTTATTTCCGGAGAAAAATCACTTTTATATTTTTTGATGATCGACAGCAAAGATTGTTCTGTCTGTGGTTTTGTATTATAGCTCCAGTATTCTTCTTCATTAGTCAGATTATGAATTCCACTTCTATGTTGTAAAAGATTTCCGATGGTTATCTTATTTGCATTTTCTATTTCTGGATAATACATGGAAAGTTTCGTATCGAGGGAAATTTTCTTCTCTTCAACAGCCTTCATCACAAGTACTGCTGTAAATGTTTTGGAAATAGAGCCTATACGGTACTGGGTATTCATATTGGCTTTCTGCTGTTTTGCAACATCGGAAAATCCTGTTACCTTCAGGAAACTGGGCTGATCCTTTGCAGCGAAAGCAAAGCTTCCCATTACCTTATGATGAACAGAGAGTGAATCAAGATAATCCATTAATTTCTGTCTGTTTTCATTTTGAGAAAACATCATGCAGGAAACACTTGTCGTTGCGACGAAAAGCAGTTTTTTAAGAATCATACCGTTCATTTTACAATCAGTAGTAAAATAAGGGATTCTGTTACATAAAGTCTTATGGGAATATTAGTTTTAATCTTCGGAAGTGATTCCGTTATTTTCCAGGTATACCCTGAAACCAACATCTTTCGTAAAATCAAAATCATCAATCAACAGGTCTGACATGACCGGGAGCTTCTCTTCCTTTTTATTACAGCTGGAAAGAGAAATGATAAAAATGGCACAAAGAATTGCCGAAACTTTCATTAAATCGCTACAGGAGCCTTAATTCCCGGATGCGGATCATAATTTTCAAGGGTAAAATCTTCAAAGGTAAAATCGAAAATATCTTTAATTTCAGGATTCAGTTTCATCACCGGAAGCGGTCTTGTTTCTCTGGAAAGCTGTCTGTTCACCTGCTCAAAATGGTTGTTGTAAATATGAACATCCCCGAAACTGTGGACATAATCTCCAACTTCCAGATCGCATACCTGTGCTACCATCATGAGTAATAGCGCATAACTTGCAATATTGAAGGGTACTCCCAGAAATACATCAGCGCTTCTTTGGTACAATTGCAGTGACAATTTTCCATCTGCTACATAAAACTGGAATAGTGCATGACAAGGCGCAAGCGCCATATTAGGAATTTCGGCAGCATTCCAAGCAGACACGATCAGCCTTCTGGAATCAGGATTTTTCTTGATCTGATCAATCACTTCTGTGATCTGATCTACAATTTTCCCATCAGCTCCCTGCCAGCTTCTCCACTGCGCTCCGTAAACGGGACCTAAATCGCCGTTTTCGTCTGCCCATTCATCCCAAATACTTACTCCATTGTCATTCAAATATTTAACATTGGTATCGCCTTTCAAAAACCAAAGCAGTTCATAAATAATAGATTTCAAATGTACTTTTTTGGTGGTCACCATAGGAAAACCTTTTGACAGATCATACCTCAGCTGGTACCCGAAAACACTTCTGGTTCCCGTTCCCGTTCTGTCGGTTTTATCTGTTCCATTGTCAAGAATATGCTGTAAAAGGTCTAAGTAGTTCTGCATTTTTAAAAGCGGATTTTTATGGTTCAAATTTAGAAAAAACTAACCGATTTTGAGTTATCATAGATCATAAAAAAACAGTTGTGAAAATTATTTCCACAACTGTTCAAGGGTAGTATTCATTTGTTAAATCCCGCAGGATCTATTAAAAATCAGTGACTAATTTTTAATAATCTTCTGGGTTATTTTCTCTTTGCCGTTATCCAGTGAAAGGATATACACTCCCTGAAGCAATGCTTCAACATTGATAGACTGGGATTTTGTTTCTCCTGACTGAACGACACTTCCACGGGCATCAACCACCTGATATCTGAATTCTGAACCGGATTGAGATTTAATTTTAATCACATCTTTTACCGGATTCGGATAAATGCTGATGGCTGAATGGCCTGCTGAAGATTCAGCAATCAATGAAGAAATAGAACCTGCAGAAGTTATTTGTAATGTGTAGTCTTCAATCTGCCCGTAGTTGATTGTTCCACATGATGAAGAAGGTACTGCGTTGTATTTCATTATTACCCTCATTCTTGTATTGCCTGTAATCGCTGCAGACGGAATGGTAATACTTCCAGATACAGGAGAGGTTGTACTAGCTGTTTTTGTCCAAGCTAATTCTCCGCTATCAGTAAAGTCCCCGTCCCCATTAAAATCAATATAAACCGCATATCCCTCACTATATTTTGTGGATGTCCAGAACGGTGTTATTGTAAGAGTATAGGTGTTTCCTTTGACAACGTTTCCAATAACGGAAGTAAAGTTTTCATATCCTGCTGTACCGGTTGATGTATTATTAATATCGGCAAATTTCACATTGCTGATGCGCTCATCAGCCGTGGAGCTTGACGAAGACGCGCAATAGGTAACCGTAGTTCCGCCTGACTGTGTAGTGACACTTACAGCATTACTTGCTGCAGAAATATTTCCTGCTGCATCTTTTGCTTTAACCGTGAAGGTATAAGTGGTAGCTGGTGTCAATCCTGTTACCGCATAAGTGGTAGAAGAAGTAGATCCCAGAAGGCTCGTTCCTCTGTAAACATCGTATCCTGTCACGGCTACGTTATCTGTAGATCCACTCCATGAAAGGGTCGTTGAATTCTGTGTTGCAGCTGACGCAGATAACTGAGGCGCAGTAGGTGCCTGAGTATCTGTTGTAGGAGTTCCGGAATAGGCTGTTCCCAGACCTACGGCATAAAATGCATTCTGTGTTGCCTTATGTTCCGCTGAATCAGCACCGAAAAGATCTTTTGCGGATTGAATTCCATAGGTTAGGGCATTGTTATAATTAGAATTGGCAGTCAGATAAGAGGTCTCTAATCTGTAGACGATTTTAGCTGCTTTTTCAAATCCGATTCCGGCAACATTGAAGCTGTTTCCAATATCATTGGTTCCAGAACCTCCTGTTACCAGAAGATAGAACCAATAATTCAGCACACCGCTATTGTAGTGAACACCGCAACTATCATTAGTATCTGGATTTGGAATACAGGTATTACTGGCATCTTTCCAATAGGTTCCTTTGTAGGTATCGGGTTGTTTGGACAACCCTGTGTTGGGATTACTCATAGATCTTAAATAATTAGGAGCTACCTTGGTAATATCCTCCCCAATTAAGAAGTTCTGCTTCTCGGGTGCGTAGGCATTTTCAACCACAGCTCCCCAGATGTCAGAAAGCCCCTCATTCAATGCTCCTGATTCTCTTTGATAAACCAAATCAGCAGTTTCCTGACATACGGCATGTCCCAATTCGTGAGCAGTTACGTCAAATGCTCCAAGAGGCTTAAAAGTGCTGGCCCCATCACCATACACCATGGCGTTTCCTATCCAGGCTGCATTTTCCCATGAGCTTCGTACATGAACATAACTGTCGAGTACTGCCCCCTGATTGTCATAACTATTTCTATTGAATGTATCTTTGAAATAATCGTATGTTTTCTCTACTCCCCAATGAACATCCAGTGCTACATCATTCCCCGTTGATGAATGTTCTGCTGTTGTCCAGTTGTTGTCAGTATCGGTAATATTGTTTTTTGTAAGACTGGTATAGTTCGCATTATTGTTATTGTAGGTATTGACTCCTCCTCCTCTCGTATTGTCTTTTAATGCATATTTTCCACTAACAAGAGTAGTTTCAATTGATTTTGTTCCGCTGTATTTTGTTTGGGCGCTTCCGGCAACAAAAATTGAGGCGAAATCCTGTGCCGATTTGTTTTCCGGTCCGGCAGGAGAAGTACCACTCATTCCTTTTCCGTGAGAATGTTCTCCCGCATGCTTCATAATCTGGTCATTAAGCAATACAGCTCCGGATTTGGCATCTACATACACATGGGATCTCAGGAAAGGTTCAGCAGAAAAGATATCAAATTTGTAGGACAGCAAAAGTCTGTATTTACCATTTGCAGCCTCAACCGGTAATAGAACAAGCTCTCCTTTAGGCTGATAATTAATCTCTCTACCGTATTCCGTATTGGTCATTAAAACTTTGGCTCCGGTGTATTTCATGGCAGTGCTAAGTGCGGCAGATTCTGATACATCGGCCTGGGTATTCAGATCGTTGGTATCATAGGATTCCCCATTCATGCTTACCAGATTGCCTTTTACATAGTGTAGCATATAATTGGCAAATTCAACCTTAATCCCATTGTGATAAAGCTGGTATTTTTCATCAGAAAAATCACTGAAGAGTTTTGCAGATTTAATTTTAACCATTGTAGATCCTGCAGGAAGGTTTAAAATCTCGGAAAAGAATTTTCCGTTGTCAGACAATGCAAGGTCTCTCGCATTGGTTCCCGGTTTGAATGTAATCATTGATGAATGCCCCTCATCAATTCTTTGCTCAACATATCTTTGAGCGTGTAAGGCAATTCCGCTTACCAAAAGCGGAACAAAAACCATAAGTGTTAATTTGTTTTTCATAGACAATAATTATTTGGTGTGTTATCCATCCAAATATAACAATTGAACCAATACAATTAACAGTTAAAATGAAAAATAATTACGAAATCCGTAATTTTAAACACATATCGTTAAAATATAATTAATTAAAAAATATAATTATAATAAAAAAAATTAACTAAAAAATTCCAAATACGGAATGAATGATCCCTCAAAACTTTGACATCAATTTAAATTTTTAACATCAGAATTTATTAACAATCAATCTTTAATTTCCTTTATTTCATTAAATCAACACAACTTTTTCACACCAATACCTCAAAAATTTTCCTAAATTATTAACAATAACTGATTATCACATGAACAAAAATCAAAATATCCCGTCCTACATGAGATACTTTTAGTTCAATTTATTATTTTAATCTGATCGCTTACCAAATATTTATAATCTTTTGGTGAATATTATTTATAGTAAATTCTTCTTCAGATTTTTTACCTAACATTGCTTTTGCCAGCGGAGATTCTGCAGAAATAGCCATGACCTTCTGATTTCCGGACATAATTTCTCCTACAGATGCCGCAATATAAAAAATACCTTTATCGGTTTTAACGAGAGCTCCGTTCTGTACTTTATCCGAAGGTTCAGTTGATATTTTTTGAATCACTGAGAGCTGGTTTAAAGATTCATTAAGTTGTCGTTGGAGATTGTTAATTTCCTGCTGTAGCATTTCACGCCCGGTTTCATATTTATCTCCCATCGAACTTTTGGTATCGTTACTGGAGGCACGGGTTTCTGCGATCAGGTGTTCAAAATTCCGGATTTTGTCTGTGATCTTTGTTTTTATGATATTTAATAATTCCTGTTTATTCATGTCGTGAAGTTTTCGTGTAGATTTTTTGATCAATCTAAGAAATGATTGCCCAAAAAGTATAATTCCGGCTAAAGCCGATTGCCAATATGCATAAAATAAGCGGGCTAAAGCCCGCCCTTATTGATTATTTATAACAGTTTGAAAATATTCCACCCTGTATTTCATGCCTCTTTATTTTTCAAAAACTGCGTAATCTGAAACTTTAAAGTTGAACTCTTTTCCACTATTAAAATCTCTTTTTGTCCGGTCAAAAATATTCCTGAATGTTCCTGAAAGATTTTGATCTTCTATGCTGAAGTTGACCGGTTCTTTTGACATATTCAAAACGACCAGTACTTCGTCTTTTCCGTTCTTTCTTACGTAAGCCAGGATTTTGTCATTAGCTGTTGTGTTCAGCAGATAAGTCGAAACATTGGCATCTCCGCCTCTTAATGCAGGATTGGAACTTTTTAAATCGAGTAAGGTTTTATAAAATTCTGCCATCTGGTAGGTATTGGTCCACTTTATCGCATCTTTTTCAAAAAACTCCAGTCTTTTCATATTGGGAAGTTCCTGACCGGAATACAATAATGGGACGCCGTTCCACGTTGCGGAGAATACAGCCATGGGTTTCGTGATCACTCCATATTTTTCGTATTCAGTTCCGTTCCACGAGTTCTCGTCATGGTTAGCCGTAAACCATGCTCTCATTGAATTATCCCCAATCTTCGAATATTGTAACAAGAGATCTTTAAGTTCCTGAAGAGGCTCATTTTTTTTATAATAATCTGCAGATTTATGCATCCATTTCCATGAATAGCTGGCGTCAAATACTTTTCCATATTCAGGGCTTTCCAGTTCGTCAAATTCTCCCAACCAGAAGAGCGGTTTTATTTTTTCCACTTCCGGACGTGCCTGCTGCCAGAAATCGACTTCCACCCAGGAAGCAAGGTCGCATCTGAAACCATCTATACCGGTTTCTTTCACCCAGAATTTCATCGCATCAATCATGGCAAGTCTCATCTCCTGATTTTTATAATCCAGTTCAATGATATCATCCATTCCGGAAGCAATATGAAATTTTCCATCGGGATCTTTCAAGTAAAATTCGGGATGTGTTTTTGTCCAGACATGATCCCATCCTGTATGATTGGCAACCCAGTCTATGATCACTTTGAATCCCAATCTGTGGGCCTCATTGATCATATGTTTGAAATCATTCATTGTCCCAAATTCAGGATTAATGGAAGTATAATCTGAGGCAGCATAAGGGCTTCCCAGACTTCCTTTTTTGTTCTGCTGGGCAATGGGCGTTATAGGCATGAACCAAAGTGTTCTGACTCCCATTTTTTTCAGACGGGGCATTTCTTTTTCAAATGCTTTGAATGTTCCTTCAGGGGTATATTGTCTAACGTTTACTTCGTATATATTGGTTGTGCGCTTCCATTCTTTCGGCAAATCCATAGTGTTTATTGTGTTTTGAGTGGTACAGGAAACAATTCCCAGACCAATTATTGCTAGCAGAATTAATTTCTTCATTCATCTATTTTTAACAAAAGTAAGGAATGTTTTTTTATGAAAGATGGGAAAGGTGAAAGTGAATAGTGAATAGTGAATAGTGAATAGTGAATAAAGTTATTCAAATTTATGGAGGGCTTTACAATTCAGTTTTGATTTGTGAAATTCACCATTGGCATAAAAAAGCCCCGGACCGTAAATCCAGGGCTGTATATTGTATTCAGATGTTATCTCTCATCGTCGTTATCTTCTTCATCTTCGAAAACATCATCGTCGTAGTTTTCTTCTTCATCATCGAAACTGTCGTCATCCTCGTCTTCAAAACTGGTGCTTACTGCAAAGTCATCATCAAAGCTGAAATCATCATCCAAAAGCGGCATTGCTGATCTTTTCTTTGATCCTCCACCACTTCCGCTTCTGCTTGGTGCTTTTAAAGGAACGTTTCCAAATCTGTATACGGTAATAGGGTAATTAACTCCTTTTGTCTCTTCGATGATTTCTACAAGCTCGCAGAAAAATTCCCAGAGGTCAAGAAGCCCGTACTGGAACTGAGCCTTGTCGCCCACATTTCCAAAAGCTTCATCAATGTACACATCCGACATAATTTCGCCATCACCATCGTCACTCATATCTTCCAGGGGAACACTTTTAAGGATTGTTCCGTCGTCTTCCAACATATTAAAAGTGGAAAGCTCATCTCCCTGCAGGTTGAACGCACTTTTAATTCCCAAATGTAAGTTCCATAGTGATTGCTTTCCTCTTACTTCAATATCACGGAAAATATCTTCTTTCGCATCTAATATTACGCGGATCTTGTAAACCATATCAGTTTCTTAAATTACTTTTTTGCCTTAATTATTATGATAAATCTCTATTGCAAATATATAATAAATGACAGGTGACAAAAAAATATTTCACGATTTTTTAAAATATTTTTTTTTCATACATTTTACCGGAATTATTTGCTTTTTTCCAGCATAAAGCTAAATTTAGTTCCTTCAAGATAAACACTTTCTACTGTTATATTTTCGTTATGGGCTTCAAGGATATGTTTTACAATAGCCAGTCCAAGTCCCGATCCTCCTTCTCTTCTGCTTCTGCTGGTTTCCACGCGGTAGAACCTTTCGAAGATCCTCGGAAGAATCTCTGCTTTAATTCCCATTCCGTTATCTATAACCTCGATCAGTACTTTATTTTTGAGAACGCTGGTTTTCACAACTACTTTCGCTTCCTGTCTGTTGGCATAATGGATCGCATTGGAAACTAAATTAATAAAGACCTGTGAAATTTTCTGTTTATCGCCATCCACAAAGATCTGCGGATGAAGAGTCTGAATCTGCAGTGTGGTATTGTGTTTTTCTGCTTCAAATTCAAGAAGATCAAAAATTTCCTTAATCAGAAGGTTGACATCAAATTTTGAAGTGTTGATGCTGATCTCCCCCGCTTCAAGGCGATTGATCATATCAAGGTCCGTCACAATCGCAATAAGTCTTTCTACAGATTTATCGATCCTTTCCAGGTATTTATCCCGGATCGTAAGATTATCAACACCACCATCTCTTAGGGTTTCTACATATCCCTGAATGGAAAACAACGGTGTTTTAAGTTCATGGGAAACGTTTCCGATGTATTCTTTACGGTAGCTTTCCATTTCCTTCATCATATCGATCTCCGTTACCTGCTGCTGATTGAGATCCGAAAATCTTTCACCCAGTTCTCTAATGGTAATGTTTTCGTTATTGTCATTAACAATTTCCTGCGGAAGCATTTGTGATAGTCCACGAACCTGCTTTTTACCATAGTAGTTGAAAAGAAGCTCCAACACCACATAGTTGATGATAAAAATAAGGACCAGGCAGATAAAAAGGCCTATTTTAAAAAAAGGGGTACGGTAATAGATATCCTTCAGTGAATCAAAGATGATTACTAAAAGAAACATCACCAGTGTCAGGAGACACGAGGCGACGAGTGTAAGTCTGTAAAATTTCAATTTTACAAGTTTTTATAGGTTATGTAAAGGTAGGATTTTAAATTATAAAACGATAAGCTTATAACCGATTCCTTTTAATGTCTGGATGGTATTAATTCCCAGTTTTTCTCTTAATCTTCTGATGTGTACGTCAATGGTTCTCTCTCCTACGATGACGTCGTTGCCCCATACTTTTTCCAGAATTTCTTCTCTTTTAAATACTTTTTCGGTATTTGAAGCAAGAAGATAAAGCAAATCGAACTCTTTTTTAGGAAGAAGGAACTGCTGTCCGCTTTTGGAAACTCTGAAATTGTCTTTGTCGATGACCAAATCTCCGATCTCGATTAATTTTGCATTGTCTGACACCTGAGAAGTCAACTGCAGTAAAGCATTCACTTTGGAAGTAAGAATTTTCGGTTTGATCAGCTTCACGATATAATCGTTGGCTCCGGCCTGGAATCCTGCTAGCTGTGAGAACTCTTCGCTTCTGGCAGAAAGAAAAACAATCAGTGTTTTCTGAAGTTCTTTTACTTTACGGAGTTCCTGACAGGTCTCGATCCCATCTTTTTCGGGCATCATGACATCTAATAAGATAAGGTCTGGTATAATCTCTTTAGCTTTCTCTATCCCTTCGTTACCGTTTGTAGCTGTATAGATATCGTAGCCTTCTTTTTCCAGGTTGTAAGACAGAATCTCTAAAATATCCAGTTCGTCGTCTATTAAGAGTATTTTCTTTTGGTTCATTTTCAATTTTTACTGAGTCAAAGTTAATAAATTTTAAAGCACAGATGAACAAATCTATTATCGTTCACATAAAGTTAACAATAATGTCCTTTTCTTAATGTTTAGTTAAGGAAAAATTAAAATTCACTAAACCACTTACCCCGTTTATCTTTTATTCCTTTGCACGGAAAGAATTTAGTAAGATAAAGTAAAATGAAAAAACAACTCCACAAGAGCATTATGCTACTTGCTTTGTTTTCTGCCGGCTATGCTTTTGCACAAAGTCAGGTTTTAGAGGGCAGGGTATTGGATGAGAAAGACAATAATCCTATAGAAGGTGTAAAAGTAAAAGTAAATGATCAGGAAGTAATGACTGACATTTCCGGATACTACTCTATCAATCTGTCACCCGGAACCAACTATGTTATCACGGTAACTTCCAATGGATACAACAGAAAAGAGATCAGTGAAGTAACTGTAAAAAATGACGCCAATACTCATCTTGATATTGTTTTGGGTAAGCCATCCACTAAAGAAATTGAGGGTGTTGTCATAAAATCCAATGCCAGAAAAGAAACGATAGCCTCTACTATTGGTTTACAAAAAAATTCCGGGGTGGTTTCTCAGGTTATTGGTGTTGAAGCTATTAAAAGAAGCCCGGACAGAAACACAGGAGAAGTTCTGAAAAGAGTATCCGGAGTAAGTTTGTTCGATGGAAAATACATTGTTGTAAGAGGTTTGTCCGATCGTTATAATCAGGCTATGCTGAACGGTATTCAATTATCAAGTACAGAGCCTGACAGAAAAACTTTCTCTTTTGATCTTTTCCCGGCCAACGTTATCGAGACGCTTGTTATCAACAAAACCTTCATTCCTGAATACAGTGGTGAATGGGCAGGTGGATTGATCCAGGTAAATACTAAAGATATTCCAAACAAAAACTTTTTTAATCTTCAGGTAGGTGTTGGAGGAAACTCTATTACGATGGGGCAGGAATTCCGTATGCAGAAGGGTGGAAAATGGGATTTCCTGGGAATCGATGACGGTTACAGAAAACTGCCTTCGGATATGCCGGCAAAAAATGCATTCAACATCCTGAATGAAGATCAAAAAACCAATATAGGAAAAGGATTTACAAAAAATCTTGGTTATAACAGTATCGGATATCCTGAGAATGTAAGCTTACAGCTTGACGGAGGTTTCAATACAAAAATTTTCGGAAAGGATTTAGGTGTTATTGCCGTTCTAAATTACAGCAACAATAAAAGAAGAACTGAATCCAGAAACCGTTTCTTCACTATAAACGACCAGCTTGCTGACACCAACTTTGATTATTTTACAGAAAAATATCAAAATGATGTGATCTTAGGTGGTTTATTAAATCTTACTTTAAAGCTTAACAGCAATAATAAAATTTCCCTGAAAAATATCATTACCAATAATACGGTAAATCATATGTCTTTCAGAACAGGAAAAGATTTTGAATTTGATCCTGTAAACGGAACAAATATCATGGCAAGAGAAATTGGATTTAAGGAAACTACTTTCTACAATTCAACGCTTAACGGTACTCATAAAATAGATGCTCTTGGGGGGATCACTTTAAACTGGTATGGCAGCTTTGGTATTTTAGATCAATATATCCCATTATTGCAGCGTCTACAGTATAATCAGTATCCTGATATGACAGGAAGTCCTTATCTAGCGTTAATTTCCAACGGACTTTCACAAAAATCGGGAAGTGTTTTCTACTCAACTCTTAGTGATTATTTATATAATGCAGGTGGAGATCTATCCAAAACTTTTACGATGTTTGGACAAAAACAAACTGTGAAAGGAGGATATTTATTCCAAGTAAAAGACAGAATATACAACTCCAGACCATTCTCTGTAAAACTTTCGGGATATAATCAGGGATTACTTTCTCAGCCTTTTGAAACTATTTTCAACCCTGAAAACTTTGGGACGGATGGAAGTAAGTTTACTTTCGACGAAATTTCAGGTAACCAATACAGATATATTGCCAATACTATTCTCAATGCAGGCTATTTACAGTTTGATAATAATTTTGCACCATGGTTTAGAGCTGTATGGGGGCTAAGAGTTGAAAACTTTGACCAGTTGGTAGGAAGTACAAAAAAGAGTGATGACCGTTTCGTAAATACTCGTGTTACTGACTTTTTACCTGCGCTTAACTTAACATTTAAGGTTAATAACAACATGAATATCCGTGTTGCGGGTTCACAGACCGTTGTAAGACCCGAATTTAGAGAGGTTTCACCGCTGGCTTATTATGACTTTGATTTAGGAGCTACCGTGATTGGTAATAAGTTTATTCAGAGAACTAAAATTACAAACGCGGATCTTCGTTGGGAATGGTACCCAAGAAACGGAGAAATCCTTTCCGTTGCAGGTTTCTATAAGAACTTCAAAAATCCTATTGAATTATACTTTAACCAGTCTGGTGTAGGAACAAGTAATACATTTAATTACCTGAACGTAGATAAAGCAGATGCTTATGGCGCTGAACTTGAATTCAGAAAGAAACTTGATTTCGTAAGCGCTCTTAAAAACTTCACTTTTGGAGGAAACTTCGCTTTGATCAAAAACAGAGTAACTGACGAAGCTACTAAAACTGACCGACCGATGCAGGGACAATCTCCTTACACCGTGAACCTAAGTCTTCAGTATGACGCTGAAAAAACGGGATGGACTTCAACAGTACTTTTCAACGTGATCGGAAGAAGAATCCTTTATGTAGGAAACGATCAGGTTCCACCAATCTGGGAAGCTCCAAGACCTCTTCTTGATTTCCAGGTTGCTAAAAAGATATGGCAGAATAAAGGAGAAATCAAGCTTAACGTTTCGGATATCTTAAACCGTCATGCTAAATTCTACCATGACCTTAACAATAACAAAAAATATGACAGTGCTGATGCACTTGCTATAGACAGAGTAACAGGAACGAACATCAGTGTAACTCTGGGGTACAGCTTTTAATTTTAATCAAAATCTAATCTAATAAATAAGTTTTTATAACATGAAAAAAATTGTTTTATACTCTTTAATGCTTGGTACATTAGCAACAACTATTACCGCATGTAGAAATATAGAAGAAGATGGTGAAACTATCGTTCAAAATGGAGGGTCAGGCGGTGGAGATACTGAAAACCTAATTCTTTCAGGAAAAATAACAGCCAATCTTACGCTTAAAGCTAATAAAATATATAAGTTAAGAGGATTAGTATATGTAACTAACGGGGCTACATTAACTATTGAGCCAGGGACTAAAATTGTAGGTGAAGCCGATAAAAACGGATCATTAATTATTACAAGAGGAAGTAAAATCATGGCAGAAGGAACTGCCAGCAACCCTATTATCTTTACTTCAGAGAAACCAAGCCCTAAAAGAGGTGACTGGGCAGGGCTGGTTATATTAGGAGCTGCTCCTACCAATGCTTCTTTCAACGGGCAGGCAGGAATTGGAGAGATCGAAGGTGGAATCAACAACACTGAAGGTTTAGGTCTTTACGGAGGAACCAATGCTACCGACAACAGTGGTGTATTAAAATATGTAAGAGTAGAATATGCCGGGTATGCATTCTTACCGGATAAAGAAATCAATGGTATTACATTCGGAGGTGTAGGTAATGGTACTACAGTAGATTATGTAGAGGTTGCTTATGCAAATGACGACAGTTTTGAATGGTTTGGAGGAACGGTAAACTGTTCTCACCTTATTTCTTACAAAGGTCTTGATGACGATTTTGATACTGATAACGGTTTCTCAGGAAAAATCCAGTTTGGTATTGCTGTAAGAGATCCTCAGGTTGCTGACGTTTCAGGTTCTAATGCTTTTGAATCAGATAATGACGCCAATGGTTCAGCTTTAACGCCACAAACGTCTGCTACCTTCTCAAACATGACTATCATCGGGCCAATTAACTCTTCAAGCACAAGTACGAATGCAGGCTCAATCAACTCTTTATTCCAGAATGCTTTACAGGTGAGAAGAAATTCTTCAATTTCTGTTTTCAACTCTGTTTTCACTGGATTCCCGGTTGGGTTATTCATTGATGCTACCAAAGGTACACCAACAGATAATAATATTGTTAATTCAAACTTAGCTTTCCAGAATAATATTTTAGCAGGAAATACAACTCCGTTAAAATTCGGAGCATCTACATCTTCTCCTACAAGTTATACTTTAGCAGATCTTACCACTTGGTTCAATACAGGTGCAAATTCTATTCTAACGTATACAGCTGATGCAAAATTAACCAATGCATGGGCACCAGCGGGAACTACTCCAAACTTCTCTCCTGCTTCAGGATCACCATTATTAACAGGCGGTTTGTTTACCCACACTAAATTAGCAAGCTGGTTTACACCTGTAACTTTTAGAGGAGCTGTAAAAGATGCTAGTGATACTTGGTACGCAGGTTGGACAAACTTTAATTTATAAGTCTAATCAATGGGGTGTAATGGAACTTCAATTTGTATAGAAACATATCAATACATTTCATTCCATAGAATAAATAAGTAACTAGTTTCTTCATATCTACTTTTAAAAGCCATCAGAAATTTTTCTGGTGGCTTTTTATTGCTCAAATCAATTCATCGAAAAAGCCATCAGAAAATCCAATGGCTTTATTCACAAAAAACAAGTATATCAAAAAATATATATTTCAATTAATATCTCCAGAATAAGTTTCCGTCATTCATCAGGGCTTCTATTTTGGACATTCTGGAAACCGCTTCTGCTGAACATGAGGCATCGGTCAGTACAATAGAAGCTTCATCACCTGGCCTTGGCCATTGCTGTTTTCCATTGTCATCCAGCGGAAGAATACTTTGGGTAGCAAACTGAAGTGTTCTGGACAGTTCCAATTCAGTTTCATATCCGTACAGTTCTGCCATAAGATTAGCTTTCTGAAGCATATTTCCTGAACCGAAGGTACTCCAGTAATCCTGTACATTATCATTTCCAATCAGAACATTCACCCCGTACTTTTTCAATACAGGAATCGGCATTACCGTTCCTCTGAAGGGTACAGAAGATGCAATTCCCACTTTTCCTTCTGCCAGTCTTTCTGCAATCTTCTCCGTTTCTTTTGGTGAAAGATGTCCTAAAGCGAAAGCATGGCTTATAAATATTTTCCCCTTCAGCATTGGATTTTCAATCGCCTTATCAATCAGATAATTGATTGTCTTCATCCCGGACTCTCCTGCTTCATGCAAATGGATATCGATTCCTTTTTTATGATCTAAAGCCAGCTGGACCGTAAAGTCCAGTACTTTTTCAATACTCCCGTCAATACTTAAAGGATCCAACCCTCCGATAAAACTCACACTTTTCAGTTGTGCTGCTTCTTTCATCAAAGGAGCGGTATCTGTATAATACAAACCATGTTGTGGAAAAGCCACAAGCTCTGCTTTAAAAGAATCTTTTTTATGCTCTAATGCTTTTTCAAGATTTTCCAATGATTTTAAACCTGAAGTAGGATCAATATTAAAGTGTGTCCTCGCAAAATGAGTTCCGTAATGCTGCAGCAAGCTGATCAACTGCTCTGCCCTTTCCACGGATGTTTTTAAGAGTTCAGGGATGATTTCCTGTTCATAGGCGATCATATCCTTTACCGTTCTCCGTTTCGGCGACAGTGCCTGCCATGGAAGTCCATATAACGTTTTATCCAGATGGATGTGCAAATCCTTTAATGCGGGAAGCATTAAAAAACCTTTGGCATCCAAAGCATCGGAAGTGGGATCATTAGCTTTTACAGCTTTAATCTTTCCATTTTCTATTTCAATACTGAAAAGGTCAGTTTTTGTTCTGATCACTTCTTCATCATCATATTCAAATCCTGTTTCGAGACGTACATTTTTGAGTGAATATGTTCCTTTTGCGGCCAATTGATAGGGAAACTGCATGACTTATCTTTTAACAGGACAAAGTTACGCCAGCTCTATTCCAGAGATGGTGTATCAATTATGCTTTGTTTTGTACGGATTATTATTCTTTGAATTGTGACGGAGTCATTCCCGTCTGTGCTTTGAAAAATTTGGAAAAACTGGCATGATCATAAAAACCCAGATCATATACGATATCTTTTACCGACATTTCCGACACTTTTAAAAGACGTTTCGCTTCCAGCAGAATTCTATCCTGGATCAGAGAGGAAGCAGAAGCATTCAGATTTTTTTTACAGACGATATTTAAATAATTGGCAGAAATATTAAGTTTGTCCGCATAGAAAGAAACGGATCTTTCCGTTCTGAAATGTTCGTCAATAAGCTGTAAAAATTTAGAAATAATAGGATTGGAGTGGTACATTTCAAAATCTTTAAAAGTCCCTTCCACCGATTTGCTGACCAACAGTCCAATCAGCTCACTTCGTTTCTGAATGACTTCCCAAAATACATTCTTTTCACTTACCTCTTTTTGAATGGACTGAAACTCATACAGGAACGTTTGAAAAGTTTCTTTCGAAAGATGAATAACAGGATGATTCTGATAATAGGAAGCAGAAAATCTCAGCGAAGGCAGAAAACTCTCAAACCAGTCTCTGCTGATCATCAGTTGATACCCAACCGTTTCCTTTTCAATCACCCATTGATGTACCTGATCCGGAAAAACAAGGTGGATTTGCCTATCTCCGACCTCATATTCCGTAAAATCAATCGTGTGGCTCCCTTTTCCGTGTTCAAATAGATTAATGATAAAAAAATCATGTTTGTGGGGTTCATCAATGGAACGTTCCCCATGCAGTTCGTTAAACAGCAGATGAGAGCCCTGAAGCTGATTCTCACTGAACTCCTGAATTCCTAAGATTGGAAAATGATCTGTATGATAACCCACGTATCCTGATTTTCTCCTAAAATTAGTGAAATTTATATGAGAAATTTGAAGGCATGAAGATATTTTCATTTTTAAACAGATATGATTGCTTTTAACCATAAAAAGCTACTGCATGGATTTTCAATATTTTTAATTTCCTACAGAACAGAATAATTTTTAAAACATTAAGATGAATGAAGTAAATAAGAAAAAAATCAGTTGATTTTTTTAAGCTGTGTTTCTGAAAAAGCGAAGCTCTACTTAATATTCTTAAAAACTTATTAAATCTTAATGGTTTTATTATTTTCGTAGAAGAAAACATCATTTTAATAAACTACATTCCCTTGATGAACCAATGATTCCACATCTGAAATTCTGGATACAGCTTCCGCAGAGCAGCTGGCATTCATCAGCACAAAATCAGCCTTGTCCCCCGCTTTTGGCCATTGTTGGTCTCCTTTATCGTCCAGGGGAAGAATATTTGCTGTTGCCAGCTTCAGGCTTCTTGACAATAAAAACTCTGTAGAATACCCATACAGTTGTGCCATCAGATTGGCTTTCTGAAGGACACTTCCAGTCCCGAAAGTATTCCAATGGTCTACAATACTGTCGTTACCCGTAAGAACCGTTACCTTATGCTTGTATAAAGTAGGAATAGGCATGATAAGGTTTCCAAAAGGGATCGTAGAAACAATCCCGATCTGGGCTTCTGCCAGTTTTTCAGCGATTTCTTCCTGTTTTGTTTTGTCTAATTTTGCTAAAATGAAACAATGGCTCAGGTATGTTTTTCCTTTCAGAGAAGGATTTTCATTGACTTTTTCAATAAGATATTCCACCGTATTCAATCCCGATTCACCCGTTTCATGAAGATGAATATCAATTCCTTTTTTATGATCTAAAGCCAGTTGAACCGTAAAATCGATTGTTTTCTCTATCGCTCCATCAATGGTAAACGGGTCTACTCCACCGATAAAATCAATATCCATCTGAGCGGCCTCTTTAAGATAAGGCACCGAGTCTGTATAAAATACGCCATGCTGTGGAAAAGCAACCAGCTCAGCACCAAAACTTGTTTTCTTATTTTCTAAAGCCTTCTGAAGATTTTTTAATGAGTTTAATTTTGAAGTCGGTTCAATATTGACATGACTTCTCGCAAAAGAAGTTCCTTTTGATTGCAACAGCTCAATCATCTTTTCAGCTTTAAATGTTGAGTTTTTCAGCATTTCCGGAAGCATTTTCTGTTCCAGTTCGATCATTCCTTTTACGCCACCTGTTCTTTTTCTCACGGCTTTCCATTGATCTCCATAGAACGTTTTATCCAGGTGAATATGCATATCTTTAAATGCAGGAAGCATCAGCATTCCTTTGGCATCAACAGCTTTTGAACCAGGCTGGTTCGGAGTTATACTTTTAATCTTCCCGTTTTCAATTTCTATATAAAACAGATCAGTTTTAGTCGAAACAACTTCTCCTTCTTCGTACTCAAAACCGGTTTCCAGACGGACATTTTTAAGGCTTAATTTTCCTTTAGCCGAAATATTCTGCTCATCAAAAAATGGAGATGCTGTCATGATATTGGGTATTAAACTGAGTCCGGCTGCAGCCAGTGCTGAATTTCTTATAAAATCTTTACGGGATATTGTTTTGTCAGAGGTCTTCATTTCCAATCTATTTCATACAAAAATAGAAAGAACGGAAGTGATCACGGTGTATGGTTTATTGCAATATCTGTATGATTTATTGGATGGCTTAATTTTTTTTATTTTGGAATATTTCAAAAGAAGTTTTAACCACCCCGGCAAAAATTCAAAGAATTTTTGCCACCCCTCCAGAGGATGGGAATTTCGATTTTCATAAAGATTTTTCTCAGTACTTTACTTTAAAGTAACTAAAATGTTAAAAAAAATCTCCTTTTAGGGTCAAAAAAAGACCGGATTCTACAACCCGGTCTTATTATGATTTATGTATTAAATCTTAAGAATAGTCAAAGTTTCTTACTGCTTCCAGCGTCATTTCAATTTCTCTATCCTTAATCGCATCACTGATGAAATACGTTTCATAGCCACTTGGCGGAAGATAGATTCCATTCTGAAGCATCTGGTGGAAGAAATTATTAAACAAAGAATGGTTGGAAGCTGCTGCTTCATCAAAATTGGACACGCTGTTGATATGGAAAAATACCGACATCATGGATCCTTTTCTGTTGATCTTATGGGCAATTCCTTTTTCATTCAGAATTTTTCCGATTCCGAAATCCAAAGTTTCTGCTGTTTTATTAATTCTGTTAAAGAATTCCGGATCATTTTTGATCAGCTGTAATGTTTTCAATCCGGCTCTCATTGCTAATGGATTTCCGCTTAATGTTCCTGCCTGATAAACGCCTCCTTTTGGAGCCAGGTGGTCCATAATTTCGTTTCTCCCCGCAAAAGCACCTACCGGAAGACCTCCGCCAATTACTTTTCCGTAAGTCACCAAATCCGCTTTTACATTGTACAGTTCCTGAGCTCCTCCGAAAGCCAGTCTGAAACCGGTCATCACTTCATCAAAAATTAATAAAGCTCCGTTTTCATCACAGATTTTTCTCAAATTCTGAAGGAAATTATTTTCAGGAAGTACACAGCCCATGTTTCCGGCAACAGGCTCAATAATCACTGCTGCAATTTCTCCCTGGTTGTGACGGAACAGATCTTCTACCTGCTCAAAATCGTTGTAACGGGCCAGAAGAGTATCTTTAGCCGTTCCTTCGGTTACTCCCGGAGAATTCGGATTTCCGAAAGTGGCAGCACCACTTCCTGCTTTGATCAGAAATGAATCTGAATGACCATGATAACAGCCTTCAAATTTAACGATCTTATCTCTTTTTGTAAATCCTCTTGCCAGTCTTACAGCGCTCATACAAGCTTCTGTACCTGAAGAAACCATTCTGATCTGGTCAATATTAAGAACATTTTCTACAATGAATTTCGCAATTTCTGTTTCCAGTTCTGTAGGCGCTCCGAAAGAAAAGCCTTTTTCAGCCTGTATTTTAAGTTCTTCCAGTACTTCAGGATGGGTATGTCCTAAAATTGCTGGTCCCCATGAATTGATGTAGTCAATATACGTATTATCATCTGCGTCGGTAAGGTAAGCCCCTTTTGCAGATTTCATGAATACAGGAACACCTCCTACTGATTTGAATGCCCGAACCGGAGAATTGACGCCTCCCGGGATGTATTTGTAGGCTTCATCAAATAAAGCCGAACTTCTTTGGTACTTCATATGTTAGTTGAGTGTTGGGAGTTTATAGATGACCAGCTAATTAGCAACTGATAATCGGAAACTAACAACAAAAAATTAGTTTCTAGGTTTTTTATCAATTAAATAAATCAGCTGGCCTGCAGACGGTTTCTGTCCTTCATCCATTCTGTTTTTTGCATATAATTTATTTAATTTGATTCCGAATTTCTGAGCGATATCGTGCATATCTTCACCAGATTCAGCTTTGTAAATAGCCGTATTTCCCGCGGAATTTTTAGATTCAAGAAATACAATATCGTTTTTCTTCAGAACATCACTTTCCAGCTCATTCCATTTGATCAGTCTGCTTTCGCTTACCCTGAATTTGTCTGCAATGAATTTTACGTTAGTATCTTCTGGAATCACGATGTATCTTAAACCTTCGTTCGGGTGAGTTTTGATAAGGATTGAATTAAGAATTTCCGCTTTTGTTTTGATTCTTTCCACCCTTTTCTGTTGTTGGGCATAAGAAGTCTGCTTGTAAGGAACTTCAACAGTGACTGCCTCTTTAGCTTTCTTAGTGATCATTTTTGAAGGTTCCAGCTGAGCCATGAATGCTCTGTCGTCTTTCAGATCTGGATACATTTTAAGAACGGCATACAGTACTTCTTTTGAGCTGGTATCGTCATACTCATACAATCTGTACTTTTCAATTTTGCTGATGAGGATCGAAGCGTAACGGGGATTGGTTGCGTACCCTGCTTTTTTAAGACCATGCGCCCACGCTTTGTAATCTTTCATATTCAGATTAAAGAGGTTCGCGTAATATTTTCTTGTAGATAAAAATATAGAATGGTCTTCGTAAGATTGTCTCGGATCTTCATAAACACGGAAACATTCATTGGGAGCATCATCGGTGTGCTTCATCGTTTTTCCGGTCCAGTCTTCTTTACATTTTATTCCGAAGTGATTTTTGCCTTCCTGAGCCAGTCTGCTCTGCCCACCTCCAGTCTCTAAGAGTCCCTGGGCCAATGTAATAGAAGCCGGAATTTTGTATTTTTCCATTTCTTCTACCGCATATTTAGCGAATTTTTGAATATACTGGTCTTCAGTAGCCCAAGCCTGGGCCGAGAATTTTGATAAAACTAAAAGGCTTACGAGTAAGAAAAGTCTTTTCATGTTTTTCAATTTTTACTTATATAATTAAATTTCTATTCTGTTTTTCCAAAAGCAGATTGGCTCCTTCAATCCCCTGCAATCCGCCGGTATGAAAGCACAAAATTCTGCTGTTTTCAGGAAAATAATCTTCATCTATCAGTTCGAAAACTTTCTGCATCATCTTTCCTGTATACACCGGTTCCAAAGGGATACCGTATTTCTGTTTAAAATCATTGATAAAACGGATGTTTTCATCCTTTATTTTACCATAACCTCCAAAATATGAATCTATTAGATTAAAATTTCGTCCGGAAGTTAATTCCAAGATCTTATTCTCCAGTGAAGCATCGTCTACGACCTTAAATCCTATAACTTTCTGATTGTCTTCACAAAATTTCGCAATTCCGGCAACCGTTCCTCCGGTACCCACTGCGGTGCAAAGATAATCAAAATCTTTTGTTTGGTCATTCAGCATCATTTTAATGCCTTCTACAGCCTCTTCATTCGTTCCTCCCTCCGGAATAATAAGGGCTTCCGGAAACCCATTCTGTAGAAATTCGGTTAATTTTTCTTTATGCCTGTATTCTTCACGGGTCACAAATTTCAGGTTCATTCCGTTTCTTTTGGCAAAAAGAAGGGTGGGATTATCCCGCCATTTATTTTCCAGTTCTTCTCCTCTTATCATTCCCAGTGTTGGAACGCCGGATAAGTTTCCTGCGGCAGAAACTGCGGCAATATGATTGGAAAATGCTCCTCCGAACGTAATAAGATATGGGTTTTCCGGATTTTCATCCAGGTAATTGTTGATGTTGTAAAAAAGTTTCCAATACTTATTTCCTGAGATCTGGGGATGGATAAGGTCTTCTCTTTTGATGAAGAGTTTAATATTCTTATGATGAATAGAAATTTCCTGAATCGGAATGGGTTCTGCCGGAGCTTTTAATAGCATTTTTATGGTTTAACTATTATCTGCAAAATTAGTAAAAGATTTACGTTTGTGTGGATTTATATAACGACATGAATCATTTTGTTTTTTACATTAAAGAGCACAGAAAAATTTATGCCTATTTTTTGAACACAGATGACACAGATTTTCGCAGATGATGGATTGTTTATTTATAAGTTGCTTTTGTGATTATTTGTGGGAATATTTGTGAAATTTGTGTTTTAATTTAGGTTTGGCTAAAGCCGGATAAGGCGGTTTATTTTTTGAAGGCAGGCTAAAGCCCACCCCTATTGAATTTTAAGGTATACATTTTACATTTATTACAAATATTTCCTGAAATTCCAGAATTTCCTTTTTTTCAGATAATTCAGATCCCGCTCATTGGCGTATGCTTCTCTTTCAAATGAAATTCTTTTATAGGCCAGAAAACCGTCTTTGAGCTTGAAAAACCAGTAGTAATATTCGATGACGTAAAAAATGTAAAAGAAAATAACGAGCATTTCGAGCTGCTGTCTCAAGTGAATTTTTTCGTGATTGATAAGTACTTTATTTTCCTTATCTTCGGGTTTCCTAATGAAGATAAAGGGAAATAGAGCAATGCCGTTAATTTTTAATTTCTTTAATGGCTTTTGGCATATAATTATCATACTAACAAATATAAAGTTTTTTTGACTTAGAGATTTAACTTATGGCCCAATATGACATCAAAGAAGGTGAAGACTTCTACTACAATGAACAGGGGTACAAGGTTTTTACAGAAAAATTCCATCTGAAAAGGGGGCATTGCTGTAAAAGCGGTTGCAGACACTGTCCTTACGGGTACGATAAAAAGACTGATACATTCATTAAAAACGATAAAAAAAATAAATAAAATGAAAAAATATATTTTTATTTTGTTAGCATCGGCTGCATTAGGCCTTACATCGTGCAGTCCTTTCCAGGTGCGTTCAGATTATGCTGAAACAGCCAATTTTACGACTTATAAAACGTATAAGATCAGAATTGACGATCTGAAACTGAATGATATTGATAAAGACAGAGTTTTGAATGAACTCTCCAGACAGCTTCAGACCAAAGGACTTCAATCCGGCGAAAATCCTGATCTGATCGTCAATGTAAAAGCTAATCATAAAAAGGTAACCGATATCAACAGCAGTTCTCCATATGGAATGTGGGGATGGGGCGGTCCTTTCGGATGGGGCGTTGGAATGAGCAGAACATGGACCAGCAATTACAATGAAGGAGCACTGATTGTTGACCTCATCGATTCTAAAACAAACAAACTGGTTTGGCAGGGTATCGGAAGCGGAATTTCCGTGGATTCTCCAAAAGCCAAACAAAGACAGATTCCTGAGATTATGGCTGAAATCATGAAAAATTACCCGCCTCAGAGAAAATAAGATGTATTTAAATCAAATAGCATATAAAAACGCCGATACAGGAAAACTGTACCGGCGTTTTTTTTATTTGAAATTGTTTAAATAATAGATTACTTTATCATTCCTGTTCGTGACAAATTCTTTTCCGTTTTTGTTTATCCTAAATACTAAAACTCCCTGATTATAAGTGTCCCAGATTTTAAATTTATACATTCTTTGTTTTGTATGTATACTCACAAAGTATTCTTTTCTTTTGATAGGATGGTTGACCCAGGTAAATTCATCAAACTTTAATTCCTCAAAAAGTTTATCATACTCCTTCTTATTAACGGTTTGATTATTAATACCTATTCCTGTTACATTTGAGAATACTTCGTTGTTATAAGAATTGTATTCTTTAAGATCATAGCCTGCTTTTACAAGATATCCGCAAAGCATGATAAAATATATAACGAAAGGGATATAAAATTTTACTTTTTTCTGTTTTGAAACCGCAGAAAGTGCTAGTGTTAAAAAGATAAAAACGAAAACAATTCCTATATAAATACTTCCCATAGCTTACTTTATTCCTGGTATCAACTTTTATACTATAAAAGTAGAGCTTTTCCAAATATGATGAGCATTATTAATTTCCCAAACATTCATCATCATTGTAATGGTATGCATAATAATGGCATGCTGTACATGTTAAAATTAACAATAATGTAATTTTTTATTCGTAAAAATATAGTATTCTTACAGAAATTTTATGAGTATGAAAAAATTGATATTATGTACTGTAATAGCGGGGTTTGCCAATGCCCAGGCTCCTGCAGGATATTACAGCTCTGCCAACGGGCTGAGTGGTGCATCACTTAAAACAGCATTAAGTTCTATCATTACGAGCGGACATCAGGACAAAGGGTACAACGGACTTTGGACGGGTTATAAAACGACTGATATTGATAAAAATTATGAAAATGACGGTTCTATCATGGATATTTATTCAGAGAAACCTTCCGGGACCGATCCTTACAAATATACGCCAGGTACCAACCAGTGTGGTACGTATTCTGTAGAAGGAAACTGTTACAACAGAGAGCATATTGTTCCTCAAAGCTTATTCAATGAATCTGCGCCTATGGTCTCGGATATTCATTTCATCAGAGCTACCGATGGGAAAGTGAATGGAATGAGAAGTAATTATCCTTTTGGAAAAGTAGGTACAGCAACATTCACGTCCAAAAACGGATCAAAGCTGGGAAGTTCTTCCTCTTCAGGATATGCAGGGACGGTTTTTGAGCCGATTGATGAATTTAAAGGCGATGTGGCAAGAATGATCTTCTATTTTGTAACGCGTTACCAAAGCAAACTTTCATCTTTTTCTTCGGGTAATATGCTTGGGAGTTCCACATTTCCGGGACTACAGACGTGGGAACTGAACGTTCTTCTGGCGTGGCACAATCAGGATCCTGTTTCTGCAGCAGAGATCGCAAGAAATAATGCTTCTTATACTTATCAGGGAAACAGAAACCCATTTATTGATAACCCGAATTATGTGGGTCAGATCTGGGGCTCCAATCCGGGAACTACAGATCCGGGAACACCTAATCCCGGAACAGACTGTGTGAATGAAACTTTTGAAAGTATTCCCGCCGCTGATGCTTCTTATACAACAAGAACATGGACAGGAAGTAGTATTTCATGGACTGCTACGGATGCTAGAACTGATCAGACGATCAATAACAAAGCCATTACAGTGAGATCCGGATCTTTAACTTCCGGAAGTTCTTCCAATGGTATCGGATCACTGACGGTGACTACACAGCTTAAATTTTCAGGAAGCGCTGGAACTTTTGATGTGAAGGTAAACGGAACAACGGTAGGTACCGTACCTTACAGCGCTACTGCGGCCACGACAACCATTAATAATATCAATATTTCAGGAAATGTTACGATAAGTCTTGTTAACAGCTCATCCAGCAACAGAGTGGCTATTGATGATCTTAAATGGACCTGTTATTCGGGAACTGCCAGACAGGCTCAAAAAGTAGCAGTTGACGAAAGTGTTGTTCAGGAACTTCAGGTCTACCCTAACCCGATTTCAGGACAGGAAATTTTTGTAAAAGGCGATACCCGAAGTATCAAAACAGCAGAAATCTATAATCTTCAGGGGAAAACTCTTCAAACGATTAACAGTCCTTTTAAAAATGGAAATTCCATTAAGATCAAAAATCTTGAGCAGGGAATTTATATTTTAAAAATGGATCAGTCTACGCTGAAGTTTATTGTGAAATAATTGATTTTTAACCATAATGTATAGCCGGTTCAATATTTTTGACCCGGCTTTTTTTGACGCAAAGCTTTTAGAGCATGTTTTACTTTAAGAATAGTAGGGAAAACTTATCTTTGTGAATTGTTTTTTTCCTTGGTGACTTTTAACCAGTCTGTGAACATTTTGGTGATGGTATTCGCGTTCATCAAACTAAAAAAGAACATGCCTGTAAGAATGGTCAACCAGCAGTAGGCCAGTTTAATTCCATCTTTATCCGTTATAAAGAAAAGGATAAGCATAGAAAAAGATCCGAGTACAAATGTAAACATAAGCGTATACAAAAGGGCATGGATGATGTACATATTAAGTTTGAGTTTTCTGAATATCCAGCCTATGACCGATATTGGAATCAGGAGTAGTATCGGTGCAAACATGGCTCCGAATATGGCAACTTCAGGATAAGCCGCAAGATCCTGCTCGAATCCGAAAAAGGTATTAAAATTGAACTCCATCATACTGTTTTTCTGAGTTGGGGATTTCCAGTAAGGTTTTGTCTTTATACCCGAACATTTTAGCAAAAATTACGTTGGGAAATTCATGAATCCCGATATTATAAAGATTGACACTGTCGTTAAAGAATTCTCTACGGTCTGCTATTTTATTTTCCAGCTCAGAAATTCTTTTCTGAAGTTCCAGAAAGTTATTGTTGGACTTCAGTTCAGGATAATTCTCTGATACAGCAAAGAATGATTTCAGAGCTCTTGAAGTTTCATTGGCAAGTCCTGTTTTTTGATTGGAACCAGATGCATTATGGTAAGAAGTCCTCAGCTCCGTAAGGCGAGTGAGAATTTCTTTTTCGTAATTCATGAAATGTTTGGCGACACTTACAAGGTTGGGAATTTCATCTGCTCTTTGTTTGAGAACAACATCTATATTGCTGTAGGCCTTTTCTACATTGAATTTCATCATCACCAACTTGTTGTACAGGTTGATGAAAAAGCTGATTACGGCTACAGCGAGCAGTACGGCTAATGCCATTGCAGTCGTCTGATTCATTATTGTATAAGTATGTATATAATGATTATAATAATTGCTGAACAGGTAAACATGAATGACCGTAATAGTGGCTGGTATTTGTTCCAGACAGAAATTCCCGATGCGGACGTAATACCTAAAACCTTGTAATGATCATCCTTTCTGATGAATGGAACTCCGTTATCTGAATCTGCATATCCTACGAGAAGCATTTTTTGTCCATTTTTCAACAGGGTTTCTGTGTAGCGTTTATGGCCGCTGCTTCTTACGTTTGTTTCGTTCAAAAGTATCAGTTCAATCCCTTCAGGTATTACATCTATAATTCCCGTGTCATCTTTGATCTGAAAAGCATTGCATTGGGTTTCTCTATGAATGGTAGAATAGGAATTTTTACCGTCAGAATCCTGACTGATATTTTCAATGGTATAATAGTACCCTATGCATTCTTCATGGTCTACAGGTGAGATGAGGGGCTGCCTGATGATCAGCGCTCCTTCGACCTCTACCAATCCTTTGGCCAGAGATTTTATTTTTGAGGTGGGAATTGCCGACTGAAGTCTCAGAAAACGTTTAGCCGATGTAGGCCGGAGCAACTCTATCACTACAGCTACAAAAAACACCAAGGGCAGGATAACAAAAGCACGTTCTGCATAGCGGTCGTAATTCTTAGAAATTTCATACAAATACGGAGGCAGAGGCATTTTTTCTTTGAAAATAAGCCATAAGATAAAATAGAGAAAACAGAATAATATAACTCCTAAAAAAACGTAAACTGCTTTCGGTGCTCTATTTTTATTCTCCATGTATTTTGTGTGTCGAGTTTGAGATTTCGTATACATCCAAAAATACATTTTATTTTAGAATGAGGTTCGTATTTACAACATGCTTTTTACAGAAGTCAAAAACTTGTTTTATCTTCACTGTCTGAGATAAATCAGAAGTACACCTATTCCATTGATCACACACAAGATAAGTGCACCATATGCAGATATAGTAATTCTTATTTTTAAGGAATATTCTGTGGTATAAGTAGCTATTAAAATGGCAAAAAATGCTGCTACTCCGGTAAAAATACATCCGAAAATAAACACGAGCCCATTTATGTCGGTATTATTGGCACTTCTTCTGGTTCTGTTATCTGTAATGTTCAGCGTTTGTCCGAGAGAAGGCGGATGATTGCTCGTCATATCCACTACTTTTATCACTTCCTTTCCTTCTGAATTCACATATTTCACTTTGGGAAAGTAGATTGCCGTATTATGATAGGATGAGCTTCTGAAATTTTGAGTTCTTGTGATCTCTTTTTTATAACCGATTACTACTGCTTCATACTGGTTTTCGCTTACACTTCTGTATGCTTTTTCCCAAAAGAAAGTGTAGGACAGGATCATCGTTAATGAGTTGATGGAAATCATTAAAAGACAGATAAAAAGAAAGACAAATCCTTTTTCCACAAAACCTTCTTTTCCCATTACGGAGCTTTTCTTTTTCCGTATTTTATCAAATATCCTGTAGGCTAAATACACTGATAATAAGCTAACTATCAGAACTAAGTATCCAAAAAAAGTCATGCGTGGATCTTTTTATAGGGAAAGGTGCTTACGTCCATTCCCTATTTAAGTTTTATGTATTTATTTTCCATTCCTTCATAGAGAATGGTTAATGTATCGTTTTTAATGATGTATTTACTTTCAGATTTCTCCTTCGTGTCCTGATCCACACTGATTATTTCATCATTTTGAACTTCAAAGGTTGATTCTATTGTATTCTGCATTTTACCTTCTCCCAGATGCTGACGAAATTTACCTTCTTTTGTAAACTCCAGAACAATCTTGTCCATTGAACTTCCCGTTTTTGAATCTTTCAGAACACCTTCCCATTTCCCTATAAGTTGGGGATCTTTCTTTTTTTGTGAATGACAGCTCAACGCAAGAAAACAGCCTAAAATAATTAAAATATGTTTCATTGTATTTCTTATTATTATTTAAAACAAATGAGCATCTTTAATGACAGTCCAAAGACAGTTCTTTTCTCATCCAATTCTTAGCTTTGTGATAGTTGAATATATCAGCTAGTAAAAAGCCTAATGGTATTATTGAAATGGAAGCGATCAGAAGTCTATCTGTAAAACCAACAATATGAGGCTTATGATCAATTTTTATTACCTCAACAAATAGAGCAGGCAATATGCTTATCCCCAACGCAACTGCAAAGCATAAAGCTATCGAAAAGTAGTTAGGTTCATAACGAATAGTTACTTTTGACCTGTTCGCTGATGGAATAAAAGATATTTTTGTGGACAGGTAAAAAAGAGACTTTGAAAACCCATTATTTTTAAAATGAAATGACACATACCTGATCCCACCTTCTCTTCTCATATTAATGTATCTGTAGCTCATGTATGTAAACCGCTTATAAAACTCCTCTTCAGAAAGAGTGGTCTCACAGTTTTCTTCGTAGATTAAAAAATATTTAAACATTAATAGATCTCAAATTCTGTTTTTCCCTTTGGGATATGTAATAAATAATCTAATTCAGCTCCGGTCCAACTTCCATCTTTCTTAAACTTACACAGTAAAGCAGAAGCACCTCTGAAGCCTTTCTCTTTCTTTATGCTTTTTAATCCTACCAGCTTTCCATCTCCATAGAAAACCAATTCGTAGTTACTCAACGGCATAAATTCTAAATTTTCGGCTTTTGCAATAGAGATCAATTCATCCCAGCCTTCCTGCACTTCATCTTTATCAAAATACTGGGAAACTGCCTGGTCTTTTATTTTATTATAAGAAAACTGTGCAATTTTATCCATATCCTTTGTTTTAAACGCAGCCTCAATCATTTTATATGCTTCAAGTACCTTAGCTTCCAATATTTTTTTGTCAAGATTTCTCAGATCCTGGCTGTCTTTCCAGCCCTCTATGGTATAAGGCACATTGGACAGCTTAAATGTTCTTGTTTCTTCAAAACGGTCTTTTCCTGTATCTTTAAATAAGTTATCCTTATCCTTTGGTGCATTATAGACAAATAAGTTATCCTGCTGTTTTTCAGCTGAAAGCTTGTCCGTATTTTCATAAGACTCCACTTTTACATCAAACTCTGTCTGACCGTCTAATTTTTCTAAATCTTCCCGTGGATAAAGAACAACCTTTAATGTGTTGGTATTTCCAGTAAGATATGGATTGATTTCATTTCCTGTACTAAATGATTCATTATTAAAGCTTTTTGTAACTTTAATATCATTTATAAAAATTTCAAAATTGCACATCCCATTCGTATGGTAAATAACATATTTAGGCTCTTTTGGGTAGTGCTTTATATTCTGAAGGGTTTTTTCTATTATATTTTTAGAATTAATTTCTGAATTCTGTTTCATATTTAATTGATTGTTAGAAGTTTGAGAGCAGCTTAAAGTTGTTAATAAGATTGTTAATAATAAAATATATCTTTTCATAACATTATATTTTCAATAAATAAATTTTAAATAATCTAACTCTATCCGGAGCAAGCAGTTCATATTCTTTGGGTTTACCTTTTTCATCGTCTGTACTAACGTCAAAAATTGTGTATTTAATGATCATCAATTTCGCTTTTGCGCTCAAAGTTACCTTAAGTCCAGAAAAAGAGATATAATTTTCTATGTAAAAGCCTTCTGTATCTTTTCCGTAGGATTGATATAATCCAATTAAAGCACTGCCTTTAAACTCAAGATTTCCTTCAAATTTATGATAAATTAGGCCAAAAATGAAATCTTCATACGCCATTTTCAGTTTTACTTCCGCTGCTAACTTTACATACTGACCATAGGCAACAACTCCCCTTGCTTCATCATAAAAATTTCCGGCTTGTTTTGAAAAACCATAAGACTTCGTGAGGAAATTATATTTTATGTTTTGTTCTATGCTTATCCCTCCCACAATCGATATGGAAGCCGCAATATTATTGAGCTTATCCTCGTAGGTTCCTTTTGCTTTATCCCGTATATCTTCAAAGTCTTTTTGTTTTTGTTTACCGGTAATCTTATCTTTTACAGTCTTGTCAGTAATATAATCTAAAAGATCAAATTCCTTTTTATATTCTACTGCCACCACGGGCTCTATCTTTAGATCAGCTTCCCATATCAGGGCAATTCTTCCGTCTGCCTGTTTATAATAATACAGACCGCTTCTGTATGCCATAGAGGGGCCTAATATTTCAACATCTTCAGGCAGGCTGTCCATTAGCTTCTTGACTTTTTTCAATTCTTTAGCTATCTTCTTGATTTTCTTCAGCTTGCTGATTCCACTTCTTCCTCTGGTAAGAATCAGAATAAGGATTTCCACTACAATCTGAAGGCAGACAAAACCATACATGGCTGCACTTGTGGCATATTTGGTGTATTTTGTCTGAGCAATAAAATCTACGGTAGTTCCTGTAAGACTTAAAGCTGCGCCTTTCTTTTCCTGGGTACGGTTGTGAATGGCATGCAGACCTATCTCAATTTTCTGAGCTTCCGCTTTTATATAATCCAGCAGGACTCTTTTGGTCATATAATCCACCATACTCAGGGAAGTCCATTTATAGATATTATCTATCAAGGATTCAAATTCCGGCGCGAGGCCTTTTTGGAGGGTCAGATTGTGATTATGGAAGAAATAATCTTCTTCATAATCATATTTTCCGTGAGCCAGCCAGACAATGTCGGGATAAGTTTTTAGGTGGATTGTCGGTTTATCCTTTTGTGGATAATAGGTACAACTGTTGATATAGAAATAATAGCTTTTGTGTATAGAGGAAAAGTAGTTGATGTATTTCCCAAAATAAAGTACATAATTTTTGATAAAATCATCTCCGATATTGGCACTTACAGGATAAGTGATTGTATTTTTCGGCTCTATTTTGGAAATAGTTCCATCCAATACTTTTATTTCATCCTTATGACTGCCGCGGCAACCTTTTCTTTCCTTTCCTACGGCACTTACCGTCATTTTTTTTGTTTTTCCGGCAAATGGGGCAATCGTTTCAAAAACAATTGGTGAAAAGGTATTTTCATAGTAATTGAATCGAATTGAGGCACGTCTGTTCTCCTGATGCTGGGCTTCAGTGAGGTTTGCTCCTTTATGTTTCAACTGGCTTTCTCCATGACCGTGGCATTCAAACTTTGAACTTCCCAGTCCGTTACTTTTCAGAAAGTTCATAATGGCTTCTGCTCTATCCTGAGAAAGTTTCAGGTTATAATTTCCGGGGCCTCTCTCATCTGCATGTCCGTCTATTATTATTCTGGAATGCTGATTGGCTTTCAGTAAGGAAATTAAAGGATTCAATACACTTTGTGCATCTCCTCTCACTCCGGGTTTACCAAAATCAAAATGCACAAAATGTCTTTCTTCCAATGGTGTGGTAGAAATAGGTTTAACCTTTGTTTTCCCGTCAACAAAAACAGGGAACTCATCGGTTTCATTGATCTTGATCTGTTTAAATGTACAGGATCCTACTCTTGCAATATTGTTGCTCGGTTGCCCGATGATAAGAGGAGTCTGATTGGAAGGTTTTGTTTTATTGACTGCCTTAAGCTGGTTTTTAATGTTCAGATATTGGCCATGTCTGTCATTTCCTTCCTTGTCTTTGAGATAAGGACCATTTTTTCTTTTAATTTTCACATAAAACTCTTCATTATCCTGAATCTGTTTTATATGGGCTTTCCATTGTGAAGTATTTGGAATTTCAAGATTGATCTGCCCGTCCTTCACTTCTACATTATATAATGTACGCACCTTGTAGTCTCCGTTCCACATTTCATTGTGAACTTCTATGATCACTATTTCTCCATTAATACCTTCTGTTCTGGCATGAAAATGCACGACCTCTCCATATGATAAACCGAAGTTTTGGCTATTTTTATTTTTAATGGTTTTGCCTCCTCTGATTCTGCTCCACGCACTGGAAACAATAAGCGGATCACAGTATCCGCTTAAGAAAAGCCCTGTAAAAGTGGAGTCTGGTTTTCCTGTCATACTTGCTTCGATGTAGTAAGGGTAACCACAAAGATTTTTAGGGATCTTATAAGAGAACAGTTTATCCGTCATACATTGAAGACGGTCAACAATATTTTTTCTATCCTTGTCTAAAACAATCCAGTAAATCTTTCCTTTCTTCTGGGCATCCGTTGTTTCATTATGCCAATCCTTGATATGAAAATGTGCTTTTTTATTGGCTGGAACGCACGCCCATCTATCCGGACTAAATTTGGAATTTGAATTATTAGCTTCGTTGGCTATGGATACAAATTTTATTTTTTTTATTCCTTTTGGCATAACTTACAATTTTGGGGATTCTCCGGCTTCTAAACCTTCATGCGTGGGTTGCTCTTTGTACATTTCCTCAGAACTTACCAACGGATTGATCTGTTGCTGCACATCCTGATCAGCATTTTTAAAATTCTGTGCACTGGCTTCCGCCCTTTGCCCGTGATCTATGATTTCAATACACGGTATTCCGGCAATGGCACAGATGGCCTTGCTGGTTTCCAGAATGATATATCCTCCGTTATTAAGCTGAACTTTTTCATAAAAATCTTTCCACTCGGTCACCATGATTTTGCAGGGTGGCGGCGGTACAATTTTCGTACAGTTACCGAATGTATTCTTCTCAAATGTAGCCGCTCCAATTTCCTTTGTGGTCACAATTAATTTTTGTGAAGCATTTTTATCATTAGCGTATTCTTTCTGGTGTGAGAGTACTTTAAGCTTGTCCGGAAGCTGTCCGAACTGGCATTTGCACATAGCACCCTGTACTACAATATGTTTTTCTGCCATGGCTACAATTCTTTATTTGAAATTACGAGTCTGCCTAAATAGTCATTCCCAAATTCCAGACGAACGAAAGAGGAGTTCATCTTGAAAGTAACCACCGTTAACGCTTTTGATGAATTTTCATCTGTATCAACGGTTGTCTGGTAAAGCTGAGCATTGTACCGTGCAAACTTTTGCTTACACTCCGAGGGTGAGCTGTCATTGAATACTAAGCCAAATGGTAATCCTGAAACACTGTTCTCCCCGTAATACTGAATGGCATAGTACTCTTCTCCACCATTCATATTGGCATAAATCATATTAAAATCTTCAAAATCCCAGTTGGAATATTTTCCGCCTTTACAGTCTTTGCATTCCAATTCACTTGGACTTGTCTGTAAAAGTTTTGTAAAAGTTCCTGATGTGGCTGGTAAAGCGATAAATTGTTTTTTACTAAATAAACTCTGCAACTTTTTAGATACGATCGTTTTTTGAGTCGTTTTTGCTTCAAAGGCAACTACCTGAGCCGTTGCCTGTGCTTCGGTTTCCTCATCTGTGGACGAAGCGTCAACAGCTACCAGATCATTTGAATGTTCTGCTGGCTTGTGGTTTAATAGAAATTCTTTGATCTCTTTCTCAAGTTTGCCTGTGGATTTGGTGAGTTTTGTATCCACTTCTTTTTTAGACCAGCTATCCGGCACTACTTTTTCAAGAAAAACAGTGATTTTCGTGCTTTTAGAAGAAACCTTTTTCATATTGATGTTCCAAACTGCCTGCTGAATAAATTGTTTCGGCTTTGCTCCGGTTTTCAACGCTAAATCCAGATAAAGATTTTTTTGGGTTCCTTCATATTTCAAATCATAAAGCTCAACAGTCGTTGAGAAGTCCGTGTCTGATGCGGCAGCGGCTTTAGCTTCATCTTTTGTGAAATCATTTTTAAAATCAAAAATGGAATTCTGTAAGGTTTGGATGTCTTTCGGAATATTAAACTCTACTTTTTGCCCGAAGTACAGGCTAAAGCTTAATAGAAAGATCAATATGGATAATTTGTGATTGGTTTTAATTTTCATGTTGTTACGTTTTTATCAATTAGTCTGTCAGAGCCGCAATGACTACTGATATTTTCTTTTCTTTCTCAAGGTCTATACTGCATTCCAAATACAATGATTCTGACAGCAAAGTTTCTCCGTTCAGATAATATGCCAATCTGAAACTTCCCTTATGATTCATTTCCGGATGATCTTCAATAATAAATGAAAAAGGAGCTCTATTTATAAAATCATAGATGGTCCTTTCATCGTTTAAAATTCCTTCTCCTTTTATAGTAACCAGGTCATATTCATCTTTCAGCGGGTCGATTTCCAGTTTTACTTCATATTTCGGTTCCACAGGATTATTTACAATAGGGAAACTTTCCGCTATACTGGTTTCATAATGAGGTCCGAAACTCTTATAAATCCCGAAAAATAAGGTCCTGATGAAATAATCATTTTTTAGATAAAGACTCATTGCATCAGTTTCGTGTATTACTTTTTCTATTTTTTCACAGTAGCTGTCTACCGTTTCTCCTTCAAATTCTTTATAAACCTCCTCCTTTACTGCAGTCCATCTTTCTTTAAACACCGAAAGATTTTCTACAGCATTAAATTTTCCTTCTTCATCTACACTGACCTGTAGCGGATACAAAACCTTAGAGGTCTTATAAGCGAGCAGATCGGCTATTTCATTGACTTCTTCTTCGTTCAGATAAAGATTTGATATTCTGTCTATTTCAAAAAAATGAAGTTTATTCTCTGTTTTCAGCCAGCGTACTGAAGTTTCATATTTCAGTTCATTTTTATGATCATCATTTTCGATATTAATGGCAACTCCATATCTGTAAAATGAATGCTCAGGCTGGAAAGCGAGACTATTTCCTCTCCCGAACTGTACCAGCCTCTTTTTATCCGTGACCGCTGTTCTGGGAAGAAATAGTTCCTTTTGACCAGTAAGATCAATCAGGATCATATCCTTTACATCACAATGATTGTTATGAAATGACTTTAAAGCATCTGTATCTAAACTGTACAGTGAAGCTATACTTTTCAAGCTTTCTTCTTTCTGAACGGTATGTATGTTAAATTTCTGCATAAAAATGATCCGGCGTCACGGTTCTCTGTCTGTCTATTTTACTTAATATTCAGGATATAAATGACCAGCAAAGTGATCCCCGACAGTATCAATATTAAATTTGTATTTCTGTTCTTTATATTTTTGCTAAAAAAACTTACCACAATCTCTATCAAAAGCCATAAACACCATAAAATGATCCAGCAGATATTCAAAACGAGATTCATAGGAATTGACATTCCACTGTTTCCTCCTATAGACTGAACCGGATGGAACCATGAATCCCAGTGATCATATACGTAAATCAGTATAAATCCTGCTACTAAAATTCCGATTCTTAATGCCAGATGTTTATTCATTGGATAAAGGATTAATGGAGGACTCTTACTCTGTCTGACGTAGGGTCCATTCCTATTCCTTCTCTTCTTGCCGACCAGTGCAGGTATTCATTTCTCAGGATTCTCAGGTCGTCCTGTTCTTTCATTTCTTTCTGGTAGTCTGCATATTTCTGTTCCGGTATTGACGCTCCTCCGTATGCGGTCTCAACATCTTTATACCTTTTAAAAACATATTGTTTCCCGTCTGCCATTGCATAAGATCTCAGCCTGTCTTTTACCCTTACCAGCAAAGGATCTCCTGAAATAGAATAAGTTTCGTCTGTAAGTTTTTTTATCGTCAGAGGTACTGTTTTCTGAACACTATATTCTGCCATAAAATGCAAAGGAACATAGCTGTATCTTTTTACCAATTTACGGGTTCCTTTTAAGGAGAGATAAAAGCCCGGATTAATGGTAAGCTGATCTTCTTTGTACCAGGCATCTGCTATAAGCTGACTTCTTAATGCTTTTAGTTTTGCACTGGTGGTCCATGATGTTTCAATCTCCTCCCAGGTTTCTACGCCATCTTCATAAGCTCCTCCTACATCACAGTGGACGCCGGGAAATGTTTTCTCTATTCCTACATGCACATTCGTAAGGTCAAAATTTTCTCTATGCTCATTTTCTGCTACAAAATGAATCACGGTCTGTGCTCTTCCGATATCATTCAGACTCAGCTCTTCTACATCATTGTGAAAGTTCGGCGTGGCAGAAAAGTTTTTCGAATAAGAGGAAACAGTATCATAAATACCCAGAAATCTCACCCTGAGTACATCCACTGTGATTCCGGCTTCCTGCAGTTTCAGGCCCAAATGTCCCCATTTCGGAAGTTCTTCACCTTCTACTCCGGTACCATCGCTGTCATAGCGGGAGGTCACCGTCATCCCTTCATGTGAAACGGTAGTGGTGGTTGCTTTATATTTTGATTTTCCTATTTCATGAACGAAATTACGGGCTGCTGCTGCACCACGGCTAAAACCGAAAACATCGAAAGTAAGAACTGCAATCTTATCTGCTTTTTTAGCGTTCTTGATATTTTTTACTTTTTTTACGATCTCTTCGCATCCTTTCCTCACTTTACTCCGGATCCCGGTAGCCCCTGTTCCGAAAGCATATCCCAGCATAGAATCTTTTTCTTTATCTTCAGTTCCTATCCCTTCTATGTAGATGCCAAAATTTTTATCGTAATTGTCCCACAAACGGGCTACGTTGCTCCAGTCGTTATTATAACTGTTATTATCCGTAGGTGAGCCTCCATTCTTTTTATATTCAGGAGTTTCGCCTATTCTTTCCGTAGTATTGGTTTTATTATTCAAAGTTCCGTCAAAAAACATCCCAAGAGTAATGTCTAATACTTCCTCTTTGGTTATTTCCGGTGTGTACTCTCCAAATTTATTATTGTGCATCGTTCTTATTTTAATTTGAGTGACAGAATAACAATAAAATATAATTAATCTATTTTACGGGATAATCTGATTTTCGCTTTTGTAACGGGCAGTTCTTCATTTTCGCTCTTTAATGATAGAGCGGCGCCTGTATTATCTGCATTAACCTTGATCGTAAAATCTATATTCTTTTCCTTTCCGAGCTTTTGGAACAATTCAAAAATTTCTTTCTCGTCAAAAGAATCTATCCATACTCCGTATCTGTTCTTATTTTTGTCTTTCCAGTAAAAACCACAGAACTTTGGAACCGCTCTTTTTGTATAGGTATCAGCGGCTAAGCTTTCACCGAAAAGATTTTCCTGCTCGCCATTATAGTTGGTCAATCCGAAATCGATCCATTCGCTACCTTCCGGCAGGATCACTGAGGGCTTCCAGCTATACCTTTCTCTGTATACATCATAAATACCTGCATCAGGATAACCTTCCTTTTCTATTTTAGCTCTGATTTCCGGTTTAAATGTTTCATAAGACGGATCTTTAAGCATTCTGTCTGCAAAACCTTCTTTCAGCATATACTGTGCATTTTCGTATGCTTTTTCTTTGGTAATCAGGGTATCCTTAGCTTGAAAAACGCCTACTTCTTTCTGGTTGCCCGGACCATTAATCCATAAAACCACGCGTCCTTTTGGAGCTAGTCCTACAATAAAATTGGTGTACGTGGTTTTCTTTCCATTGTCCTGATCTATAAATCCTTTTGCGAAAAGATTTTTTATTTTCTCTTTATCCAGGTCCCATTTTCCGGTATAAAATTTATTTTCTACCAGAGAGTACCAGGTAAATTCCAGTTGAGAAGGAATGTTCATCTGCCGGGTTTCTACACTCATTGTACCGCCTTCATTTCCCCAACCTGTATTCTGTGTTCCCCAGATAGCATCAAAGCCGTAGGTAAAATCATCCGCAATAATGGCTCCTTTGTAAATTTCCATCGGATATTCCTGCGGAGCCGAGAGGGTTCCTAACCAGCTGTATTTTTCTTCCATTTTTTTATTTTGACAATTGATTAATGAGAAACTACCTACAATAAAAAGAATCAGAATTCTTAATTTATTTGTTTCCATGCGACATTATTTTCTTATTGCTTGCCAAAACAAGGTTGTTTTTCTGGGCTTCCACATTAATTTTCTGCGCAATTTTCTCAACCTTTTTGCCGACATTCAAATGATAAGAGTCTGTGACTTTTATGTGTATATTTTTAGCTGTTTTGATGATAGCCATATCAGAAAAGTTTTGATTTTTCAGCACTGTTGAATTCTACAATCTTGCCGCTTTGCATAGTCATGTTTTCCAGCTCGCTGAACATGGATATCTCTCCGGCTATTTCATTAGACGTTTCAGATTGTCTTGTGAATTCTTTTTCCACCATTTCCGTTCTGGTATCAGAAGACTCCCGGATATCACCGGCAGCAGTCTGAACGATATCTTTTCCGGCTGTGGAAATAATACTGTCATTGGCAGAAGTGTTGATTCCTGCTCCTGCACTGACCGAAATTTCTTTTCCTGCAGTGATATTGATATTATCTCCCGCATTCAGGGTGAAATTCTTTGGCGCTTTCATACTGATATTACCTGCGCCATCCATAAAATAGATATTTCCGCTGGGGTCCATAATTTTTACACTTCCTTCTTCATCATTCATCAAAATCCTGATCCCGCTTCTGGTCTGAATAGATTTCAGGTGATTATTGATTCCTCCCCCCAAAGCGATTCCTCCGTGGAACATTCCTCCCATGACGAAAGGTCTGTCCGGGTGACTGTGAACAAAATTGACCATCACCTGATCTCCGACTTCCGGAATGGCTACATATCCTCTGTTTTGCGTGATCTGATCGGTTCCTCCCGCGTCAGGACTCATCATCCTGATAAAATGTGTCGTATCGCTCGTCTGCCAGTCAAACTGTACCTGTATTCTACCCTGTCCTTCCGGATCTGTATTGGATATGACGACCGCAGTCTGAGGTTCAGCTTTAGGAATTTTGTATTCCGGTCTTGGAATAAATCCTGTATCTGCTGCTATCCCTGTAAAGCTTCCTTTGTAATGGCCTATCGTATCGATCTCATGTTCGGCCTCAGTAATCATAATTCTTGTGAAGTACGAAGTCTCATTCGAGTCTGGTTTTCTCATCTGAACATCGGCTATACATCCAGGGTGAAGGAAGGGAACCGTGGTATTTCCTGAGATGGAAAATACATTGACGGCCTCGCTTCCTGAAGCACTTTTCTGTGAATATTCAACGTCAAGATGGGTTGATGCTTTGATAGGCGCTACCTGAAGCGCTGGGGTTTTATAAATATTATTGTTGTGTTCGTACGCTGTTTTGGCAATGTCACTTACATGCTGAATAGGAGTAGATCCTGAAGTCAGCTTTTCATTTTTGTTGCTGTTGTACCCATAAAACTGGGGTTTGGTATGTACTGCTTTCAGTTCCACTTTTATATCATTGGCGCTGCTTCCGTAGGTCAGGGTAATCGGTTTGTTCTGAGGCGGTAGTTTCCCAAAATGAAGGACTTCTCCGTCATAAAAGAACTGTTCACCATATGCTTCAGCCATCCTTGCCAAATAGTTGTAATGCGTTTCGTCGTACTGACTGCTGTAAATGATCTGGGAAAAATTATTGGCATCCACCCTGATATCAAAACGGCCTTTATCAATTCCCTGTTTGATTACTTCTTCAGCAATGATCCCGATATTTACAGGCTGGCCTCCTCCAAAACTCTGGATATGGGAAGCACCATCCAGCAGAATCGTAGGACTGCATCCGGTAAGCACAATATTTCCGAGGCTCATTTTTTCCTGGCTGAATGCAACTCCTGTGATAATTCCTACAAAGGTTCTTTCGGGGCTGTTTTCAATATCTTTATAGGCAATGACTGCCGTAAGACGTTTACCGAGAAATTTATTGGCCTCTTCCAGCGAATGGGTCTGGCGGTCTCCCAAGGTATCATGAGCCAGGGTAAGTGTAAATTCATGATGACGCTGAGTACTCTGTTTAAGTTTAAAATGCTTATAAAATTTGATGATCTTTCCTTCTATGACTAAGGAAAGCTTTACGAGACGGTTGATGCCGGTATGGTGATTTTCGGACACCCCATCTGCATTCTGTGCTGGGCGAAAAGCCGCTCCCTTTGATTTTTCAGGTGTAGTAGACATATTTTATAAAGTGATTTGTGTGTTAAAAAAAAAGTGTATGTATTATTCATCCAATCGGGAATTTTTGAAAATAAACAAATATTCCTTGCCAGAAAATAGCATTCACAACAGGTAAAAAAAGACCGTCTTGATGGACAGTCTCTTTGTATTTGTACTACTCAAGACTTAGCTTAATGGCCAGAATCCGTCATAGATTGAATTTCCGTAAGCTATACTTTCTGCACTTATTACGAAACTTACCAGCATATTATTGCTGTCGATGGCATCAAAATCCATTTCATGGTGGATCACATATCCGTTTTCCCATTTTAGGGTGATAAGTGTTCCTTCTTCATGAGATTTATTAAAAGTAACTTCACCGCTTGTGGGTTTGTATTTACCATTCAATAAACTTTCCAGAATATCAGATTTTTCAGTGGCTTCGATTGTTACTTTAATCAAAGCGTTTGATGGATCGGACGCTACACGTCCTGAAATATCGGTAGATCTTGATACGCTGTAATTAAGCTTTAATAGTTTTTGTTCTTCACCTCCATTGAATTTTAAGATTCCTCTTGAATTTCCTGCCATATTCTTACATTTTAATCATTTATGATTATACTTTTCACAAAGTTTGTCTAACAAAGATAGACTTCAAGCTCTAATTTAAAAAGTTTTTATCTAACAGATTCATATTTTGTAGTAATTCTACGACTTTTGTTCTATTAATTTTAAATAAACATTAAAAAAATACATAGTTTCGGTTCTGCTTTTTCAATGAGAATGAATGTAAAAATGTTTATAATAGTAAGATACCATCATAATAATAAGATTTACAACCACCATAATCATCAGCATACGCCCGTACTTCCTTTTTTTATCTACAAAACTCAAACCTAATGTAAAAAAAAACAGCAACACGGTATAAACAGCCGGATACAAATGAAAAGCTTCTGAAAATTTTCCTTCAAAAACGAGCATAATGGCTCTTTGGGCACCGCATCCTAAGCACTCAACTCCCAGAAATTTCTTGCTGGGACAGGTCAGCATAAAGTCTTCAATTTTCATCCCGGAGTTTTATGACGAAATTTTCGCTCTTGTATACTGATGAGGAAAAAAGCATTCTTCTTTCATCTCAAATGATCCCTGAACCGCCATATATGGGTTTCTTAAGATCGCTCTTGCTACAAATATCAGATCTGCATCTCCTTTCTGCAGGATCTCTTCTGCCTGTTCCGTTGTAGTAATCAATCCTACGGATCCGGTTTTCACTTCAGCTTCGTTTCTAACCTGAGAGGAAAAAGGAACCTGATAACCATCAAATACGGATATTTTTGCTCCGTGAATATTACCTCCGCTTGAAACATCTACGAGATCTACAGAATGTTCTTTTAAAACTTTGGCCAGTTCAACACTGTCATTGATATTCCATCCGTTTTCAGCGTATTCGGTTCCGGAAATCCGTACAAAAAGGGCTGTATTTTCATCAAGTTCTTCGTTGACACCATCTACAATCTCCAGCAGGAACCGGATTCTGTTTTCAAAGCTTCCGCCGTACTCGTCTGTCCGTATATTGGAAAGTGGTGATAAAAACTGGTGGATCAGATATCCGTGCGCCCCATGAATTTCGATGATATCAAAACCTGCTTTTACGGCTCTTTTTGCTGCTTCTTTAAAATTCTGGACCTGTTCTTTGATTTCTTCCACGGTAAGAACGTGTGGAATTCTCTCAGATGGATGATAAGGAATAGCGCTCGGAGCAATGGTTTCCCAGCCTTCCTCAAGAGGAATCTGCAGATTATTCCAGGTGGAACCTTTTCTTCCGGCATGGGCCAGCTGAATTCCGATCTTACTTTCTGAACGGGAATGGACAAAGTCAACAATTTTTCCCAGCTCTTCTGCCTGCTGATCATTCCAGATTCCCATGCAGTGATTGGTAATTCTTCCTCTTGGCTCTACTCCGGTAGCTTCTACCATTATTAAACCTGTCCCGCCCTGCGCTCTGCTTCCGTAATGCACAAAATGGAAATCATTTGCGATCCCGTTTTCGCATGAATACATACACATGGGAGACATTACCCATCTGTTTTTTAGTTCTATATTTCGGAATTGTATTGATGTATATAGCATTTTATTTTTTTGAATTTCAATTTAATAGTGAACAAAAAAAACATTGTCCAACTGATGAAAAAGAAGTAAATTTGGCCCCCTTTTTAGCCTGACTAATATATGAAAAAAGACATACAGATCAGTTACGAGCACTTTAAAAACAGCAGTGAACTGAACGATATAGAAAAAACATTATTTGAGAGAGCAAAACAAGCCCGTGAAAATGCTTATGCGCCCTACTCTAATTTCCTTGTGGGATGTTCCGTTTTGCTGGAAAACGGTGAAATTTATTCCGGTAACAACCAGGAGAACGCGGCTTATCCGTCAGGATTATGCGCAGAAAGGACAACTCTTTTCTGGGTGGCAGCCAACTTTCCGGATGTAAGAGTAAAAAAGATCTTTGTTGTAGGAGGTCCTAGGGAATTCCACGAGAAAAATCCTCCAATTCCACCTTGCGGAGCCTGCCGACAGAGTTTAATAGAATATGAAACAAAACAGAACGAAAATATAGATCTTTATTTTTCAAGTATGAATGATGAAGTGGTAAAGGTACATTCTATCAAGGATTTGCTTCCGTTTTATTTTGATTCGACGTTTTTATAGCCGAGAAAAGTGAGCCTGCTTTGTCAATGGTGAATTTTGCTTCGCAAGTCAAAAATGAATTTTAAAGGTGCTTATCCTTACCATTCAATTGCGAAGCAAAATTGATGATTCACTATTCACTTTTAGGCTTTTTATCAATTTTGCTTTGCAGATGAATAGTTAATTTAAAGAACTATTTTTCAATTTTTATAGTATCATTTCCGTTACTGATAATTATACATTTAAAAAATTTCCTTGCGAAGCGGAATTCACCATTCATTATTTACTTTTTGTCATTTTTGCGCAATACATTTAAAAAGTTATCTTTGCAAAAATTTTGGTTTCCAGCGTATTGGAAATAATAGGGAATTGGGTGAAATACCCAAACTGTCCCCGCAACTGTAAATCGCATTAAGAGTTTCTGCAAAAAAACCACTGTTCATACGGGAAGGTGCAGAACGCGAAAGTCAGGAGACCTGCCAAAATTATAACTAAAAACACATTGCTTTCGGAGGAAAAGTAAAATTGTATGGATATAAAAAGATCTTTATTACTGCTTTGTACGTCTTATGGCAGCTTTCTTTTGGGACAGGAGAAGGCGGTTGACACTATTTATATTTTCGACAGCCAGATGAGCAAAGTAAAACTTTTTCATCCGGTACGTACGATTACTCCAAAGGATATTGAGAAAAACTCAACGAACCTTTCTGAACTTTTACGCTATCAGTCTTCCATTTACATCAAAGAAAACGGCCGTGGTGCTGTTTCTTCTCCATCATTCCGTGGAACAACTGCCCAGCAAACGGCTTTTGTATGGAACGGAATCAACATTAATTCAAGTTTTTTGGGACAGGGAGATGTGAATAATATTCCGGTATTCGGATATGATCAGATCGATGTAAAAGCTGGTGGCGGAAGTGTTGTTTATGGTAGTGGGGCTATCGGAGGAAGTATTCATTTAAACAATATTTTAGATTTCAACAGGGGTTTTAAAGGTTCTGTTTATTCGGAAGTGGCTTCTTTTGATACGTATAATAATTTTGCACAGGCTTCTTTCAGTAATGAAAAGTTAAGTGTGAAGGTTTCAGGCAGCTATTTAACGAGCCAAAATGATTATAAAGTTCCTGAGTTTGTTGTAGGAAATACAGGATTCAATAATGTTAACGGAAGATATTTCAATACTTCAGTGAACATTGGGGCTTCTTATAAAATTGCTGATCACCAGACCATTTCCTGGCAGAATCAGATCTTTGATGCATCACAGCACTATCCTATTTTTGAGGACAACGGTAACAGGACCAAATACAACGCGCAGACCTTAAGAAGTCTGATCGCATGGGATATTCAAAAAAACAATCTTTCAAACAGCTTAAAAGCAGCTTATACGCAGGATAATTTCCAGTATTTTTCAAATCTTAATCTTCCTAAAGCAAGTGGTGCAGAGGGAAAGAATTATATTTTTAAAAATGATTTCAATTATTTCATCACGCCAAAGATCAATGTTAACGCCATTGGAGAATTTCAGGTGAATAAGGGTGAAGGTTATAAATCGGGATTGGGAGTGATCAGTAGAAATGTGGGATCCTTAGCTGGTTTAATCCGGTATTTTGCCAAAAAAGATCTTCGTTTTGAAGCCGGAATTAAGAAGGATTTTGTAGAAGGTATATCTTCTCCCCTTCTTTATTCTTTTTCAGGAAAGTGGAATGCTTTAAAATGGTATCATGTCGGGGCCAACTTTTCAAGAAACTTCAGATTCCCCTCGTTTAATGATCTCTACTGGCAACCGGGAGGAAATCTGGATTTACTTCCTGAAACTTCCACCAATATTGACATGAACCATGAGTTCAGTTTTGGAGATTTTAAAGTGACATTAAGTCCTTATTACATGGACATCAAAAATCTTATCAACTGGCTTCCGACCTCTTTCGGATATTGGGCACCGTTCAATACGACCAGAGTAGAGTCTTATGGTTTGGAATCGCAGGTTAGCTGGAATAAAACCTTTGGACAACACGCTTTGAAACTGGATGCAGGTTATTCCTATTCAAAATCAGTCAATAAAGACACTCAACTGCAGCGGATGTATGTTCCCATTCACAAAGCTGTCGGAAATATAGAGTATGGATATTCTTTCTTAAAGGTGTATGCTCAAGGGCTTTTCAATGGCCTTACCTATACTACTACCGACCAGCAAAGGTCGACAGCCATTGATCCCTATTTTATTTTGAATACAGGAATTTCTGCCGCACTTTTCAAGAAGTACACTTTAGGATTTAAAGTGAACAACGTGACCAATACGGTTTATCAGACGGTATCTCTTTACCCGATGCCTAAGAGAAATTACAGTATGTATGCAACTATTAATTTTTAAACTTAAAAATATTATGAAACTGAACAAATTTCTAAATTTTCTTTTTGCTTTTGCACTTCTTATGGGCATTGTATCGTGTAACAATGATAATAATGATGAGCAGGAAATATTCTATGGCAATGGTTTTTTGATTGCTAATGAAGGTACCTATGGAAAACCTGAAGGAGACGTAACGTTTGTAAGTGCAGACTTAAACCTAAAACAGGACAATGTTTTTGCACTGAATAACGGAGGAGCGAAATTAGGTGATGTTTTACAGATGGTTGCTTTCAAAGGTGAAAATGCTTATTTGCTACTGAATAATTCCAATAAAATCCAAATCGCAAACCGTTATAATTTTAAAGCGGTTGGCCAAATTACAGCTGAACTTAATAATCCCCGTTACATGGCTTTTGCCAACAACAATATGTATGTAACAAACGATAAATATAACGGCGATAAATTTGTAAGTATTTATAAGGTTTCAGACGGTTCTTTCATCAAAAAAATAACTTTCACAGATGCTGCTGAGAGAATTGTGGAAGCTGGAAATAACATCTTCGTACAGAATGCTTCATTCGGTTATGGGAATAAGATTTCTTATATCAATACTTCTACGAACGAGGTTCAGTCTACCATCACGTTGCCAAGTGGAAACATCAACAAAATCATTTCAAGCAATCAAAATGTGTATGCTATTGCTGCCGGAACTGCCGATTCTTATATCTATCAGATTTCAAGTACAGGAAGCATCACAAAGACAACGACTTTAACGGGTATCGCCAATGCTACCAATCTTGAGATTTCAAATGGTAAATTTTATTTCTCTTCAGGAAAAAACGTTTACACAATGGATATGAGTGCTACAACAGCACCTACATCGCCTCTATTCACGGTAGCAAACAGTGTTGATAATTTCTCTGCTCTATACGGATTCAGTGTAATTAATGACAAAATTTTCACTTCGGATTCAAATGGGTTTACCCAGGCGAGCAAAATTGTGGTTTACAATACTTCAGGAGCTATTATCAGAGCATTTACTACAGGTATAGGCTCAAACTCAGTCTATCCAAACTAAGACATTAATACTTCGGTATTATCTATAAATTTTATTTTTTTTCATCATTTGTGTTTTTTTTCAGGCCGCTTCTTCGAAGCGGCCTGATTTTGTTTCATTGATTTTATATAATAGCTTCGGCGGGACAAAGTCCCGCCGAAGCTATTATATGTAGTTTAAGGCTTAATTGTATTTTAATCCCAATTTTTCAGCTTCGGCAATCACAAACTTTTCAGCTTCTTCCTTATCATTAAGGATCTCACCTTCCAGGATAGCTTCTTTCACTTTCTCTTTCAGGATTCCAATTTCTTTTCCGGGTTTAAGATCAAACATCTTCATGATCTCTTCTCCGGTGATTGGCGGCTGGAAATTACGGACCTGATCCTTTTCCTCCACTTCTTTGATTTTCACTGCCACATATTCAAAATTCTTTTTGAATCTTTCCTGCTTTTTGGAATTCTTGGTCGTAATATCTGCTTTACATAAGGTAAAAAGATCCTCCAGATTTTCTCCGGCATCAAATAAAAGTCTTCTCAATGCAGAATCTGAGGCATCATCAGTGATCAGAGCAATCGGTCGTGAAGAAAGCTTTACCATTTTCTGAACATACTTCATATCACTTCCCAACGGCTGTTTCAGTCTGTGGAAAAGGGTCTTTACCATCTTTGAACCTAAAAATTCATGTCCATGGAAAGTCCAGCCTGCTCCTTCTACGAATTTTTTGGTTGGTGCCTTACCAATATCGTGCAGTAATGCTGACCAACGCAGCCACAGATTGTCTGTATTTTCGGAAATATTGTCTACTACTTCCAATGTATGGTAGAAATTATCTTTATGAGTCTGTCCTTCTACTTCTTCTACGCCTTTCAGTTCTATCAGCTCAGGAATGATCAGATTTAAAAGTCCGGTTTCTTCCATTAATCCAAGTCCTATGGAAGGTTTTTTAGACATCATGATCTTGTTGAACTCCACCATGATTCTTTCCATAGAAACGATCTTGATCCTTTCCGCTTCCTGTTTGATGGCATTCCGGGATTTCTCTTCAATCACAAAATTTAATGTTGAGGCAAAACGAACAGCTCTCATCATTCTCAGCGGATCATCAGAATACGTTTGGGCCGGTTCTAAAGGAGTTCTTAAAATTCCTTTCTCCAGATCTTCAACTCCATTGAAAGGGTCCATAAGCTCCCCGAAGTTAGCTTTATTTAAAGAAATTGCCATGGCGTTGATGGTAAAATCTCTTCTTTTCTGGTCATCTTCCAGTGTTCCGCCTTCTACTTCAGGTTTGCGGCTGTTTTCAGTATAACTTTCTTTTCTGGCTCCAACAAACTCCAGCTCAAGATCTTTATATTTAATCATGGCTGTTCCGTACGTTTTGAAGACAGAAACTTTTAATTTAGGATCAATATCTTTCGCAACCGTTTCTGCAAGCTCAATACCGCTTTGTTCAGTAACAAAATCGATATCGGTAGACGCTGTTCTCTTCATCAGAAGATCTCGGACATAACCACCGACAATGTATACCGACTGGTTATTTTTTTCCGCAGCATCTGCGATGATCTTGAATAGTTTTAAATTTTTATTTTGGGTAAGATTAATTTTCATCGTTAATAAATAGATCGTCTTTTTTCTAGCAATATATTTTTTCCATTAATCATAATGGGCATACATTTTATTAATTTTTCCTTCATCATCAAAAAACATAACTTCCACAGCATATTTATCCATTATGGATTTATAAAATAAAGCCACAGAATCTACACCCGCTGTTGATTTGATTAGTTCAAAATGCAAATCAGGGAATTTATTGAGTGCTTTTTTCCAATATTCACGGACAGCTTCTTTTCCTTTCAAAGTGCTCTCTTTTCCTCCTGTAGCCAAGGTAATCATAGGTGTTGTCACCTCGATATTTTCGGCGTAATGGGACAGTATATCTTCAAGATCATGAGAATTCCAGGCATTAATCCATTCTTCAGCAAACTTTTGGTGGTTCATGGGATGTCTTTTATCAGTTGAAAGTGCAAAGATAGAAATTAAAAAAAAGAAATCCTGCCGATATGCATTGACAAGATTTTAAAATGAAGGATTATTTAGGATTTTATTCACGAAGAACTTTAATCCTGTTGTCGCTCCATATTTTTATTACAGAAGAACCTGAATATTTTGAAACTTTATCTCTGTCTTCTTCTACAGCATAATCTACCAGCTTAATCATTTCCGGAGAAATATCCGAAAATTTCAATGGGCTCTTATCACCACTAAAGTTAGCGGAGGTAGAAACGAGAGGTCTGTTAAGTTTTGTAATCAACTTTCTGCAAAAATCCGTTTTTATCAGTCTGATTCCTATGCTTCCGTCTTCCGCAAGAAGTTCTTTTGGAAGTCCGCGGGGATTTTCATAAACAATAGTTACCGGTTTTTCGCTAAGGTCAATAATTTCCCAAGCCATTTCCGGAACATCAACCAAATCCTGAAGTCTCTTTTCAGATTCCACCAGAATGATCATTGATTTGTTTTTTTCTCTTTTTTTGATGTCAAAAATCTTGTTGACAGCTTCTATGTTGGTGGCATCGCATCCGATTCCCCAGATGGTATCTGTAGGGTAAAGAATCGTTCCGCCAGATTTTAATATTTCGATAATGTTTTCCATAATTTAAAAGGTTATTAAACCCGTGTATAAAGGTAAAAAAACAGGAAGATTTGGCCAAGAAATAGAGGAATAAATGTTTTGGCAATTTATCTTCTTTGTTAAATGGGCTAAAGCCCATTTCTATTGAATATATTAGTCTTTGTTATGACTAAAGGCGAAATAACAACATTATGTATTGGATTGATATATGGTATTTTACACTTGCATTATTACAAAATATCCCATATAAAATTCAATAGGAACGGGCTTTAGCCCGTTTGCAATAGGAAATTCATGACAATGGCTTTAGCCAAAACCTATATAAAATTATTTTTTCCAATAAATTCCTGATATTCATCTGCAAAACTTCTTTTCTGATGATGTTTTTCCTGATTTTTAATATATTCTCTCACAGCATCTACTTTCGATTCAGAAACTGAAACGGCGAAATATTCATCCTGCCATGAAAATTTCTCTGGAGTAAGTTGGTTTTTATTAATCCAAAAAGATAATTCTCCTTTTAACAGTTGTACTAATTTTTCTATATTCTGACCAGATCCCAACGAAATCAGGCAGTGACAATGATCTGAATAACCGTTAACCATATCTAAGTAAATCCCTTTTTCTGAAGCATTTTCTTTAATATGTTTCCATACTTTAACTCTTAAATCGAATGTATTTAAATATGGAACTCTGTTTTTTGTGGAAAAAACAAGATGGACATAAATTTTCATATAGGACATTTGCGTTGTTTTAACCAAAAATAATATTTTTTATTTATGTTTTGGCTAAAGCCTTATTTGATTGATTACCATAAAAAAACGGGCTAAAGCCCGTTTCTACTGAATATTTTTTCTTTCACTACAATTCATTAAAGAACGCACTGAAATAACTTTTTTGGGGCTCTATCGTTGTTTGATTTAAGATTTTCGTGAACGCTCTTTTAGTAAAATGCTGGGAAAACAAAACCGGAAAATTGGTTTTTCTCCCTTCTTTTATTAACGTGTATAAAATCTCGTTGTCTTTAAAGAATACAATTGTAGTCTGTTCAAATTCTTCTGAACTAAAGCTATCGGTGGATTCATTAAGGAGTATGAGGTTCCCAGACCATTTGGAAATTCTGAAATTATATTTTTTACCATATTCAATAATTCTCTTTTTAGCTTCTTCTTTATGGATGTTGAATTTTATTGTTTTCAATCTTTTTTCTGAAAACTTACAGTATAAAGTATATAAGAAAAATGTAATTACAACAATCAAAACAACATATTCAAATCCATTTTTTGAAAATGATTCTAATTCTGAGAAACAAAGTCCCATTTCCGTAATCAATAATAAAAAAATGAAATAAATGAAAATTGTGTCAAACTTACTATAACCGCCTTCTTCATAAACCAGTTTCTTTAATTCAATGCTTTTATTAATATCCAAATTTTTTAATGTCCTCATCACAAATTTGAGTAAAACTTTTTAACAAAATTACAAAAAACGGGCTAAAACCCGTTCCTGTTAAATTTTATGCCTATTGTTAAAGATCTACCATCTTGGTTTACTGGTTATTCAAATCTAAAACCTATTCCAATCCTGGCAAGTATCTCTCTTTAATTATACTCAAATGATGATAATTATGTCCCACAATCAGTTTTCCGATTGTTTCCACAGCCAATTGATTTCCGTTGGCTATCCCTGTATTATTTAAAACAGATGGTTCAAGGGTTTCAATTAGAATTTGTGAAGACCTTCTTACAAGTTTGTACTCTTCCAAAAGAGATTCTAAAGATCTGTTATTGGCAAAAGAAGCCGAGGCATACTCTTCTTCATCGAAGCCCGGCAATTCTGCTTTATCACCTCTTGCAAAAGCCAGAATTCTGTATTGAAATATCCTTTCGGTATCAGATAAATGGAGTAAAAGTTCTTTCAGGGTCCATTTTCCTTCTGCGTAAGCAAAAAGAGACTGTTCTTCTGTAAAAGCAGCATATATTTCTGCCGTTTTCTCGCCAGATATTTTTAATTCTCCAATCCAGTCCTCAGAAGGAATCTGGTCCAGATATCTTTGTACGTATTTTTGAAAATCAGACATATTTTTTGAATTATAAGTTATTAGTGATGAATGAAAAGTGATGAATGATGAATGAAAAAATCAGTGGTGATGGTTTAGAAAAGACCATTTCCTATTGACTTAATTCTTCATTTTTAATTTTTTAATTCCCCTTATTCGTCCGTTCATAAAAATTCACAGAGTCATAGAGTTCGAAGCCGCAGGCTGGATATAACTGGTTTCCGACCTCATTGCTTTTTCCAGTTTCCAGCAGAACTCCGCACGCGTTTGATGCTCTGCACAATTCTTTGGCTTCTTCGATCAGTTCTTTGGAATAGCCTTCCCCTCTGTGATTTTCGTTGACATAGAGATCATTCAGCAGCCAGTATCGCTGCATTCTTGTGGATGAAAATATAGGATACAGCTGGACAAATCCTGTCAGTTTTCCATCTTCTTCTGCCACAAAAATTTCGGAGTCTTTGTTCCCGATCCTTTCTCTGAGAAAATTTTCAGCAGCAGGAATATCAGATTCTTTATGATAAAAAATCCTGTATTGGTCAAATAATTCCGCCAACTGATTCACATCTTCAAAAGTAGCTTTTCTGGTATTTTTCATATGGCTTATAAATGATGATCATAGCTCAATACCCTTTTCATTTTCCACTGTTTATCTTCTAAAATCCACAAAATAGTAAATTTTGCTCTGCTCCCCTGATTCCATTTTCCATTGGAAAATTCGAAAAAATCATGCTCTCCTTCTTCTATGAAAGCATACAGAACATTATTGTTGTATAAAGGATAAACTTTCATACTGTTGGGTACGAGGTCACGCTTCACTTTATTGGGTCCGCCACAGATATTATTTTTAATGGAAGCGGTAAAAGCTTTCTCACCGGAAGTGATTCCTCCTTTATCGTGGTAAAACTCCAGATCGTTGCTGACTATAGATTTATAATGAGAAAGATCGCACTTATTAAATCCTATATCAAAGATCAGACTGTCCAGCTTTTTGGCCGTTTTATACAATTCATCAGTAGTTTTTACCTGAGAATATACCATCTGACTGAAAAAACTTAAGATCAAAAAAAATTGAACCTTTCTCATTATATTTTTATTTTAGTGTATTAAGAAAAAGCTCTCTCAAGATCTGCGATCAGGTCTTCAGCATCTTCAATCCCAACGCTTAAACGTACAAGATCATCTGTAATACCTAGTTCTTCACGCTTATCTGCAGGAATAGACGCATGTGTCATCAACGCAGGGTGATTCGCTAAAGATTCTACTCCTCCTAAAGATTCTGCCAGAGTAAATACTCTTACTTTCTCAAGGAATTTAACGGCATCTTCTTTTTTTCCTGATTTGAAAGTGAAGGAAACCATTCCTCCCGGTTCTCTCATTTGAGATTTTGCAAGTTCGTATTGAGGGTGAGATTCCAATCCCGGATAAATCACTCTATCCACTGCAGGATGAGTTTCCAGATATTTGGCCACTGCAAGTCCGTTGTCTGAGTGACGCTGCATTCTTAATGCTAAAGTTTTGATCCCTCTTAAAACAAGGTAAGAATCATGAGGTCCTAAAATACCACCACTCGCAAACTGGATGAAGTGAAGTTTTTCTCCCAGTTCAGCATCTTTTGCGATCAATGCTCCGGCAATTACATCTGAATGCCCACCTAAATATTTTGTAGCTGAGTGCATTACGATATCTGCTCCCAAATCAATAGGTCTCTGGATATAGGGTGTTGCGAAAGTATTATCTACAGCAACCAGGATATCTTTTCCTTTGGCCATTTCCACCACGGCTTTGATGTCTACCAGTTTCATCAAAGGATTCGTAGGCGTTTCTACCCAGATCAGTTTTGTTTTGTCTGTGATGACGTCGGCAATTTTCGAAACATCATCAAAATTCACGAAAGTAAATTTAAGCTGATATTTTTCAAAAAGTCTTGTAAACATTCTGTAAGTACCGCCGTAAAGGTCATCTACCGCTACTACCTCGTCACCGGGGTTCAATAATTTCAAAACACAGTCGATAGCAGCCAGTCCGGAACCGAAAGCAAGACCTCTTGCTCCGTTCTCAATGCTGGCCAAAGAGTCTTCTAATGCCTGTCTTGTAGGGTTGGCAGCTCTTGAATATTCATATCCGGAATGTACTCCAGGACTTTTCTGTGCAAATGTAGACGTTAAAAATACAGGAACATTAACAGAACCTGTTGCAGACTCGTGGTGCTGCCCTCCGTGAATTACTTTTGTATTAAAATTCATAATATTTTTATTTTTTATAAGCCTCCCATAAAAAAATCAAGGCTCTTTGAAACGTTATCAGATTTTCTTTTCACCTCCAGCTTTCCGTTAAAAGCATAAGCCAGAACTTCTATATCTTCCGGAACTTTATCTGGAACAGTAGTGGTAAAAGAGGCCTGATATTCACTGTTTTCGTATTTATCAGTGCTGGTTTCCTTAAGTTCTTCAAACTTTCCGTTGATTTTGAGAATTATTTTTTTCAGGGAATCATCTATATAAGCAATATCTGAGCCGTTTCCTTTAATGAAATCATCCATGCTGGGAACAAGCTCCATCACAGATTCACCTTCCATATCATGAGGATGAAGGCTTCCCTTTAACATCGCTGCTGGAATATCCTTTTCTTTGAATAAAGCAATATTCATATCCGCGTTTTCAGAAACATTCTCCGTCCCGGAAACTTCTTTATTTTCAGAAGCCGGAAGTTTTTCTGTCGTTACAGCAGAATCTGCTGTTTTTGTTTCCTTTACCTCAGTTTTCTTTTCGCACGCGGCCAACAATACCGCCGTACTGATGATTAGAAGTACTTTTTTCATATAATTTTGTGATTGGTGTGGAGTTTTGGTATTACAATCTGATAGCTGATTTTACTGCAAACTCATCAGCAATCTGCTCCAGCCATTGTGCTACATCCTCTTCTCCCGTAGCTCTCTGGTACGTACTTCCTAAAGATACCAAAATCTGGTGAATAAACATCTTCATCTGGTCTACCGGCATTTCTTTTGTCCAAAGATCGATTCTTAAAGCTTCCATTGTTTTGTCGTCCCAAACAGAGATCATCGTTGCTTTCGTTTCTTCTTTTTCCACACCACCGTCCTGAGCGTTCCATGTTATACTTTCAGGAATGTGGTTCTCATCCAACTCTACATCTATTGTAATCTGAGTTTTTCTCATATCAATTTAAAAATTTTCCGCAAAGTTAATACTTCTTCAGCTTATCTAAAATTTCTACGAAGTTATCTTCATCAGGAAATGGTTTATTAAAGTAAAAAATATTTCCTTCACAAAACACAGAAATATGAGTCTTTAAAATTAAAAAAAATAACCTCCAATTGATTTGAAGGTTATCATTTATTTCAACCGTTACGGTTTTTTAGGTTTGTAAACCGCTTCATTAAATATCTTTGTGGCATCCTGCTTTAAGAAATCCGCCAGTTTGGTTTCGGGTTTCTGTCTGAAATAGGCTTTGCATATCTGCCATCCTGTAAAGATTCCAATCTGAGGCGAAGATTCGTTATCAATTTCCGTATAGAATTTTGAGAATGGTCCGGGAGAAATGAAACGTTCTACCAGTCTTGGGTCATCTCCGAAAATCAGGTTACTTTCCACGAAATAATTCCAGATATTGGATTCATTCGCTACAGCCCATTCGTATTGCTTTTTGGTGTAATTCATTTTCAGATAATCCGGTGTATCGGGAAGGAAAGCATCCTGCAGGATCATAACTTTTCCGTTCAGAATAACTTTGTCTATAAATTTCTGGTGATCACGAGATTCCGTAACAATACTTTCAGCAAAGATCTGAGAAACTTTAGGAACAATATTCTGAGGATTCATCGATTTCTGAAAATAGAGTTCGAGTCCTTTGTAATTGGCATTGCCATCCCCCATAAATCCTGTAATATCTATGAATAACAGATTTCCTTTAGAATCATAAAAAATAGGATCCTGAATCATCTGCAATGCGGACGAAAACAGATAAACCTTAGGGCTTTTGAACTGTGGAAAATAATATTTCATATGGGCAAACAGATCCTGAAGCTCTTTTTGAAGCTTTGCCTCATCTATTTTTCCTGCTGCTTCTTTATAGATCTTGATCTCTTTCTCATCTGCTCTTCTTTTTCCAAAATCTGCATCAGAAACGGTTCCCTGGAACCATGGAAATTTAGCTTTAAACTGATCCAGAGGAATATCCGGATTATAAAATTCCTTGGAAATATCAGTTACTTCCACTTTTTCTGCAGTATTTTTCACTTCTACTTTCCACTGATTTTCGGGTTCTTTTTTACAAGAATCCAAAGCGAGAACTAAAATAGAAGAAAGGGCAATAATTTTAAAAATCTTCATTATTTTTACATGAAATTTAAGTGTACAAAAATAAGGATTAAAAACACAATCGATGAGGAAAATTAAAATATTTGTAACCTTGGGCCTGATTATTTCAGGATTTTCTCTTTTCTGTGCTCAAAAAATTAATTTTAAAGATCAAAACTTTGAAAAGGCTGTGCTTGAAAATTTTGACCTTAATAAAAACGGTTCACTGGAACAGCTGGAGGCAGATGCGGTTGCTAATTTATTTCTGGTTCAGAAAGGCATTAAATCAGCCGAAGATTCACACCACTTTCCCAATGCTAAAATGATCGTGCTTGATGACAATGCTATTTCTAGCGTTTCTATTAGCAAACTCCCCCATCTCGAACTGTTTTCCTGTACGGGATGCAAGATATCTTCTTTCAGAGGAGAAAGCCTTAAAAATCTGGCTTCACTGTATCTTGATAACAACCTTCTGGAGAATATTTCATTAAATGAAACTCCAAGAATTGATCAATTAACATTATCTTTAAATCAACTAAAAACCATCGATATCACTGCGCTCAAAAATTTACGAAAGCTGAACGTCGAACATAATAAGATTCAAAAACTTGACATTTCCGGAAATCCAGCCCTTCAGACACTGAATGTGGGAGGAAATAAAATCAAAGAAGCGGATATTAATAAGGGAATAAAAACCGATGTAACTATTTTTGGAACTGAGCCCTAAATTATGACTATGAAAATAGAAACAAAAAGACTGATCTTAAAAAAACTTGAAGAAACAGATGTTGAACGCATGTTTTTGCTGGATTCGAACCCGGAAGTGATGAAATACATTGGTGTTCCGGTACTCACAAAACCGGAAGAATCATTAAATGTGATCAGAATGATCCGTAAACAATATGAGGAAAACGGGACAGGAAGACTTGCTGTAATTGAAAAGGAAACCGGTCTTCTGATCGGCTGGAGCGGTTTAAAACTGCTGACACAGCCAATCAACGGCTATAAAGACGTTCTAGAGTTGGGCTACCGTTTCCTTCCTGAATTCTGGGGGAAAGGTTATGCATTAGAAGCAGCTGAAGCGGCTCTTGATCTCGGGTTTAAGGAGATGAATGCAGAAATCATTTATGCCTGTGCTCATTCTGAGAATAACGGATCCAATCATATACTAAGAAAATTAGGCTTTGAGAAAACGGGTGAATTTACAGAACCTGACGCAGTCTGCAACTGGTATGAACTGAAGAGCGAAAAATATCTTTAGACTTATGTTTACTATGCGGCAGGATAGGTTAAAGATCACAAAAAAGTTTTTGAGCTTGTTGAAGAAGCTTTCAGAGATATGGAATACAGTGACCATTGTGAAAAGACTAAGGGGACATTATACCTTCATTTCCGAACTTTCTCTAATTGCTGAAATCAAAAACGGTGAAATGGCCAGTCATATTTTTATTGCCAAAACTTAAAATAGTGAATGGTGTCGAAACATTTGAATCGCCGGCTCTGGCTCCTTTTCAGAATCGGGAGATTGGAGGACAGCTTCTCCTTCAAGGACATTCAATTGCTAAAGAGCTCGGCTATAGCTCGGTGATTCTGATGGGGGCACAAAAATTATTATCCTAAATCTGGTTACGAAAAAACCAGTAATTTTGGAATATCTTTTCCGTTTGCAATTCTGAAGGTAACGGAATGGTTGTAGAACTAGCAAAGGACGGATTAGAAATATAAAAGGTGTAGTGAAATACCCTTAAAAAAAATTGAAATAGATTAAAAAATATAAACAATGCAGACTCAAAAAGTAATAGATCATCTTGTACAGTGGTTAAAAGATTATGCTGTAAAAGCTAACGTAAAAGGATATGTCATCGGTGTTTCCGGAGGCGTAGATTCCGGGGTGGTTTCTACTCTTGCAGCCATGACAGGATTGAAAACCCTTCTGATTGAAATGCCGATACGCCAGAAACCGGATCAGATAGACCGTGCCTGGGAACATATGAACGACCTGAAATCAAAGTTTCCCAATGTAGAGGCTATGTCTGTGAATCTGACCCCTGCTTTTGAAGAACTTTATAAAACATTTGATGTAAAAGATGACCTGTTTCCTAACGAGAAACTGGCTTTCGCCAATACAAGATCACGTCTGAGAATGCTTACCCTATATTATTATGGGCAGATCAATGGTCTTTTGGTATGCGGAACAGGAAATAAAGTAGAAGATTTCGGAATCGGGTTTTATACAAAATATGGCGACGGCGGTGTAGACGTCTCTCCGATCGCAGATCTTTACAAAACTGAAGTGTATACGCTGGCAAAAGCTTTAAATCTGGTTAAAAACATCCAGGAAGCGATTCCTACGGATGGTCTTTGGGATGTAGACAGAACGGATGAACAACAGATCGGGGCTACCTATCCTGAACTGGAAAAGATCCAGAAAGAATATGGAACCAAAACCGCTGACGATTATGAAGGTCGTGATAAAGAAGTCTTTTTAATTTTTGACCGAATGCATAAAGCAGCTCAACATAAAATCAATCCTATCCCGGTTTGTGATATTCCTGAGGAGTGGAGAAATGATTAGTTCTGAATTATAAATTATAAGTTTTATTTATGAACGGTAAAATAAGATCGGTATTTTTCATTTGTCTGGGGCTTCTGTTCGGAATGTCTGTGATGTATGTCTACAATAATTTTATTGCAGATAAAAAGGGAAAAACAGAAACCGAAAAAACAGAAAATTCACGTTATGGAAGTACTTCCACGGATTCTCAAAGTACCCATGGAGATTCTTCGTCGCAGTCCATAGACCAACTGACAGCAGAAAAAACGGTTATTAATTATGTAAAACAGAACCACAAGCTTCCTGACTATTACATCACTAAAAATGAAGCCAAACAACTGGGCTGGAACCCGGGAAAAGGAAACCTCTGCGATGTATTGCCGGGAAAAGCCATTGGTGGTGATAAGTTCAGCAACCGTGAGAAAAGACTTCCCGGAGATGAAAAATATTATGAAGCAGATGTGAACTACAGCTGTGGCAACCGAAATGCAGACCGGATTATTTTTACAAAAAACGGTGATGTTTATCTGACTAAAAACCATTATAAAAGTTTTGAGAAGCAGTAGTTTTTGTGGTCTGGCAGCAATAGTATCCTTAGCATTTTCATGCTCGGAAAAACAGCAGCCCGAAAAGAGTGGCAAGCCGATGACCATACTGATTCAGCCGTTCAAAGATTTCAGTTCTGAAAACGTGAAACAAACCGCAGGAGAAATCAGGAAAATATATCCTAGCGTGAAAGTTCTTGAGCCCATTGATTTTCCGAAAAATGCCTATTATAAAGCAAGAAACCGCTATCGCGCAGATTCTATCATAAAATTTTTGGATAACCACACAAAAGAAAGTTTTGTTACGATTGGTTTAACTTCAAAAGACATCAGCGTTACTAAAGGAAAAATAAAGGACTACGGAATCATGGGACTTGGTTACAGACCCGGAAAGGCCTGCGTAGCTTCAACATTCAGGCTGAATAAAAAAAATAGGGATGAGCAGTTCTTTAAAATAGCAATCCACGAACTTGGACATACACAGGGACTGAAACACTGTCCTGAAAAAACATGCTTTATGAGAGATGCTGAAGGTGGAAACCCTACTGATGAGGAAACAGATTTCTGCCAGAAATGCAAAACTTTTTTAATGAATAAAAACTGGAAATTTAATTCTATATGAAGACAATATATATCGATTTTACAGACATCGGCGACTACGAAGATTTTTACGCCCAATTAAAGGAAAAAGTGACTCTTCCGGAATATTTCGGAGATAATCTTGACGCTTTGTCTGACGTCATTACCGGAGAGCTGGAAATGCCGCTTCACCTTGAATTCGTCAATATGACGGTAGACCAACTGGAGATCTTTGAAGATTTGCTGACGACCCTTGAGGACGCGGAAGATGAAATAGAGGATTTCAGTTTCACGTATTACCTGGAGCAGTATGAAGAAGACGAAAACGAGGATGAGGATGTCGCTGAAGACAAAGAATAATTTCACCTGAATAAAAACAAAACTCGCAGAAAATCCTGCGAGTTTTTTTTGGGAAAAACCGAGGAATTTGGATGAGTTATGTACGTAACTCGGCTTACATTGTTCCCTACATATGAAGTATCATCGCGGAACCTATGATTGCATTTCCGTCGACAGAAACATTAGAATTAATAAAAAAACAGATATCAAAATACAGTTTAAATCAAAAGAAAAAAAAACTAAATCAACATCATAAAATTATTTAAAATGATTTTTATTCAAAATAATTACAAAAATTTAGAATAAAATTAATTATCGGAATATTTTTTGATAAACCTAAATAAAACTAAACAGCGATGAAAACGATGAACTTTATTATTCCTTTACTATTGGCCTGCTTTTCCATTTCAGAAGCACAGGTAGGAATTGGAATAAATTCACCCAACGCCAATGCAGGAGTGGATGTAACCAGCACCAATAAGGGTGTACTCCTTCCAAGACTTGCCCTTGTTTCTACCAATAGCGCCTCTCCCCTTTCAGCCCATGTTGCCGGAATGACCGTATACAATACAGCTACCAATACTTCAGTACCCGCCAACCCTGTATATCCGGGAGAGTACTATAATGACGGTACCCAATGGTTAAGGAAATCTACCTGGAATGATGCCAGAATGATTACCGGAGGAAGCATAAGCGACCCTATTGCGCTGATCACAACAGACGTTGTTGCCGAAACAGCATCCAATATAACATTGAGTACTGTTTCCTTTACTTTAGACAGACCGTCTACCGTAGAGTTCAGTGCCAATATTTCTACAAAGTATACCGCTTCCGGAAGCAATACAACCCCTTTATCAGACGGAGCCATAAAATTATGTACGGTCAACTTTCAGTTCACTACAGCTCCTGCAGGAGTTTCTACGACTGCTTTTTTTGGTGATCACTCCACCTCTTACACGAATTCACTTTCTGCTGCCGGGACTGCAACAGGAGATGTTTATCTGAATCCGTATAGCGTAGTCACTTTGCCAGTAGGAAGCTATGTCCTGATTGTAAGAGGAACGGTTTTAAGCGGAACTGCCTTTAGAATAGGCTTTGGCGGAGGTACCCATGATATGATCCAAGTCATAGCTACCCCATTACAGTAACGGGAAGCCTTTTTATTTTTAACATCATTAAAATATGATACAATGAAAAAAATTAAATATACAATCCCGTTCTTTCTGCTTTTCTTTTTATTGACAAATGCTCAGGTTGGCGTGGGATTAGCCAGCCCAAATGCTAATGCTCAGCTGGATATCACAAGTGCCAATAAAGGGTTTTTACTACCGAGACTGGCATTAATCGCTACCAATAATCCTTCACCACTAACAGCTCACGTAGCCGGTATGACGGTATACAATACTGCCACCAATACTTCTGTAGCAGCCAATCCCGTGTATCCGGGTGAATATTATAATGACGGAACACAATGGCAAAGAAAATCCGCTTTGAACGATGTGAGAATGATAACGGGAGGTACAATCGCTGATTTACTTTCCCCTATCACCGTAGATGTTGCAGCAGGCACTCCCGCCACTACTACTTTAAGTACGTTTTCCTTTACTCTGGACAGACCATCCAGAGTAGAGTTCGGAGGTAATATTTCCACATCTTTTACGGTGAGTGGTGACAGCACTACGCCACTGGGAGATTCGTCAGTAAAATTGGCAACTGTGAATTTTGTATTTACCACAGCACCAGCCGGAATAGCTGTCAATGCTCCATTTGGAGACAGTACAGTAACTTATATGAATGCCATCACGGCTAATATAACGACCATTACAGGAAATCTGTATACTGCTCCGCATGCTATCCTCCAATTGCCAGCGGGAAACTATGTGGTTAATTTAAACGGAGTGGCATCCAGCAGTAATGCTTTTAGAATTATGTATGGGTCCGGAATCCGTGATATGGCCCAGATTAAAGCCACGCCTACAAAATAACGGTAAGATTTTTAATATGAACTAACTAAAACCTAATCATGAAAAATATATTTCTGACAGTCCTTGCTTTTCTAGGTATTTCATCCCAGACGATGGCTCAAGTGGGAATAGGCCTTGCTTCACCCAATACCAATGCAATGCTGGAGGTAAGCAGTACAAATAAAGGGATATTGCTTCCCAGAATAGCTCTTACAGCGACCAATAATTCGTCACCACTTTCAGCACATGTGGCAGGAATGAGTGTATACAATACCGCAACCAATACCTCTGTACCAACCAATCCTGTGTATCCGGGAGAGTATTATAATGACGGCACCCAATGGCAGAGAAAATCAGCCTGGTCTGAAAGAACAATGCTTTCAGGGGGAACCCTAGGTGGAGACGCACTGGCTACAACAGCTCTGGATGTTCCGGCAGCTACAACCAGCGGCTCTATTACCACCATTACGCTGGCTACAATATCTTTTACTTTAAGCAAACCTTCTTTAGTGGAGTTTAATTCCAACATCTCTGCTATTTTCACCAATTTTGGTATTGCCCCGGGCGCTACCGGAGCAGGAATAACGGATAATGCAGTGAAACTTTGTAATATGTACTACTCATTTACGGCTGCGCCGGCCGGTATACCTATCAATAACGCATTCGGAATATCTTCCCTATCTTATATTAATAGTTTTGCCACTTTTATCACCACTGGTAATTTTTATCTTGTGCCCCGCACTACACTTAATTTACCAGCAGGAAATTATACCATTACGTTAAACGGCGCCGGTGCCAGTGGAATTGCTTTCAGAGTAACATTTGGTTCAGGAAACCGTGATACCATTAATATAAGGGCGACTCCTTCCAAATAATATCTTTATCGTTGATTGAAATTAAAAAAAGAGATGCAAAAACTGCATCTCTTTAATTGTACATGATAAAAAGTGTTCCGGAATATTTATTATCTTCCAATAACCTCTGTGATCGGGTTTCCTACGTTTCCACTTGGGAACTGAATTTTCAGTAATGATGAAATGGTAGGTGCAATATCAGTCATGTTATATGCTTTATTACTTTCTCCTTTCTGAATTCCCCAGCCCATAAAGATCAATGGAATATGGGAGTCATAAGAATTCCATACACTGTGTGTAGTTCCAGTCTTGGAATATGGAGGAAGCATAGAATCGTGGGAGATCAGCTGGATATCACCGCTTCTTTGTCTGTTGATTCCGTTGATGATTCTCTGTTTGATGGGTTCCGGAATCGTAGCTTCCTGAACTTCATCTACAGAGACTGCATATAAAACGGTAGGATCTTTCTGCAATTCTTTGATTGTAAAATCTCTCAGATCATCCAACTCTATTTTGTTATCCTGCATCAGCTTTCTGTCGAAATAGATCTGGTAATTGTCTACTGCATTGATCAGCTTATCAACTCCGAATTTATCTTTCAGTTTTTGATTGATATCTTTTTCCATTCCATCCCCAAAGAATCCTGTAGTGATCTTATGCTCTTTCAAAAATCCTACTGAATGAGCTCCACCGTGGTCGGCAGAAAGGAAAACAGTGTACTCTCCTTTTCCTACTTTTGAATCCAGATAGCTGAAAAACTCGGCAAGATCCTGATCAAGTCGTAAATATACATCTTCCACTTCGATAGAATTAGGTCCGAATTTGTGACCTGCATAATCCGTAGAAGCCAGGTTGATTGCTAAAAAGTCGGTAATAGTATCACCTCCTAACTTTTCGCCTTCTACAGAAGCTTCAGCCAGTTTCAGTGTCAGTGTATTTCCAAAAGGAGTATAGCGGATATTATCTTTTTTCGTCTGATAATCCTGAGCTAAATTGCTGTAAGGGAAAACAGGTGTTTTCGCGCTTCCAAGCAGTCCTTCCCAAGAAGAATTATCCGGTGAACTTTCTGTATATTGATTGATCGGAAGTAAAGTATTCCAACCGTTTGCTACTAATTTTTCAGGCAGATTCTGGGAATTGAAAGACTTTACCCACTGAGGCAGGTCAGTCATATACCAGGTGCTTGTAATAAAGTTTCCGGTACTATCATCAAACCAGAACGCTCCGTTCGGCGTATGGCCTGCAGGAAGAATCGAAGCACGGTCTTTTAATGAAACTCCGATTACTTTTCCCTGGAAGTTGGTAGCCAGTCTCAATTCGTCTGTAACGGTGGTAGACCAAAGGTTTTTCGGAGAATGACTTCCCGTTTTCGCATTGGTTGTTCCTACAGGCTGAACGCTTTCGTCTGCCGTACAGTATACATTTTTTCCGGTTTCTTTATCCGTCCAGTCATTTCCGGCAATCCCGTGGATCGCAGGTACCGAACCTGTATAGATGCAGGTATGTCCCAAAGCCGTAATGGTAGGTACGTAAGGGATGTGGACGTTATTTAAAGAATATCCTGTATTCAGGAGCCTTTTAAAACCATCATTTCCGTATTTACCGTAAAAACGGTACAGATAATCCCACCTCATCTGGTCTACAACCAGTCCTACAACTAATTTGGGTCTTTCTAATTGAGAGTTTTTGTTCTTCTGAGCATTGATTGTCATTACGGACAAAAGGGCTGCTGCCACAATTGAAATTTTCCTAAGCATCTAGTAAATTTTTGTTGACCACAAATTTACGGGTTTTGAATGTTTTGGAGTGTGAAATTTTATTTAAATTTGGGAACATCTTTAAACCAAGGCATGCAGTAATGATTTTAGGCGTATACTGGTATTTTAAATTTCCCGAAAACTTATACCGTTTCCAGTTTTTTAAATTTTTCAAAGGAATTGGAGGCCATGCCAATAATCTTGCCGAGCTGGAAGCCAGAGTTTCAGTAGAGCATCCTGAAAACCTCATCAAAAAACTGGAGGAATTACATTTCCGTTTTAAAAGAATGTATCTGGATATTAAGATCAATGAAAACCAGTTATTGATCTCGACAGGTGACTACACCCTTTTTGATGAGCATTTTCAGTTCGTCTCAGAGATAGAGAAGCTGCTGATTCTTGCCAATGCAAACGTAATTGACTCTTCTTTTGAAGTAAGATTAAGCAGAAATTTAAGACCGGAAAATGTAAAATATGAGACCATTGAACATTGGTTTATCCAAATCATCGGTTCAGATTTCAAAAAAGATAATGCTGAAAATCTTTCAATAAGAATTGATTGTAATCTCCCACTTTCCTATAAAAAAGACTTCATTGATGATATTGTTGTTATCTGTACTGAAGAGAATATCCATGTATTCTACTATTTTGATCGGGACTTTGAAGACCAATGCAATCTGATGCTTTTCTTCTCCAATGGAAGACAGATGGAAAATGCCGTTCAAAATGTCAATATCAATGCATTTGAAAGTAAGGTACGTGAGCTGGAACAGAAGTATCCGCTTCATTTCGGGCATTTCGGAGGGAGGGACAATTATCCGCGGAACGGTCCTCATACGGAGCTGGTCACGGACGAAGAATACATTATAAATAAAAAATAAAAACCCACTATGATCAAATTCAAATACGTCATTTTATACGTTGAAGATGTTGAAAAGTCGATGAACTTTTACCACGAAACATTTGATACACCCATTAAATTCATCACGCCTGAAAAAGATTACGGAGAATTGATTAGCGGAGAAACCAGTCTGGCTTTCGCATCCGTACATCTGGCCAACTCCAATATAAAGAAGGGATTTTTATCTTCCAGGTCTGAAGAAAAACCTTTCGGAATAGAATTAGGGTTTACGACAGATGACGTAGAGAAACTGGTAGAAAAAGCCATTAAAAATGGAGCGCTCCTGTATGAAGATATCGCTGTAAAACCATGGGGACAAAAGGTAGCCTACGTTAAAGATCTCAACAATTATTTGGTGGAGATCTGTACAGAAATTCAATAAAAATCCATCTCATTCTGCATTTCCATGGAAATAAAAAAATTAGAAAAACTGACTGAAAACCCTACGTCAAACTGGGGACTTAACGGGTACAGCACCGACAAAATATTATCCATCTCTTTTGTTGAATATAGCGGTTCTTTTGAATTTACATTAAGAGAAAAACCGCTGCACTACACCAAAGTCTGGGAAACGAATTCCAGCGATATAGATGATCTTAATGAAATCATAGAAAAAGGACATTCTTTCGGAGTTTTTGAAAATAGGCAACTCATGGGCTGGATCATTGGTGAGCATAGGACCTGGAACAACAGTTTCTACATCGAAAATATACTGATCAGTGAAACGTTCAGAAGAAACGGAGCCGGAGTTCAGCTCATTAAAAGTGCGGTGCATGAAGCCAGAAATTTAAACTGCAGAATTATCGAACTGGAAACACAAAATACCAATTATCCGGCGATACAGTTTTATAGAAGAATGGGCTTCAGCATAACGGGACTGAATACAAGATTGTACGACAATCCTGAGGAAACTGCTGTTTTTATGACTTTAGACTTATAATAAGTTTAATGATCGACAGAAACTATAAAACATATTGAATTTATTATTTTGTACCGAATAGTACAATTATATACCTTTGTCTCAGAAAATGAATCTCAATGGCAGGAAGACCTAAAATATTTGACGAGCATGAAGTGGTAGCAAAAGCCACTGAAGTTTTCAGAGACAAGGGCTACGATACAGCTTCTGCTGACGAGCTGCTACGTGCTATGGGCATCGGGAAAGGCAGTTTCTATCTTACTTTTAAAGGAGGAAAGAAGGAGCTTTATATCCGCTCAATCAGCCAGTTTTCAGACCATTTTTATCAAAAAATTTCGGAAAGTCTTGCAGCATCCGAGAATAAAATCCAATTCCTCAAAAAGTTTTTTCTGAATCTTGCCAACACTTCTGAATGCGACAAAGAACCTGGTTGCTATTTGGGAAATGCTTTGGTACAGCTTTCTGAAAAGGATGATGAAATAAAAAAGATCACAGCTCAAATGCTGAAAAAACTTCAGGTTTTGTTTGCAGAGACTGTCAGAACCGCACAGGAAACCGGGCAGATCATTAGCATTGAAGATCCGGAAATTATCGCATGGCATCTCAGCAATCTATGGAACGGAATTCATGTAACGAAAAGGATGGAAAGCTCACCGGAAATATTGAAAAGCATTATTGAACTGAATCTTAAAATACTGGACTAAAATTTTTTACTCAATTCTGTACCAATTAGTACAATTTAAAAATATCTAATCATTTAATACCAAAAAATATTATGAACATTACCAACAACACGATTTTAATTACTGGCGGAGGATCAGGAATAGGATTGGAAATTGCAAAATCACTTCATGCAACCAACAAAATTATTATTGCCGGAAGAAACAAAGAAAAGCTTGATGCCGCAGCAGAGGGTCTTGACAATGTTTTTACCATTCAGGCTGACATCACCAATGGAAATGATGTAGACCGATTGGCAGAGGAAATTAAAGTGAATTTCGGTGGACTGAATATTCTGATCAATAATGCCGGACACGCCTATGCTTATACGCTTTCCGATACCTCAGACACTTACACCAAAGCTTCTGCAGAATTTGAAACCAATTATTTTGCCCCGATACGTCTGACAGAAAAATTACTTCCTTTATTAAAACAACAGGAAAATGCAGCTGTGGTGAATGTTTCTTCTATTGTAGCATTTGCACCGGGTTCTCATGTCCCAACTTATTCTGATTCTAAAGCGGCGCTCCACTCCTATACAAAATTGCTAAGGTATGAACTGGCCAAAGACACCGCTGTTAAAGTTTTTGAGCTGATGCCGCCACTTGTTAATACAGATCTTTCAGCAGAAATCGGAGGCAGGGAAAATGGTATTCCGGCTTTAGAGGTAGCTGACAGTTTAGTACAAGGCCTGATGAATGATACCTTTGAAATTCGTGTAGGAAACACTGAAGTTCTATACAGCAATTTCTTTGCTGGCTCTGATGGTGCTTTTGAAATGATGAACCAATAGCTGGTTCCATACATCCAGTCTTACTACTGCAGGGGAAGAAATTATTCTTTTCCTGCAGCTTCATTAATATGTCTCATCAAAAAGATCAATTTACCCCATTTTTACGCTATTTAAATTATAAAACATTTAAATATTAAACAATATTAATTAAATCACCTATATGGGTATTAAAAATTTTTATATATTAGTAATCAACAAATTAAAAATATAAACTGCTATGAAAAATTTAAAAAAATTAACGAGGAAGCAGCTGGAATTCATTAGCGGAGGCGATATTGCGTATGCTATATGTGATGTTGACGGAAACTGTCCGCCTACTATAGGAGTCTATTATTGCAGCGGCGGAACCTGTTATAGAGAAAGCGGCGGCGGAGGTAATCCCGGAGGAGAATGTAATGAGCCCAAACATTTATGCCAACCGTGGGAAACCGGATGCGGATGTGTTTACTTTTAAAAAAATATTGTTAGATAAAGAAGGGGGCAGTTTTTACTGCTCTTTTTTTTGTGCCCATAAACCATTAACCCAACCCTACCTGATATCTTAAGCAATAAATATTATATTGCAAACAACCTATAATTTATAACAGATGAGCAACCCCTTAAGAAAGATCATTGAAGCATATAAAAATCATGCGGACGACACTCTTTTAAAAGGCTTCCAGTTTCTTCACAATGGAAAAACAGGTTATTATGATTCTTTTGATGTGAACTACTGGCAGAGAAAAGAATTAATATTCGAACTGTACAATGATTACGGTCTGGAGCACAAACCTCTTATTCAATGGTTACTCAAAGAAGAGCAGAAAGGGTTTCAGATTGATCTTCCCATCTACACTTCAGATGTCTGTGCCTTTATGCTGTACAAATATATGAGTAATGAAGATGTCTATGCCCTTTATCAGACAAAATTCGGGGCGGGCACTGATGCGCAGGTGTATGTAGACATTGAACTGATATTTGGATATGACAAAGAGCAAATGAAGCAATACCTTACATCAGACACAAAAAATAAAGAACTGAATAAGAAAATCCTCACTACCATTGAATATTATGAATCTGATCCGGATATCATATTCAAAACGAGGGACGAGTATATTAATCATTTTGAAAACCAGAAAATAAAGGGTATCAAAGGTGACTTAGAGGACTTTGAAGAAAATCTCTGACAGTTCCTGGATCTTTAATTTTTATTTCTACAAAGTAATAAACACTTCCCTTTAGTTGTTATTATTATATGAAAACCATCTACTTACTTTTGTTTCTTTTTCTTTTTGCGACTGCTGTTTCAGCTCAGAAAAGCAGTTCTGAAGACATTTTTGAGACTTCTGATCACGTTAAAATCAAATATAAGGTTTCCGGAAAAGGAGAAGCCTGCTTGTATGTTCCGGGAGGTCCGGGACAGGGGTATCCATCATTTGAACTTATGGGTGGAAACCATCTTGAAAAAAATATGAAGATGATTTATATGGATCAGCGGGGATCCGGTCAATCCGGAACATCTGAAAATTATCATCTGGAGGCTATGGTTCAGGATATTGAAGAACTTAGGCAACATCTGAAACTTGACAAAATTTTCCTGCTGGCGCATTCTTTCGGAGGAATTATTGCGGTCAATTATGCTAAAAAATATCCTCAGCATACAAAAGGTTTGATTTTATCCAATATCACACTCCATTTTCTGAATAACGAATCGGTGAAGGAACAGATTGAATATGGAAACAGTCTTCTTCTACAGAAAAATAAAGTCGTTCCTGAAGACAGCCTTTCTATTGAACTTTCAAAAATAAGCGCTGCGCTAAGAAAGAAAAGAATGGGCTATAAATTTCTCACTGAAGATATCGAAACCATCAAACAGATGGACAAAATAGACTCGCTTCATCCCAGAATTATCGATTTTGGAATGGCCGTGATCTCAAAACCTAAAGAGTTTCCTGAATATTATGCTGATTATGCACCAGCTACAAAGACCATTCATGTTCCTGTATTAATTATCACCGGAAAAAAGGATAAAGCCGTAGGAACACAGCACTATAAAACGTTTCAGTTTCCTGATCAGAAAGTTGTTTCTATTGATGGAGGGCATCTTTTATACTATGAGAAAAATAGAAAATTCATTAATTCTGTTTGGCATTTCGTCAGCAGACATCATTAAACTTAAGTACTTTCATTAAATTTGCGCCCTTATCATTTTTGGTAAAATATGAAAAAACTACTTTCCATTTTTTGTCTAATCCTGATTCAGTCATTAGTTTACGGTCAAAAAAACCAATAGAATTTTTTTATAAAAAACTGGAATTTTCTAAATACTACCATACGGATATAGCAAATGGACAGTATCTTTAATGGAGCCTCAACAAATGATCCAGAAGCGGGATCTGGAATTTGGTAGGAGATCAAATAGGAGAATTCTTAAAAAATAAAATAGTTTCGGGGGGGGCCAAAGGCGCCCCCCAAAAATTAAAAAAAAATTTAAAAAAAAAAAAAAAAACAATTTTTATTTATATTATTTAAAAAAAAAAAAAATAAAAAAAC
>NZ_JANZQH010000013.1:0-106428 GCF_025153485.1 Chryseobacterium pyrolae
TGGCTAAAATTAATTCATTTAAAATCAATCAATTATAATCTGAAACAAACATTTTGTCCCATTTTTGGTTTGAAGCCTAGGTTGTGGAAGCTCATTTGTTTGTAAATCAACATAGTCAAATTTTAAACTTTCAATTGGCGGAAAATCCTTTAATCTGAAATCTCTCAGTTCTTTCGAAATCTCATCTTCTTTTACTTCATCGTTTGGATTTCCAAACGATTTATAAAGGAATTTACTAAACTCATAAACCCTCCACTCTTTCATCACTTCATCATTATTCTTATAGCTAAGTAACAATGCCTGTTTATCTAATTCAGACTTCGAATCGTTATCTAAACCAAGGATATTAATGAAATAATTTAAGTGCTTTGCAGAAAAAATATTTAAAAAATCATCAGGATAGTAGACTGACAATATCTTTCCTTTGTACATGGGAGAAATCGGATTTTTCTTTAAAATCTCAAAATCATCTTTATTCTGTAAAAGTTCAATTATTGCAGAAAGTATTTTTTTTAGTGCTATATTTTCGTCTCTCCCATATTCCTTTCGTCCAATTCTATATTTCCGAGTTTTATCTTTACCATATTTTCCGAAATATAGACCAAATTTTATTGCTGGGCTTCCGTGAATATTTCCCCAATCGTTAAGGTCATTTTCTATTCTATTGCAGAATGTTGAATCACCTTTTCCTATTACATATTCATCTTTTGTCAAATTTATAATTTCATCGATTGGATAGTCAATTGTAAATTTTTTTCTTAACCTATTTATTTCTTTAAATTCTGAATTATAGTTTGCTTTATTTTTTTCAAAATCAGTTTGGTAATCTCTTAATTCAGTGATTTTCATTTATACTTAAGTTTTTAGTGATTTTCAACTTGTTTTTTTCCAATGATCGTTTTGTGAGATTATCTTAAGCTCTATACTCAATGTCATTCGACTATTTCTTTAACAAATTTTTTTTAGCTTAACGACTAAAATGCAAATTTTATTTGTTTATTTTGCGAATGCTTGTTGAGTATGACGCTGTATATTTAGGCAGTCTTTTTCTTTCCAAATATTTGATTCAAATTTGAAAACACAAATATTTGTTGTGCTACCTACTAAACTTTCTGAATATTTTGTTGTTAAAACATAATTGTTTCCAAAAAAAATTGGTTGAGAAATACGTACTCTATATTCTATATTATTTTTTCTTTTATTTAAATTTCTTAAAAACTTAGTATATAATTTATTTTTCTTCTTTTCGGTGAGTTCTTTTCCTCTATAATAAATTGTTAATAATCCTTTGTGATTAAAATTTTGTTTTTCACTTTTTTCAGGAACAAAGGCAACAGATTCCAAGGGTATATTTTTTTCTGAAACAATTGGTTTCCCATCTATACACAAAATTGCTTTTTTCAACTGAAAATCTCGCCAGTTAAAATTTATAATTTGAGATTTTAAAGCAACTTTGTAGGAATTTCTTTCTTCTATGGATAATACTTCTTCCCAATCTTCATTTAATTCATCCATTACAATTGGTTTTACATTGTTTTCTATAAAATAATAATCATTACCATAAACTTCATTCATGAAATTCGTAATTTTATCCTTATCCTGTGCAAAATCTAAAATGGGAATAATACATAATAGTAGTATAAAAGATTTCATTATATTATTTTTAACAAAAAAACAAAATTATAGGCTAGAAAACAATTTTTTGCAATCCAACGATAATATCTTAAATATTTGCAGAAATCCAATCATTATCACTTAATAGAGTCCTACACACTGTATTTTGAATTTGAAACGGTCTCTATGAAAAAACTATCATTTTGCAGAATGTTTGGAGACTAAATGTTTCTTTTTTATAAATCTATTGAATACAGCTAATACTAAGCAATTAAATAAAAATAGAGGTACTATTTAATCGTTATTTGAGATTATTTGGTATCATACTGTTTTTTGATATTATCAAATTGCGTTATGAGCTGATTAACTTCATCTTCATTTAATTTTCCATCAATAAAATCATCAAGTAGATTCGATAAAGGATTTATTCGGAGAATTTTTACTGGCTCTGTTAACTCTAAAGTTTTGAGTTCTGGTGTATTTAGCTTTAGAGTAAACTTTATAATATTTAGAATTGCTGAAATTTTAAGCCCTGTAGGTTCTTCCGGATCCTTTAATAAACTATTTACATAAAGTGTTGCACTTTCATTTGAATATCCATTTTGAGATAAATAATCTATAAGTATTTGCTTTTCTTGCATTTGATCATTTTTTTAGATTTATCTTTTAGCTTTAGTATTAGATTAAAATATAAAGCTACACAAGTAACCATAGTTGATAAGATAACCGCAGAGTAAATAATATCAATATATGTATTTCTCACTTCTATCTGTATTAAAATAAAACACAAAAGAAACACTATTAAGAATAGAAAAGATGTTATATAGAGTAGCTTTTTATTTTTCATCAAATCGTTTTTTGAGATTTATTTTTTGTAGTTTAAAACTTCAACATATTTAAAATTGTCAACATCAATACTGGGATGAAATTTCTTAAATTCATTTACCGCCGTTTGAGCAACAACTATATTGGGAAAAACAGTAGCAGTTACACTAGTTAGAATTTCATATCTAAAAGTTTCATTGTAGTAATCAACAATCTGCACTAGAGCATATTCTTTTTCTCTCGTTTCTGCATATACTCTAATAGGATTAGTTTGTTCTATTTTTTTACTCATATAATCATTTTATTGTTTTTGGAATTCACTTTTTTTTCTTCTTTCTCTTTCTTCATTAAATAAAAAACCTAAATCACGTCTTAACTGTTTTCTAAAATTATTATTCAAATTTGTAATTTTTTCTACTTGTTCATTAGAATATTGCATAACATTTGCAGGATTTTTCATTAGAGCATCACGAAAAGAATAGTAAGCTTGTAAACCTTCATTTGACAATATCAAGCTTATCCTACCTTTTTTCCACTCAATTAAATCATTCAAAACATGTTTTATTTCAACCACATCATAATTTCCACCTTTAGTTTTAAAAATTCTATCAGTGATTTCAAATGCTTTTGGATAATCTTCTAATCTCAGTTCATAAAGCTTTATACCTAAATTTCTATTTAAATTTTTTTCTAATTGCTTTTGTTGAAATACTTGGCTTTTGAAGAATTGGTAAAGTGCAATTAAAGAAATTACTAATGATGTAATTGCAGTGATAAATACTGGGTTAAAATAATTTTCCATTATTTAAGTGTCTTGTTAATTGTATTAATAATTTTTTTCCAATTCACTAATTCATCTGCCTTAAGGTCACTTGATTTTTTAGAACGAGTCCATTTAATATATGTTTTAGCGAGCTTATACTTCGAAAAAACAGGTACTTCTTTATTGAAAATATCAATTATAGGACGGTTAGGTTGCGATTTTGCTATGGTATAGACATCAACACCATATTCATCTTTTACAATTTCTATTAGTGTTTCACGTAATAAATCTTCGATTTCGGCTTTTTCAATGTTGGAAACAAAATCTTTTGTTCTTAAAATATTTTTATTTCCTAAAGTATGAACTAAATTTTCTTGTTCTGCTGCTTGGTCCCCTGCAACATCAGAATCTAATAATGCTGCAACTTTTAAATTATGTGCAAACAAAATTGTTGCATAATACACTACCTTTCCAGCCGAATTTGCAAATACTAACGAAATTTTATCATTTAAAATTTCAATTTTATCTTCTCGTAAAAGATTTGCTGTTGCATCTAAGTACCAATAATCAGTTATTCCTTCTAAAATTAGATTCCTTTGTTGAGAAAACAAACTTTGAGCTAAATCGTAACCTAGTGCCTCTTGTAAAGGTAAAAGTCCTGCTGGATCACTTGAAGATAGAGTTGTGTGTATTTTCGTTCCTTCTTTTCTATCTTTCATTTCTACTACTTTGACAAGATCTAACTCATTTGGTCCTACTAGAAATGGAGAATGGGTAGTATAAATAGTTTGATTTTTTTCAGCAAGTCTAGAAATAGTATCTCGAAAATCTCTTTGTTTTAATCCATGTAAGCTCATACCTGGTTCATCCAACAATAAAATTGCATTTTTGTGCTTATCCATTGCTTCAGCGAAGAATACAACAAAGAATGATACAAGCCATTGAAAACCTTCAGATCTTTGATCTAATTCAATGTCTACTCCAATATCATCCTCAACAACAACTTTCAAATATTGTCCATCTGCAGTTACTTTTAATTTATCTGCTTCGGGTCTGTTAGGATTGGGCATCCAAACTGTACGAATTTCCTCAGTTAACCTAACACTTGCTGAATTTAACTGATAACTTCGACTATCAAGCTTATCTTTATAAATTTTTAATGCTTCTGCATCATTTATACTTGGACTTTGAGTATTTCCTAAATCTGACAATTCTCTAGCTGTAAATCCTAATAGTTTTAATAAACAAAGATTCCCATAATCATAATAATCATCATCCAAAAGATTTTGTTCAGTTCGTTTAGCTAAGTGTTCTAAGTGTACAGATGGTTTAACTTTAAAATAATTATTAAACAAAATGAAAACAGGAGTTTTACTAGATAATATCTTTAGAACTCTATCACGTTCAGCATTTAAATTAATCAAACTAATTAATTTGGTATATCGCTCTTCTTCTTTTGTATTTTCTTCTTCAACAAAAGCATAATTTTCTTCTAAAAAAGTTTTCAATTTTTTAGATTTTTCATCACTAATAATTGAATACTCAGACCATCCACTACATAAAACATTTAATAAAATACTTGGCTTATTTGTTTCATCTTCTAGATTTTCGCTTGAATATTGTTTATCCATATGAGATACCATTCTTAGTAAATCATTTTTAAGATCTTTATAATAAATAGATTTTGGAGCATTTTCTAGAGTATGATAAGTTTTATTATCTAAATTTTTATATTTTTTATATATGCAATTTTTGAATTCAAGAGGAATATCTTTTTTATCAATCTCGTCTAATTCAAACCACCCTGTAACAACAGTAACATCTTCAGGTAAAATTTTCTTTGTGGTTATATCATTATATTTAGATCTTGGATAATCTCTTAACGAATCAAAACCTGGTATATCATCAGGTTTGTTTAATTGCTGAAGAGCTTTTAAAACTACAGTTTTCCCAGCTTCGTTAGGACCTACCATAATTGTTTTTAGGTCTTCAATTTCAAATTCTCCAGAATCAATAATACTCCTATAATTTTGTATTCTTGCTTTTTTTAATTTCATGGTTTTAATTATTTATTTTTATAGACTTGAAGGCTATATTTTGTATTATTCTTTATTTGTCTAACTTTTAATTATTTTATAAAATGTCGCCTTACTTCCGATATTAAAAGCTTTCATAATATTCTCAATAGAAACATTCTTGCTTTCATAGGAAGTTTTGACTAAAGGGGCAATTTCTTTATATTTTTCAGTCATTCCTTTTGGTCTCCCACCATTTTTGCCTCTTGCTCTGGCCGCCTTTAATCCTGCATTTGTCCTTTCTATAAGAACATTTCTTTCGTGTTCAGCTAAAACACAAAATATTTGAAAGATTAGTTTACCACTTGCAGAATTTGTATCTATATTTTCTGAAATAGATCTAAAGTGTATTCCTTTTTCATTTAGTTCTGTTACAAATTGAATTAACCCAACAGTCGTTCGTCCTATTCTATCTAGTCTCCAAACTGTCAAAGTATCTCCTTTTCGTATAAAATTTATTAGTTCGTTGAGTTGTGGTTTCTCAGATTTAACACCACTAACTTTGTCGACATAAATTTTTTCAATTCCAATATTTTTTAAAGCATCAGTTTGTAAATCTAAATTTTGTTCAAACTTGCTCACTCTTGCATATCCAATTAACATAATTACAGTTTACTCATTTATAACAAATATAGTGTAATTTGAATTTGTGAACAACGAAAATAAACACTGTATGTAATGAAAAAGTATTAATTCTTAAAATCAAGAATTGTACAGAAAACCGACCGAATTCCAATACTTTTTATTTATAGGAAAGCAATAGAAACAAAAAATAGTTATATTGTTTTAGATTTTTTTATTTATTTAAACTTGGCAGCATATTTTAGGTGATTATTTTCACAGAATTTTTTTTTACAAATATGAACATCAAAAATGAACAGAAATGAAATTTGTTAAATAGGAAAATGTTTAGAAATGATTGCTATTTGTAGTTTTTCTTTTAATCATTATATTAATATGAACAAATTACACAGTGTATTAGTTAAATTGATCATGATTGCATTCTTATTAAAACTTTTTAAAATGGTCTATCGATAGACATTTATTTTTTCTATAAATACATAGAGATAAAATATAATAAGCCATAGCAATTGCTATGGCTTTTGTAGTTTGATAGAATTCCATTATTAGTATACTCAATATTATGGCAAAATCATTAATGTCAAAAAAAGGTTAGCATTCTATCCATTATAAAGAACATTAAAAAACTCTTTACTATTTCAGTAAAGAGTTTTTCTTCTTAAAGAATTAGATACATTCCAATTTACCTCTCCATTAAGATTAATTTATTTTAACACATAAATAATTATAAAATTAATAACCCTATTTTAACGTCATTTAAATAAAAATTTTACACATAACACTAATTTAATGATATTTAATAAAAATAAATTGATGCTAAATCACATATAAATGAAATAAAATTAATACCATAATCATTTTATGTATAACTTTATAAAAACTAAAAAATTAATTTTTTACCCATGAAAACAAATTTATTATCAGGCCAAAGTATGACGAAAAAAGTAGTCTTGGTATATCTACTGTTCCTTATGAACGCCATGTCTTTCGCACAACTTAACAAAGTATACGCAAGTAGCCAAACGAACCGGGCTTACGGAATTTGTGTAGCATGTTTTGTACAAAATCCAGAAAATGCAGTGGGAAGTAATGAAAATGACTATTCTACTCTACTTGTTCCCCTTGGATTATTAGGACGAACTGAACAAACCCTGATCTTCCCTACGAGCAATATCCTTGCAGACACCAATAAGCTTGTCATTGGTGTTGGTACAGATCAATCTATTCTGACTGCTCAATTAATAGGTGGAATATCTGTAGAGACATTTCTTGGAGATGTTTCCAATAATGATTACATGAACATCTTCGATGATGTGCTTAAGCTTGGAGGTGCAGATGCAAGCAGAGGAGCTCTTGAACTTACGATGAATAAGCCTTTTGACCGTGTTAAAATAAGCCTTAACTCAGGGCTTCTTAACCTTAATGGCGGTTTCCGTATTTACTACTCATACCAATACAAAGATCCATACATTAGTTTAATGGCTAACAGTAAAGACGGACAGATTACTCTTGATGGAAAAATTGCTTTCGAAGGATCTGAAGTTACATTAGTTAATTCATCAGGAAAAGAAGTTTATCGTTCTAAACTGCAATCAAAAACGTTTGAGTCCAGACAACCTGAAGGATTCTATATCTTAACACTTAAGACAAAAGACGGAAAATTATATTCACGCAAAATTATGATCAAGTAAAAAAGATACCTACAAGATCAAATCCGGCAGGCTAAAAGCCTGCCGGATTTATTTTATGCCCTGCTTGAAACTCGTCATTATTATTTGAAAATACCTCCTTTCTTACAAATATGATATTACCACGGTAAGGGAGCCTTGTCCCCATTTTTGTTTTCTGCATAATACAAAGAGGATAGAAAATGTGACAAATAAGTAAATTCAGTATAACAATGCTCCATTAAACCAAAACCAATATCTTCATGCAGGGGTGTTTCAGTATCCGCAACCGATGCACCGAGATAAAAATGGCTTCTCAATGTACAGCCAAAAGGCGTGTCCCGGGCTACATGAAACATAAATCCATCTTCAGGATCCCCATTGCTATCTAGTGGGGTGTCCTTTCCAAAACCAATCTTAGCGTAAATAACTGCTCCTACACTACCCTGAGCATAAGCTTCCTGCAGGACGACTGGATCAAAGATTTCCTCTGGAGGATGAAATTTAATTGTAGCGGGTACAGGCGGGATTTCACCCAATGCCTCAGTGGCATGTATAGTCGCCCCGATATAGCTTTCATTTTTCATCCACTTGCTATCCCATCCACTATGCATGATATGGTCATGTGGATGCCACCATTTTAAATGTTCTGTAGTTTCAAAAAAGCTAAACCACCAGTCCAGCATTTTACTTTTACAGTTATTGAGATCCGTTCTCATGGAAACCTGAAGCATTCCGTTTTCCAATCTTTTTATACCAGCTTCAAGCCTTAACGGTTTTGGGAACAATAGGGTATTGATATCCGAAAATAAGATATGCTGTTCTTCTTTACTCAGTCTCATATTAACTTGATTAATTATTACAAATCAAAGGTAGTTGCAAATGGCTATTGAAAAACTTAACCCTTGTTAAGCTTTTCTAAGAATTTTTGCGATGGCTTTGTTTCAGTATTCTGCTGTAAGATTCAGGGGCGATCCCTAAAAACTGAGCAATATATTTATAGGGAACATTTTGGGTAATGTCAGGATAATATGTTCTCATAAATTCTATCATTTCATTCTTCTCATATAATAGCTTAACATTGGTAATCAAGATATCTTCGGCAATGATCTCAAGAATTGTCTTTCTGAATAATTTACCCAGACTAATACCATTATGATAATACTCCATAAAATCAGATGCTGGTATAGAAATTACGGTACTGGAAGTAATACTTATAATCTGATACTTGGATACTGCTTGATGAAGTAAATTGTCAAAATTGGTGCATAGATTTCCAGTTTGGAAAAATCTGCCGATGATGGTTTTTTCGTTTACTGTAAATTCTGAAGCCAATATACCTTCTGCAACAAATAATACATCATTATATCTGAAATTTCTCTTTAAAATGATGTCATTCTTTTTAAAAGATTTTAAACTGGAGTTTCTTAACAAGTTCTTCCACTCTTCATCTTGAATAAGCTCTCTGAGATTGAATATTCTCTTTAGATGATCTTCTAAACTTTTATTTTTCACTGAACAGGATTTATATATACATTACTAATTTAACATAAGAAAGAGATAAATGTGTATGCCATTTATGAATACTAATATAGTTCATTGCTGCGTAAGACTGAACATTAAAATTGGTAGTTTCCTGTCTCAAGAAGCACTAACTTCCTGCTTGCATATGGTTACCTTGTGCTTTTGGTTTTTGTTTATATATTTTTATGAAGTTCAATTTCAGGCATTTCGTCCCAAGTTTTTCCTTCCAGAAGTCATCCTGTTTTCTTTTTGTTTGTTCTTCCCCATTGCTTAAAGAAAAAAGAAATTTCAGCTTCTAAACACTGATTTTTCATGTCGGTTACCCACTCTTCCTTTATTGTACGAGGTTTTCGTCCACTTTCTCCGCTAACTATTATCCAATCTATTCCTTTCAAATTCATTCAGGTGTAAAACAACTTTTGTCTTTTTCGACAATATAATTCCTAAATGTTCATTTATTTTATCTAGTAATCGAATTGGACTTCCTGGAACATTTTCGCAATCATATCCTGTTCCCGAAAAAAAATCAAATATGTGTATTATTTATCCGGCAGACTTAAATCAAGATTGCTATCTTTTACCTGGATAAATATGTTTTGGGAATTCAGAAGGTATGTATCGAACGGTATCCCCATTATACCAGTCATCCAGTCCGGTTATGTTCAGTAATATGTGGTATACATAGTTCTCTGTTTCTTTTTGATAAATACCAAAATCAGGCAGGTCTTTTTGTATGGCATCCATTTCTTCTACATAGGAATCGTGAAGACGCTCAGTTTCCTGCATAGCTTCTTGCAGGGAAATTTTATTCTGATGCATCAATACCAGAATGTGGTTACACACTTCAAACTGGCCGTCAGCCATCTCTTTTTCCAATGTATACCAATCATTCTGAATAGACATGATTCTGCATAATAGTGTTCTCAGGCGCATGATGACAGGATGTTCAATAATAATTTTCGGTAGCATAAAGTTGGTCCCGGCCTCAATCATATCTCCATATACATACATTGCAATAGTGTATTCTCTAAGAAATTGCAGCCGCAATAAACTTGGATAGCGCCCTTCGAGACGATAAGGAGCTTCTTCCATTATGCCATAAGTTGTATAGCGGTATAAGTTTTTAGCCAGCCGTTCCATCCATTCAGAAGGCATATAAGTAAGGAATTCATCCCTGCACTTTGCAATTTGCTGGTACAGACCGATGTCGGCTGGCTTTGGAGTATCCCCCAGCATCACTGCTATTATACGATCCCGTTCTATGGCAACTTTATCAACCGGCCACCGTTCATAGTAATCATCATATAAAGTGAGCCATATAAAGAAGCGGGCAATTGGCCGTAGATGGTCAATATTGGTCGTTGTAGGTGACATCCAGGATGCCCCATTGGCCAAATTGTGTCCTTTTATTTTTTCTGAGGCTTCGCTCATAAAGGGTCTGTAATCTTCAGCCAACCATTGCTTTTCTTCTTCAGTAAAATAGTAAGGATGAGCTGGAGCAATATGAGGCCACGGGTATTTAAGACGTGACATATTTAATTTTCGTTGCATATTTTTTGATATTAATATTATTGAATTGATGTACTGCTACCCTCTTTATTAAGTTTGTCCTTGTTTCAGCCTTTGCTTCAGTTCTAAGACACCTGGAAATGATAAGTTTTATTACTCATCATTTTATTATTTTATATTGGTTTTGAATACTAATATAGGTTTTTATTTGATTATATATTGGTTGATTTTATTTAAATTTATAATATGATTAATAATATATCGTTATTGTTGTTTTAGTGATAAATTAAAAATAAACAGGATGTTAATGGAAAAACTTCCAGAGCATAAAAAAACCGCTCTAAAAAGAGCGGTATGTTTTTTCAATGCTTGCTGGTTCTTAGCAAGTAGATCCACATGAAAGTACAGTAACGTGCACTACACCATTGATAACACATTGTACCTGGCATAATGTAGTCCCTACAAGAGTTCCTACACCGTTTACAGCAGTTCCTACTGTAGAACCTACACCACCTACAACACCGCCAACGATAGTACCTACACCGCCAACTACTCCACCTACTACTCCACCAAGACCTCCGATAACACCTCCGATGTTGTCAAATAGACCATTACCTGAGATCGTTTTCAATTCGTTTCTGTTTAATTTTTTAAAATTTTTCATGATATAAAATTTGTATGATTATTACATCACTAAGATAAGAATAATTACAATACCGCGATATTTTTTTGGAAAAAATAATTAAATGTGTTTATAACTTAATATTTCATTAACATAAATGTTATTTAATAAATATATCATTATTTGACTTATCTTTCTTATTTTTTTGGAAATGAATAGTTTACATAGTGTTTTGTTAAATCGGATTTAATCTCCTATTTGTTCTTGCTTTATGTGAATATTTCCAAATTTGCCGCTTACCTAAAATAATCCCTTTAAAAACTCAAGCTGTGTATAGAAAAAAATACACTTTGATAAACCTGTTTTTGCAAGTGCCTAGCTATAATATCTTTTCTTTAGCCATAAACTGATCCGTACAAGTACTATTAAAACAGGAACTTCTACCAAAGGCCCTATTACTCCTACAAATGCCTGTGGAGAATGAATTCCAAATACCGCTATGGCTACAGCAATAGCCAGTTCAAAATTATTTCCTGTGGCTGTAAAAGAGATAGAGACATTTTTATCATAAGGCACATCAAATGATTTATTGATAAAGAAGCTTACAAAAAACATCAGGATAAAATAGACAGTGAGTGGTAAGGCTACTTTTAAAACATCTAAAGGGAGCTCAAGGATTGTATCCCCTTTGAGGCTGAACATTAAAACAATCGTGAATAATAAGGCATATAAAGTCAGCGGAGATATGACAGGAATAAACTTCCTGTTGTACCACTCCACACCTTTCACCCTGGTTAGAAAGTAACGGCTTAGGAATCCGGCTAAAAAAGGAATTCCAAGATAAATCAGAACGCTTTCCGTAACATCCCTCATGGATATGCTTACATTAAAATTAGCCAGGCCTAGTTTTTCAGGTAAAATATTGATAAAAAGCCAAACCATAAAGCTGTAACTGAAGACCTGAAATATACTGTTCAAAGCAACCAGTAATGCTCCATACTCACGATTGCCTTTTGCCAGATCGTTCCAGACAAGAACCATCGCAATGCATCTGGCTAAACCGATAAGAATCAGGCCTATCATATAATCAGGCTCGTTTCTAAGGAAAAGAATAGCCAGCAGAAACATTAAGACCGGACCTATCACCCAGTTCAGTAACAAAGATACTCCTATGACTTTTTGATCTCCCAGTGCTTTTGGTAACAGTGAATAATCAACCTTTGCCAATGGTGGATACATCATAATGATTAATCCAATGGCTAGAGGAATGTTGGTTGTTCCTATAGATAAGGAATTGGTTGTATGGGAAAGATTCGGAAAGAAATACCCTAGGGCAATTCCTGAAAACATGGCAAGAAATATCCACAGCGTAAGAAATCGGTCAAGAAATTTTAATTTGGGTTGCATACTATTTTTTTTAAATTGCTATTGTTTTATCTGTGAAAAAACATAGAACATTTCAGTGCCTATTTCTAAACTCTTTTCATGGTAAACTCTTGTTTGCTCACTCGTACCGTCTGATATTTTAGGATCTTCAAAGGTGATGGGAATGCGTTTTTCTGCTCCTGCAATAAAAGGACATCCTCCGTCTGCCTGTGAACAGGTCATTACTGCTGCGAAACCGGAATTTGGATTAAACGGGCTGTCGTATTTTTTGGAAAAGCCTATCAGCGGATGTCTGTTTTCATCATATTTAATGGCATATATCGGGTTTTCGGTATCGGAAATTGTAAAGACCTGACATCCCTGTTCCTGTAATGTTTCTGCTATTTTGGGGAACATAGCTGTTTCTTCCGTCCCCCCGGAATAGCAGATGACTTTTGGAATGTTAAAATGAACACTGGCAATCTGCGCCCAGACTTGTGCCAAATGGCTTCTCCGCGAATTGTGAGTACAGATAAAATTGATAGCTGCCATACTTTCATCTTCCACTTTTTTTTGAATAAAATCAATCAATGATTTTAATACGCCCTTTCTGTCTTCACTGATCTCCTGATTTTTAAACAGTTCTATGGTTTTTAGAAGTTTAGAATATATCATTGATTTAATTTGAAGTTAGGTGAATGTTAGCAGCATCCTGAGTTGGGAGTGCAGCAGGAAGCAGGATTAGAAGAAAGCTCTGATAGCTTTACTTTTTGTTTTTCCACAGGAATACCACAAGCTTCCTGAGCTAAACAAGCTGTTGTTTTATTTTTCAGGACAAACGTTTTCCCGTTAAATTCCAGATCGTATTTTCCGATTGTTGTGTCCTGGTATTCCACTTCAATTTCGTCATCTTCAATTCCCAACTTTTCTTCTGACAGTTTTATAATGTTCAGAAGCTTTGCGGGTTTTAGTCTGTGCTCAAAATCATCAGCGTTCCATAATTGAAAATTGACCGCTTTTTCATTTCGGATAACTCCTCCGCAGTCGATAAAATGTTTTGTTATACTCCCCACTTCTGTAACGTGGAAGTGTTCCGGAACAAAAGTTCCATTTTCTAATTGAAATTCAACATTTTCTAATGTTGGTAAAATTTCTTTGATTTCGGATAATTTCATTATTTATTTTTTATTGGTTAATTGCAATATTGCGATATATCAGGTTAAAAAAATGCTTAACAGCATTTCTGATCTTTAACAGAGAGTACAATGTTTGAAAAATACTCCTTCAAAATTCCAAATGCATCCTTATCAATACAATAGCAGATCGCAGTTCCTTCGATGTTGCCTTTAATCAAACCTGCGTTCTTCAGTTCTTTCAAATGTTGAGATACAGTAGCTTGAGCTAATGGAAGTTCATTCACAATATCCCCGCAGATACAGGTATCCACTTTAAGCAAATACTCGATAATGGCAACTCTTGCAGGATGCCCCAGTGCTTTGCATATAATGGCAATCTGGTTTTGGTGATCTGTAAAGTGATCCGTTTTGGTTGCTCCCATGATAAAATTATTATATCGCAATATTACGATTAAATTTTAGAATACAAAATAATTTTAAGATTTTTTAGTCTACTCAATTTATTAAAGCTTTCGCATCCCTTTCTATCTTCTGAACGATGGATGGGCCATGGTAGGCAATAAAGGCGGTTATATGGCACAACATGAACATACCATTGTAGTCACCGATGGAAAACCAATCATTTTGACTGAAATGAATGAGATATTGAACTAAATGGAGTTTTTACTTCCAAAAAAGTTGAATTTAAAGGATTAGCACTTTATCATTTGAAAGGAAATGCTTCTGTAAACAAAGGGGAAGTTTATCTTAAAAATACCTCATTTGACATTATTGGAAGCCGCATGAATATAGATGACCGATCTTAAGAAAAAATAAAAAGAAAGACTGTCGATTGGGGCAGTCTTTTTACTGGAATTTCTGCCTCGGCAGCCCAATCTCATGCGCCTGCGGATAAGGTTTTCTGGAGGTCATGCTCACATCTTCTTTGATCTGGCGGTGAATATCATACTGTTTATCTTTATCGTAAGCATATCTTGGATCCGGTATCATGGGCATTTTTGCCATTTTGTGAATAGTGACGGTCGGAAAATGATAATCCACTTCTACAGTTCCCAGCAGCAGATAACATCCCCCGCCCTGAAACGGATATTCACTCAGGCTGTCCGGAAAATGGGCGGTATCAAAATAATCTCCGTTCACATCGATCCAGGTACCAAAATACATGGTTCCTTTTTTGGTGGGAACATGCTTTCTGGAGATCAGATAGGCCATCATTTTCACCTGTTTCTTATGATGAATTACCAGGTCTTTTACAAATACAGAACCCCTATATGAAGTCTTCAGCAGATCAAACGGACTGCAGGAAACCGGAAACCCAATGATCTCAATTTCATCAAAAGCATCTTCAAAATCTTCCCGCTTCAGCTGTGGGAGTTTGTATTCCTGAACAGGTTCCTCAATCAGCAGCAGACCTCTGTTTTCAGGTTTAAAATTGATCAGAAGTAGTCTGGCTTCTACCAACAGTTCGTTCTTCGGCTGCCCTGTAAAACGGAATGCTCCGATAAAAATAAGGGTCTGTATCGTTTCAATACCAACGGGAATACGGCGGATAAAGTCTTCCAGTGATTGGTAATATCCGTTTCTATCCCGCTCTTCAGCAATTCCATGCGCTAATCTGTTTTCAAGTCCCTGCAGCAGCATGAACCCAAGATAAATGTCTTTCCCTCTCAATACCGTCTGGTATTCACTGGTATTGACGCAGGGAGTCTGAACAGATGCTCCGGACATTCTGGCCTCATGAATATAAACCTCCGTTCTGTAAAATCCTCCCTGATTATTAATAACAGAAACCATAAATTCCAGCGGATAATACACCTTCAGATAAAGACTCTGATAGCTTTCTACCGCATATGAAGCTGAATGTGCCTTACAGAAAGAATAGCCCGCAAATGATTCGATCTGTCGATAGGCTTCAGCAGCCAGCTGCTCGGAATGTCCCTTGCCTTTACAGGATTCAAAGAAATTAGCCTTCACCTCCCGAAGCTTTTCAATCGAACGGCCTTTTCCGCTCATGGCTCTGCGCAGAATATCTCCGTTCGCTAAGGACAATCCTCCAAAATACTGGGCAATTTTAATCACATCTTCCTGATATACCATGATGCCGTAGGTTTCCTTCAAATGCTCTTCAAACACCGAATGAAAATATTCAAATTGATCGGGGTGATTATGTCGGAAAATATATTCCCTCATCATCCCACTTTGTGCAACTCCCGGTCTGATAATTGAAGAAGCCGCAACGAGTGTTCTGTAATCTCCGCATTTTAACCTTCTTAAAAGTCCGCGCATCGCAGGAGATTCTATATAAAAGCAACCGATGGTCTTTCCCTGAGCCAGGTGTTCATTGGCAACTGCTTCATTTTTAGAAATGGTTGTATCCCGGATATCCACGGTAATACCTCTTGTATCTTTGATTAATTTCACCGTATCATTGATTGTTCCTAAACCTCTCTGGGAAAGAATATCGAATTTTTCCAATCCTATATCTTCTGCGGTGTACATATCAAACTGAACAATAGGAAATCCTTTTGGTGGCATTTCCAGTGCGGAAAAATTTGTGATAGGTTCTTCAGAGATCAGGATCCCACAGGCATGCATGCTCCTCTGATTCGGAAATTTTTCCAGCAGTTTGCCGTATTTGTATATCGTATCTACTACGGGGTTTCGGTCATGGGTTTCTTCAGATTTTGTAGCCAGGTTATCAAGTTCTTCTTTGGGTAATCCAAAAGCTTTTCCTACTTCCCGGAATATTGATCTGTACTTGAATTCTACATTCGTTCCGCAGAAAGCCACATGCTCTTTTCCGTAGCGGTCAAAAATATACTGTAACATCGTGTCCCTTTCCTGCCAGCTCCAGTCGATATCAAAATCAGGTGGTGTTTTTCGGTTAAGATTCAAAAAGCGTTCAAAATATAAATCCAGTTCCAGTGGGCAGATATCGGTAATACCCAAACAGTAACTGACTATTGAATTAGCCCCGCTCCCACGTCCGACATGCATAAACCCCATCCTGTTACTGTAACGGATAATATCCCAGGTGATAAGAAAGTAAGAGCAGAATTTAAGCTCATGGATTACTTTGAGTTCTTTTTCTACCCTTTTTCTGGCCTCTTCATGATCTAAACCATAGCGCTTTTCCAAGCCTAAATAAGCAAGCCTGGTCAAAAATTTCAGATCATTTTCTCTCGATTTTGTAAAATTGAGTTTATTTCTGACCTTTTTAAAATCAAATTCAAAACTGCAACAGCTGAACATGTTTTTTGTATTCTCAATGATCTCCGGATATCTCTGAAATGCTTCCAGAATGCTTTTCTCAGCCCTTACATATTCAGATTTCCGGCATATATCAGTTTCTTCAAGTTTGCTAAGCAGTGTATTGTGATCAATAGCTCTGAGGATTCGGTGAAGATGATATTCTTCTTTGGTACTGAAAGTAATCGGTTGAAGAACCACCATTCTGGAAATCATTTTCTGAAGTTCGGGGCGGATAAGAAGCGTCAGTTCTTCTTCTCGGATTCCAATGAATTCATTGTCTTTCAGAACTTCAGGAATGTTTCCGATCGGATAAATGACCAATACATTATCGAATTCAGGGGCCGTTTCACACAAGTCTTTGCCATCGCAATTATAGTCTGTGATCATCCTGTTCACCTCTCCTATACCACTAAATTGTTTAGCAACCGCAATATAAAAAAGCCTTCCATCTTTCCTGATCTCAACACCGGCAATGGGTTTGATTCCCTTGTCTTCACATTCTTTTTTAAATTCATAAATGCCTGTAACTGTATTGATATCTGTGAGCACCAGCTCTCTAATGCCAAGCGTTTTTGCCTGGGCAACCAATTCTTTTACCGATAAAGTTCCGTAACGGAGGCTGTGATAGGAATGACAGTTGAGAAACATAATCTGCAGATTTTTTGATGGTTATTTTCCGAAATCAAACCCGGAAGCCCGGCCTACCGCATCGGAGCCAAAACGGTTTTTGAGATCATCCATGGCCTGGTAAAGACTCATCTGCTCTTCGGTATCTTCAAAGAGATTCATCTGATGGCTGCCGTGAACCAACCCTGTAAAACGCAATCCAACGAGGCGGAGTCTCATTCTTCGGGTATATGCTTTATTAAACAGGTCCAAAGCAACCCTAGCCAACGTGTGATCTGCAGATGTATAGGCAACTCTGGACTGTTTGGTTTCAGTATCAAAATTGGCGTAGCGGATCTTCACGGCCACAGTGGAAGTCAGCCATTTTTCTTTTCTAAGCTGATACGCCAGCTGTTCAGCCATTCCGGATATTAACCTTTTTAGTTCCGGGATATCCATGGTATCGGAAGTAAAAGTTCGTTCCGTGGATATTGATTTTCTTTCAGAATAAGGGATTACAGGATTTTCATCAATTCCATTGGCTTTTTTCCACAGTTCACTGCCGTTGTGCCCGATCATCTGCTGAAGAACCAGTACCGGCATTTCAGATAAAGTTTGAATGGTACGGATCCCTACTCTTGAAAGCAACTGAAAAGTTTTATCTCCTACCATTGGAATTTTTTTAATAGACAGCGGATTAAGGAAAGGTTGGACTTCCTGTAGTTTGATTTCCATTTTTCCGGGTTTGGCTTCTCCGGTTCCTATTTTGGAAACCGTTTTATTGGAGGATAATGCAAAACTTATCGGAAGCCCGGTTTCTTTGGTGACGGCAGAAGCAATTTCATCGGTCCATTTATAACATCCGAAAAACTTATCCATTCCGGAGAGATCCAGGTAGAATTCGTCAATGCTTGCCTTCTCCATCAATGGCACCTTCTCCTGGATAATATCGGTTACAGTATGCGAAAGTCTGGAATACAGTTCATGATCTCCGCGGACCACTTTAGCATCCGGACAGAGTCTCAATGCCATTCTGATCGGCATGGCAGAGCATACCCCGAAATGGCGTGCTTCATAGGAACATGAGGCCACAACGCCTCTGTCTCCGCCTCCGATGATCAGGGGAATTCCTTTAAATTTAGAATTGACAAGACGCTCACAGGATACAAAAAATGTATCCAGGTCCATATGTACAATCGCACGTTCCATGATACAAAATTAGATATGTTTTGAATCAAACTTTGTATTTTATTTGATATATTTTGTATCAATATTTATTTTATGAGAGATGATAAGGGTTTCCTTCCTATGAAAACAGGATCAGACAAAATGTTTTAATAAACGGCTAAAATGATTTCTCCCAAATTATTCTGATCACACAGATTCTTATTTTAATTCTTATCAAGTTCATTAATAAATAAGCGCAAACATCTGCTCAATTTTGTGAAATCTGCGGGAAATAAAATCATGAACTTTCGCAGATTGTGCAGATTCTATTTTAATACCATTAAGTTCAATGAAACTTTTTCAAGATAAGATGCTTAAAACGTGTAATTTTCAGAATTAATCGGGGATAACAAGGCTTATTTGCTTACAATGACCCGGAATTTTGAATCATAATTTGTATTTTTGTTGATATATTTCGTATCAATGTCAATTTTTTCAAATAATATTCGTTTTTTGAGAGGAAAGAGAAGCCTCTCCCAGCAATCTGTAGCCACTGAACTGGTGATTTCCCGTGTGCGGTATTCCAAGTATGAAAACGGAGTATCCGAACCTCCTATTGAACTGCTTGTAAAAATATCCAAATACTTTCACGTTAGTATAGACCTTCTGGTATCTGTAGACATCCGCAAATACCCGATGGAAGAAATGCTGAAACTTCCGGATAACAGAATTGTTCTTCCTGTAGCGGTAGATCATCTTGGAAATGATACGATTGAGATTATTCCACAAAAAGCATCCATGGGATATCTTGAAGGTTATAGTGATGTCGGTTATATCGAAAGCCTGCAGAGAATTGCCCTTCCCTTCCTTACGAATGGCAAATACAGGGCTTTTCCGGCAGATGGAGACTCTATGCCGCCATTCAGAAACGGTTCGTATATCGTAGGAAAATATGTAGAAGGAATCAGTGAACTGAAACCGGGAAAAACCTATGTTTTCATCACTTTAAATGATGGGATTACCTACAAACGTTTTAAGGAAATAAAAGGAAATACAGTTTGCGTAAGTGCTGATAATTCTTTCTATGAGCCTTATGATATTCCGTTTAACGAGATCGTAGAGATCTGGCAGTACGCTTCGGGAATTTTTCCGGAAGATTTTGAACCGGGTGATTATGAAAGCTATAATTTTAAAGAAATGTTCCGGGAGTTGAAACAGGACATCAAAGATCTGGACCGAAAAGTTTCAGGGCGCCGGAAATCTTAATAATTCTAAAGTATAATGGGCAATGGACCAGCTAAGTTTATTTGATTCAGAAGAATTCTTCAGGTTTCCAAAAGAACTGCTGGAATATACTGAACATTTTCTGCCGGAACATGAAGCTTCTCAACTCGAGGAGCTTCTTATTCGTGTGGCTCCCTGGAAGCAAAGAACCCAGAAAATGTATGATAAAATGGTTCTCACACCACGACTGACAGCCTGGTATGGAGATGAAAGCAGAACCTACAAACTGGGTGGAAATGATTTTAATGTTAATCCCTGGATGCCCGAATTATTAACTTTAAAAGAGCGGATAGAAAAATCATCCGGATACCTGTTTAATTCTGTACTGCTGAATTTATACCGAGACGGCAATGACTCTGTAGCGTGGCACCGGGACAAAGAAAGCGAATTGGGGAATCGTCCTGTCATTGCTTCTGTAAGCCTTGGACAGGTCCGGAATTTTGATTTCCGGAAAGCAGATGATCACCGGAATAAGTACAGTTTACCGCTTCAGCACGGGTCGTTGCTGATTATGAAGGGTGATTTGCAGTTGAATTGGGAACACCGCATTGCAAAGTCCGTAAAGGTTATGAAGTCGCGAATTAATCTTACTTTCCGGTTGGTTAATGAAGTGTAGGGATGGATATTTATTTCTCCAGTTGAATCCAGACAGGTGCATGATCACTGCTTTTCGTCCAGCCACGGACATGACTGTCGACACCCCCCGACTGTAGGCTTGAATGCAGATAAGGGCTTAATAGAATGTGATCCAGCCTTATGCCTGCATTACGGTCATATGCTTTGTAAAGATAATCCCAGAAGGTGTAAACCGTTTCATCAGGATAGAGTTTGCGTATGGAATCAAGCCAGCCTTTATTCAATAATTCTCTGTACGCTTTTCTGACTTCTGTTCTGTATAATGCATCATTTTCCCAGCGCTCTGGTTTGTAAACATCCACAGGTTCCGGAATAATATTGAAATCACCGATGAGTAGGGCGGGAAGTTCCATTTTAATCAGTTGGTTCGTTCGCTTTTTCAGACGTTTAATCCAGTCTAATTTATAGTCAAATTTGGGTCCCGGATAAGGATTTCCGTTGGGCAGATACAGGCAACATATCACCATTTGATCAATGATAGCTTCAATATAACGGCTCTGAAGATCTTTCGAATCTCCGGGTAAAGCGCTCTGAACTTCTGTGATCTCGAGATCTTTTGCAAGTATGGCTACTCCATTCCAGCTTTTCTGTCCCTTCCATATGGCCTGATATCCTGCTGCATTGATTTCTTTTACAGGAAACCGTTCCTGCGGAGCTTTTAATTCCTGAAGACAGACAATATCCTGCTGAGCTTCTTTCAGCCACTGCAATAATACGGGCAAACGGCCGTTGATTCCATTCACATTATAGGTTGCTATTTTCATATTTAAAAGGCTGTATACGTATTTTTACACGGCAATAATTATTCCATCGTATTGATATTATTTCATCAAACTTTACTGTGACTATCACAGATAATAACTTCCAGGATCTTTAATCTTGATTTTCTTTTAACCGACTCAAATTAAATAATAAGCCGGTTGATATTGGCATAGTTTATTCATTAGACTAGAAAATAAAATCTTGTACCATGTTAAGTAAAAATTTCACAAAAGCAGAATTCGTATTGAATAATGAAAATCAGTATCAGCTGGAATATAGTATTGAAGAAATTGGTCAGGGATCCAATTTAACCATTGAAAGGAAAAAAGAAGATGGAGAGTTTGAAACCGTTCAGACCATTATTACCAGACTGAATGACGGTATCTTTATAAAATGGAGCGAACCTTTTGATGGCCGATTGATTTTTGAAAACTAAAAAAAATATCCTATGAAATACAGTGAAGCCTTACAATACAAAAAAGAAGCTTTAGAAAAGGCAGATGAATCCGTACTGCAAAGTTATCATATCATCATAACGCCTGCTGATACCGGCGAAAGTGCAAAGTACATCGAAGAATTTTCGAAAAATCCTGAGGACTTTAACGATAACAGTTGCAAAAAATACGCCTCCAATGATGAGTATGAGGTCGTAAGTTTCAGGAAAGAAACAGAAGAAGAAGGTGAATAATAGAATCAATACCTTCTTCCACGTCAGGTATTAATAAAACTAGGGTCTTACCTTTGTATTGCGACTAATCTGGTCCAAAATAATATATAGAATATTCATATCACCTACCACATCAGTACCCGAAACTCTAAGCTGGTCTTATAATTGCAGGTATTAAATATTAATCACTAAATTATAATTATTATGGAAACAAAAAAAACAGCACAAAAGACTACGTCGAAAACTGTGGCGAAAAAAGCAGGTAAAACTCCGGCTAAAAAAGATGCCGCCAAACAGCTGAAGGATTTGTTTGAAGATTCACTGAAAGACATTTATTGGGCAGAAAAAGCGCTTATAAAGGCTCTTCCTAAAATGCATAAAAATGCGACGGATAAAAAACTGAAAGCAGCTATTGAAAAACATTTCAACGAAACCAAAGTTCATGTAAAAAGACTGGAAGAATGTTTCGCTTCAATAGGAAAAAAGGCTCAGGCTAAAAAATGTGATGCAATGCAGGGGTTACTGGATGAAGGAAAAAGCATTATGGAGGAAACTGAACCGGGAGCAGTAAGAGATGCAGGCATTGTTTCTGCCTCTCAGAAAGTGGAACATTATGAAATTGCCACTTACGGATCTTTGGCTGCTTATGCCAAAGTTCTTAAAGAAAAAGACTGTCTTAATAACCTGTTGGCAACCCTTTCCGAAGAGAAAAAATGTGATGCATTGCTGACAAAAATAGCCGACACAGCTATTAACAGCAAAGCAAAATAACATTATCAATATATAGTATAAAAGAGATCTGGAAACGGGTCTCTTTTTTAATGGTATTAAAAACCATATTGTTTGATTATTGATTCAGGCTGTCTATTTCCCTAGTGATTTTTATCCAGTTGATGCTGTCTGATAAATGAAGCTCTCTGTCAAACTGCTCAAGATAGCCGTTAATTAATATCAGATGTTTAACTTTGTTTACCTCAAACTGCAAATACATAAAAAACTTGAAGCTGCCTCTTTCTTATTATCTGAATCAAGATGTCCTGTTTCTGGCCAAAGATCTTTTGGGAAAAGTACTTTTCACGGAGATCAACGGTGATCGTACAGCAGGCATAATTGTAGAAACCGAAGCCTATTTCGGGATAGTGGATAAAGCTTCCCATGCCTATGGAGGACGCCGTACGGAGCGTACTGAAACATTGTACCATCAAGGCGGTATTTCTTATGTTTATCTGTGCTATGGAATTCACCATCTGTTTAATATTGTAACCTCTGTTGAAAACGAACCTCATGCAGTACTGATACGCGCTGTAGAGCCTTTAGTTGGCAAAGAAATGATGGAGCTCAGACGGAATATGCCGTCGGATAAAGCTACTATATCATCCGGGCCGGGTTCAGCTGCTAAAGCTTTAGGTATTGACCGTTCTTTTAATAAAAAAGATCTGACTGAAAATGAAATATGGATTGAAGATCACGGAATCAGATATTTTCCTGAAGAGATTGTGGCAGGACCGCGGATCGGAGTGGCCTATGCTCAGGAAGATGCTTTGCTGCCATGGCGTTTTTACGTTAAGGGAAACAAATATGTAAGCAAGCCCAGATCTTAACAATACCTGCTCTTCTTTTCTGAACTTTTCTATTTTTGGCTTCAAACCAAAAATGGGACAAAATTTACACTTTAATAGGTAATCAGCTGATTATCATTGAGATTGAAAAACTAACAAATTATCTTCAATTGAAAAATTCTTATTTTGTGAATAAGATAGAGCATTTAGTACTAAAAAAATTATCAATAATATTTTTTTCATTTATCGTTTTTTGAGATTTTTATATTCATTTTAAAAGTCATTTCGGAGTTTTGTGATGGTACAGTAATAAAGTATAAATCTTCAATTCTATACAAAAGTTAAATTGAAGAAATACCATTGAACTTTGCAGTTTCGCACCACTATTGCAAAACCCTTGTTAAAGGAAGTTTTAAATAATTATTGTAAATCATTGATAAGAAAAAATTCCTACTGCCTCATTTTGTCTTATTTCTTTCATGGGGTCAACACTACTTAAAAGTAATTGGTTTGTGATCAATAGGCACCGACAGAATAGAATAAGTGGTTGTTTCACTAAATTTACCTAACTGATCCAGAGCTAAAGTAAGCTGTTGTGTAGATTTCAGAAACATATGTAAAAAGAAACAGTAATCCCCCGTGGTATGAAACATTTTTATAATCCCTTCTATTTTTTCAGTCTCTTTTAAAAAAGATGGGACCATATTGGGTTGTAGCTTTACTGTAATCAATACATTTTGTAAGTATTCCAGTTTAGAATACTCCATAACAACAGAGAACCCTTTTATTATTCCTACTTCCTGTAATTTTCTGATTCGTTCTGCAACAGCCGGAGCTGTGAGTCCTATTTTTCTGCCTATTTCAGCATTACTCGCTCTGGCGTTTAATTGTAGTTCGTTTAAAATTGCGTAGTGTAGTTTATCTAATTGCATATCGAAATAAAATAATTAAAAAACATTGATTCGAAAGTTTGAAGCAGCTACTTCTATCGAAATGATAGCCTGATTTAAATGTCCTCATCAGATCTTTGTAAAGATAAAAATTTAATACTGAAACATACCTACAAGAATATGAAAGATAAAGAATTACCTGGTGATGTTAGCTTGAATCATGGGATGGCCGTTATCAGCAGTATATTACGTATACATTATGCAGAAGCAGGAAATGGAGAGAATATAATTGTTCTGATACATGGTTTTCCGCAAACATGGTGGGAATGGCGATTTGTAATACCTGTATTGGTTAATCAGGGATTTCGTGTTATTGCCTTGGATTATCGCGGAGCCGGAGATTCCTGGAAACCAGCGGGCGGATATGATAAACGTACTATGGCCAGTGATATTCACCAGCTGTTAAAGGAACATCTGAAGATTGATGTTCCGGTTGTGCTTATAGGACACGATATAGGATTAATGGTTGCATATGCTTATGCACAGCAATACCGAACGTCCGTATCTCACCTGGTGGTAATAGACGCTCCTTTACCTGGCACCAAAATATTTGACAAAATAAGAACAGATCACAGAGTGTGGCATTTTGCATTCCATAATGTATGTGACCTACCTGAAATGTTGATTGCGGACCGTGAACGGCAATATTTACAATACTTTTTCAACTATCGCATATATAATACTGCTGCCATTACTGAAACGGATATAGATATTTTTAGTAAGGCTTATTCTTCAGTTGGGGCTATGAAAGCCGGTCTGGAAGTTTATCGTTCATTTGATCAAGACATACTGGACAATAAAGAAAGCATGGCAAAAAATGGTAAACTTTCCATTCCCGTTCTGGCTGTTGGTGGGATGATAAGTACCAGCGGATCTTTGATGAAAGAAATGATGGAAGAAGTGGCTGAAAATGTGACTTCAACGCGCATTCCTAAAACAGCACATTGGGTAGTGGAGGAAAATCCAGAGGCATTTATTAAAGATCTTTTACAGTTTCTTAGCTAAGAGTGATTTTCATTCGATCTTCAAATAAAATTAACAAATTAGAAAAATCACATATAGATTCTCCTATATTTTTAGTGATTTTGATCTTATATAAATTCGTTTTATGAAAAAAATAACATTATTTATTTTATTACTATATAATATGCAAAATTTAACATTTGGTCAGAAATTAAGAGCCAGGGATATGGGAATTCCATTTACCGGAAGCGTTGGCACATTTAATTCTATAACGGACGTAAAGGGAGTTGAAGTCGGTTATAGTACTATTATTTCAGGACAAGGTAAAAATAACATAGGTAAAGGACCAGTGAGAACAGGTGTTACCGCCATTTTACCAAGAGGAAGGAATAATAATCCTGTTTTTGCCAACTGGTATTCACTTAACGGAAATGGTGAAATGACAGGAACAACCTGGATAACAGAATCCGGATTTTTAGAAACGCCTATTATGATTACCAATACCAACAGTGTAGGTCTTGTGCGCGATGCTGTTCTCAAATGGTTTATTGAAAAGAATTGGTATAAAGAAGACTGGTGGTATACGTATCCTGTTGTTGCAGAAACCTATGATGGTTTTTTAAATGATATTTATGGCTTCCAGGTTCAGGAAAAAAATGTGTTTGAGGCGCTTAATACCGCAAAATCCGGTAGAATTGAGGAAGGAAATGTAGGCGGTGGAACCGGGATGATGTGTCTTGGTTTCAAAGGAGGAACAGGAACTTCATCAAGGATTGTAAAAATTGGAAATTCTGCCTATACCGTCGGTGCCTTGGTACAGACCAATTTTGGCAGGAAGGAATCTTTGACTATTGCTGGTGTACCGATGGGTGAAGAACTCAGTGATATTACCGGAAATGAATTGAAATTGCCTTCTCAATCTTATAGGAAAGAGGGTGATGGTTCTATTATCGTAGTTATTGCTACAGATGCGCCATTGCTGCCACACCAGCTAAAACGTCTTGCCTCAAGAGTTCCTCTGGGGATTGGTAAAGTAGGTGGATATGGAATGAATAGCTCAGGAGATATTTTTATTGCTTTTTCAACAGCTAATCCTACAGCTTTCCAGAGAAAGGACCTTTCACGAGTAGAATCACTTCCTAATGACTTAATGGATCCTCTTTTTGAAGCCACTGTACAGGCCACTGAAGAATCAATCATTAACGCAATGTTAGCGGCTGAAACGATGGAAGGGGTTAATGGAAACAAATCCTATGCGCTTCCCCATCAGCCTGTGATCGATATTTTAAGAAAATATAAAAGAATACCATAAAAGAAAAATTTATCTGTTTCAGTTTAATTTCATACTAACTCATTAAAATTTTTCTATGAAAAAACTATGGTTTCTAACAGTTCTGATTGCCATTTCTGTTACAATGAATTCCTGCAGGGATGATCAATCTATTGATGTACCCACCGAGCACCCGAATGCAAAAAAATATCAGCGTATCGTTGATCAGTTTATAGCAGCCGGCGCTCTGGGCGTCAACATTACAGTAATTTCCCCCGAAGGAACATGGACCGGTTCAGGCGGACTGGCCGACAGGGAAAAAGGTGTCAGGATGTCTGCTAATAACAGGCTCCGCATCGGAAGCATGACGAAAATGTTTGCCTCCACAACTATTCTGAAATTGCAGGAAGAAGGTCTCCTGAATATCAAGGATAAAATCAATAAATATCTTCCTCATACTATTACAGACCGTATTACCAATGCCAATGAGGTAACGATTGAGCAGTGCCTTAATCACAGAGCGGGAATCCGGAATTATTTACAGGATATCGCTCCCGGTGTTTTTGACGGGAGTATTGTCAATTATTCCGCAGAGCAAACCCTTCAGCTGATCTATGATAAACCTGCCGATGATCCGGTTGGAAAGGGATATTATAGCAATTCCAATTATCTTCTGCTTTCCCTGGTTATAAAAAAAATAACGGGAAAACCTTCCTATCAGGTAATTACCGAGAAAATAATCACCCCCTTGGGGCTGAAAAATACGACAGCAAGCACTCTGCTCCCGGATCAGCTCACCCGATCCTATTATGCTGAAACGGCTAATGAGCCATTGACTGAAGTAACCCATATAGATAATAACGGAATCGGAGGTGAAGGAGCAATTGACGGCGGAATGATTTCAACATCTTCTGATGTAGCTCAATTTTTGGAGAACCTGTTAACGAATAAAATACTTTCTCCTCCTTCAATGCAGCAGCTTCAGACTTTTGTGGATAATGATCCTGATCGCCTGGAACCAGACTTAAAATACAATAAACAGTATGGGTTGGGATTAATGAAACTGGATACCAACCAGGGAGTGGCCCTGGGCCATGACGGACACGTATTTGGCTTTGGTGGTAAATCCTATTATTTTCCAAAGCAAAAAGTAACAGTATGCATACTTCTCAACACATGGTCTCCAAAAGTAGTTGCATTACTTAATGCAAAAGATACTTTCAACTTATTGTTCTGATAAAAGCCTTAGGCATATTCAAAAAAAGACAGATTCTCTCTTTATCACGTCTTGTCCGATTGAACAAAAATAATTTTAAAAATAAAGATATGAAAATCAATCACATTCTCACTTTTACTTTGCTTTCAGGACTGATATCCTGTAGCACTATTTCTTATACCGGAGAAACATATAAACCTTCAGACAAAATTGATGTTTATTATAAGGAAAAAGATGTTGCCCATCCGTATAAAACAGTTGGAAGGATTATTACAATTGCAAGAAACAAAGACAATAAGGCAAAAGAAAAAATCATTGAAAAGGCAAAATCAGTAGGTGCCGATGCTGTTATCTTTTCCGGCGTTTATTTTACCGAAGAAAAAACAGCTTCTGCCTATGAAAAAGCTGATGTTATAAAGTACACTGACTGAACTTCATAAACCTGATAGTAAAAAATTTGATTCAAAGGTTTTTCAGCCTTAATTCTTTAGAAAGTAAAGTATTAGTAATCAATTATAATATGATCTTTATTCCAACGATAATGATTATTCATTCAAATCTCCAAAAAGATCAAAATAAATGAGATAGGAAAATAAGTAATTATCCATAAATCATAACTAACCTAAAATTTTTAAAATGAAAAAATCAGAAAACAGAAAAGTACTCTCAAGAGAATATTTAAAAAATGTAATGGGCAATGGAATGAGTATCACTATCAAAGAATGTTCATATGAATGCTGCCCTCCTGCCGGGATCCCTCGGTGCCCAAGCCTTAGTGCATGCCCGGCAGTGGTATGCTCACAATAATTAACATATTTATTAACCAAAAAATATTACAATGAAAAATTTAAGAAATCAAAAAAGCCTTTCCAGAGAACAACTGAAAAGTATTACCGGAGGTAATGTACAGGGAGTCTGCAGACTTTCCAATGGTGGCTATGTTATAAGGGACTGTACATTAAAATGTCCAAACGGAGGATATCCTATCTGCCCTGCTTAAGGATTAATTTTTATTTAAACTTCAGCCTGCCCGGATAAACAGACAATCTATCCGGGCTAATTGTATAAACATATTTTGTATATAGCTCTAATTGAGCTGGTTTCTGTTTATAGCTTTTCTCATTATAATTCAGGACATCTACAGTACTATCTGGCTCACGATGTAATACTTATGATATCTCGAATGTCTTATTTAAATAGATTCATAATTAATTCATGAATTGCACACATATATATTGCATAACAAGCTACATTGTAATACATAAAATAAAAACATAAAATATATGAAACGCCTGATCCATCTAATCATTGTACTGAGCGGAACAATTGTAACTGCACAAGAAAAAAAAGATACGACAGCAACAAAGAAAATAAATGAAATTGTACTGAAAAAAAATAAATTCCAGAGAAAAAATGACCGATTTATATATGATGTAGGAGCTTCCCCGGTAGCAAAAGGAACTACAGTCTTCAGTCTTTTAAAAGAAACTCCCCTAGTTTCATCAATGGATGATAAAACTTTACGAATTGCTGGAAAATCAAATGCCGTAATATATATCAATGGTAAAAAAAATCAAATGGATGCTGACGCTCTGGCAGCCTTTTTAAAAAGTATGCCATCTGAAAGCATACAGAAAATAGAGATTATTACGATGCCCGGCAGCGAATTTCAAGTTGAATCTTCAGATGGGATCATTAATATTATTCTAAAAAAGATAACAGAAAATGGATTGAACGGAAGCTTAAGAATGAGCAATAACCAGGGATATTATAACAATCCGGGAATGGGATTTTCTATCAATTACAGAAAAAATAAGCTCGGAATTAATTCAAGTTTTAATAGTAGTGAAAATACCAAGCGGCAGTATTATATATTGGAAAATGGCAGCAATATAGCTTCAAATCGTTCGGAAGGAACCGTATCTATTCCAAACAAGGACTATGGAGGATATCTGAATATAGATTATGCTTTAAATGACAAAAGCAGCATTGCATTGAGCTATAACACTTGGTATAACAAAAACTTCACATCGGTTACCAATTTATTTAACACTGTAAATGCATTAAATGATACTGTCTGGAAAACTGTCTACAACCGAAGCATAAATCATGAAAACACCCAATCTTATAATAATTCTGTCAATTTAAACTATGAATTAAAAACGGATTCGCTCGGCAGTAAACTAAATCTAAATGCAGCCTATCTAAACTTCAGCAAAAAACAGAATAGCCTCAATACGACATCAGCAGCAGATTCCAATGGAAATACGGGAGAAGATATAAGCCAAATTATTCAACAAACACCACAGATTATTAACAGTTTTTCTGTAACGATAGATTATTTTAAGAAATTTAAAAATGATTTAACAATGTCTTTTGGAGGAAATTACAGCTATACGAAAACAGATAATAATACAGAAACAAGCCTATATCAATTGGATACCGGTGTAGCAGTTAGAAATCCAAATCATTTTTTCTATCTGGAGAATATTTACGGGGGATATTTGACTGTAGAAAAAAAAGTAAGCGATAAAATCTCTGCAAAAGCCGGAATTCGTTATGAATTAACACAAAATAAAGGAAACTCATATAATGCTCAGGATGACAATTTAAAAAATCTTACGAGAAACTATCATAATATTTTACCTTACGTAAATCTGAATTACTCAATCAACAAAGATCATAATCTTTCATATTCTTTTTCAGGCCGTATGAAAAGACCTTCATTTTGGGAAGTAAACCCCGTAAGAACCTATTTAACGGAAACTAATTATGTTCAGAATAATCCGTTTATGAAAGCTTCCGCAGTTTATTCGCAGGAACTTAATTATATGTTCAAAAATTCATATTTTTTCATTGCCGGTCATAAATATTATAAAGATGTTATCCTGCAAATACCTTTGCAGGGGATAATTGAAAGTAACGGCAGCCATGTAAATGTATTAAGGTATATAAGAACCAATTTTGGCAACCGTCAAGAATTCAATTTTACAATCGGTTTCCAGAAATCATTTTTTAAACAGTATTGGAATACCAATGTAAGTATTGGTTTACAGCATAATATTAATGATGGAAGGATTGATACAGATCCGTTAACAGGTGAAAAGTTTCCGGCATATATTAATTCCAGAAAATCAAATGGAATAACAATTTCAACTAATAATAATATAAGACTTGATCAGGCTAAAACATGGTTTGCCAGTATTAATTATTGGTACGTTGGCAATTACCAGATAGAACTGGGCCAGTTAAGGCCACTCGGCAGTTTGGAAATAGGGCTCAAAAAAATCTGGAAAGACTGGACCTTTGCAGCAACTGTTTATGATATTTTAAATACCAATAGGGCTATAATTGATGATCCGCAACAAAATGGAAACTACAATTATGTCAATATTTATAACTATCCACGTCAATTAAATATTTCTATCTCTTATAACTTCGGAAACAAAAAAATTGAAAAAATACGTGATTTCAATAATGCTTCTGATGAAATCAAAAACAGAACAAAATAATAAAATTGTTACCTAAAAAATATTTAAATTTTCCTATGAAAAAAATTAGTGCATACATAAACCGAGGGAAAAATAAACTTTTAATCTTAGCAGTAGTACTCTTTTCTGCTGTTGTATTTGGACAAAATAATCAAAATGATGAATATTTTAAATCTAAAGAGATCATAAAAGAGTTAGATTCTATTGTTAATCCAAATGGAATTCAGGAAAGGTATACAGCGAATATAGGGAATATAAAGCAGTGGGTATTTGCTCGTGGTCAGAATAAAGATAATCCTGTTATTTTATTTGTACATGGAGGCCCAGCTTCTCCAATGTCTCCTGTAACTTGGATGTTCCAAAGACCAATAGAAGAATATTTTACCGTTATTAACTATGATCAAAGAGCATCGGGAAAAACTTACAATACCAACGATACTATTACATTAAAGAATACAATAAATATCAACCAATATGTTGATGATGCAATAGAATTAGCAGATTTTATCAGAAAAAAATATACAAAGAAAAAAATAATCTTAGTAGGTCATAGCTGGGGAACAATAATTTCCATGAAGGCAGCTCTTAAAAGGCCTGATCTATTTTATGCTTATGTGGGTATTGGGCAAATTATTAATACTCGAGATAATGAACGTTTAAGCGTAGATTATGCAACAAAAGAAGCAAAAAGATTAAAAAATAATGAAGCATTGAAAGAATTAGCTTCTATTGCCCCTTATCCGGGTAATCAGCCAATAACCAGAGAACGAATTATAATAGCACGAAAATGGCCTCAGTATTATGGCGGCTTAACCGCTTTTAGACATGATTCCCGATATTTTTTTCAATCCCCATTATTATCGTCTGAATATACGGAAAAAGATGCTGAAGCTATAGCTAAAGGAAGTCTCTTTACTTTAGAAAAAATCCTGCCTGAATTTTTAAATACGGATTTTAAAAGTATAAAAGAATTTCCCATACCCGTTTTTATGCTCATGGGAAGACACGATTATACAACTCCTTCAGAACCTACTAATATCTGGCTAAGAAATGTTAAAGCTCCTTTTAAAAAAGGAATTTGGTTTGAGAATTCTGCACATTTAATTCCTTTAGAGGAGCCGGGTAAAATGCTAGTTACCTTACTAAACGATGTTAGACCACTCTGTAAATAATAATTTTTAAAGGTCCAAAAAATATAACATCATGTATTGTATTGGGAACCTCTGAGCACAATCTGACAGAAAAATGGGAGTAGAATTACGGAAGTTTGGTAAAACTGATGGATGCAGTAAGATCGAAGGTTGTTCCATTTTTGATTTGTGTACACATGAAATAATTGTAATAGCAGCAAAATAAATTATCATCTTCTTTTGTAATTGACATGAATTAAAATAACTACTTTTAATTCTAAATCCTAATTGATCTCAATATATTACCTTTTTTACTAAACAATACAGTAAAAATAGTAATTAGTATTTATATGTTTATTTTTTTGTTATATCATATTACATCAGAAAGAAAAAATAACACTTAACTTCTTTTACCTGGTTAGTTTTATCGGGATTCCTAAATGCTGTTTTTCAGCGTTTTAAGATTGTTTTTTTTAAACTTCAAATCAAAAAAGATACAATATTTGTTATACAGAGATTATTAGTCTTCCGGAAGCAGGAATCCATCGGTAGAGGGTAGCCACAGATATTTCGACGTCTGTACCTTGTCCCAGTAACTAGTTCTTTATTCTTATAGTTACAATTGTTTTAATTATATAACAGAACCGACTATTTTTTTGTTAAGGTATTTCGATGAAACCTACTTAAGACAAAATATTGAAAAGCAATTAAATAAAATTGAACCATCTCATCTTTTTGCCAAAGCTGTTTTTTTTTGGAAATAACCAGGAATTTAGATATGAAACAAAAGAAGAACAAGAAATTGTAGTAGCATGTAGGCACTTGATTCAAAATACAATTATCTTATGGAATTATCTTTTTATATCAAATAAATTATCTGAAATTGAAGATGAAGATGAAATACAAAAGAGTCTAGAGCTAATGAAGAATAGTTCTATAATGATATGGCAGCACGTTAATATGCATGGAAAATATGATTTCATAATTAATCTAGACAAACCACCTTTTGATATGGATAAAATCAACTCAATGATAATCAAATAATTACCTGTTAAAGTGTAAATTTTGTCCCATTTTTGGTTTGAAGCCATTTTCCAGTAATTGATTTTTTTCCTACAAAATCATACTTTTCCTGTTAAAAACTACTTTTTCAGGCTCTTAAAAATTACCCTTTTGTGTAATAGCTTCGTGTGGATGGTCTTAGTAATTTTAATGTAGAATTTATAACTATAAAATGTTTCCGGATGTAACCTCTAATTGAGGTTTACAGTAGTACTCCTACCCTCACTCATAATCCTATAAATAAAATAATCATGAAAGAAGAATTAAAAGTAGAGCAATTTACGGGTGCAGTTGCTCATCTCGTAGCTCATCTTAAAACACTTTATAAACATAAACCTTTGAAGGTTTCTGATGTGATAGACCATATTGACTGGAATGATCCGTCAAAAGAGAGACTTCTTGAAAAATACAATATAAGCAAGGAACCCCGTCAGTATGTAGATCTTATTCAGGAAGGTGGCGGAGTACACGGGATTGCACTGGCCGGATATACGTATATATTAGAGAAAATGGGTATTTCTTTTTTAAACAGTGCCGGGACAAGTGCAGGAGCCATCAATACCATGATGCTGAATTGTGTATATTCACAACGGGATGCTGTTATGATGGGCGAAAAAGAAGAATTTATAGAGCGCTACTATGAAACAAGATCTGAAAAGATCCTTGAATACCTTTCGAAAAAAGATTTAACAGAACTTGTTGATGGACATCCTTCATGGAAATCTCTTATTTTGAAAATATTTTCCAAACGGGAAAGAAAGCCAATTCTGGATAAAATAAAATTCAGGGCTAAGATGGCGGTATATTCTTTTGCTTTTTTTCTGCTTACAATGATCGTTTCAGCCATTGGGGTAGGAATATTGTCCGGTGAGATTGCGCACTGGCAGATATGGGTTCACCGCTTACTTATTGTTTCAGTGATTGGGCTGGTGATCTCCATATATATGATCATTAAAAATCTAATGGTTCTGAGGCTGCTTTATTTTCACAGTGAAAAAATGGGAATCAATCCGGGAGATAATTTTAAAGAATGGATAAAAACACTCATGGAAGAGAATAAAATAGGCAGTGTCGCAGATCTTAAGAATAAAATGCTGAAGGAAAACGATCTTTATAAGTGTGAATATCTCAGACAGAAGCTATCTTTTGACGTTTCATTAACTTCGGTAGGCGAAAAAAGTGAAGGCAATGAAAAGCTTTTAAATATTACTAAAGACATCAATGATTCAAAACTGAAAATGGCTGCCGGATCTCCGGAGGAAAACAATGAAATCCTTGCGGATAAACCGGAAACCGGAATCGAGTGGGAAAAATTGAAAAAATCCCTGGTAGATGAAGATATAATACGTATTGTAGATAACTACCTTAAAACAACAAAAACCAATAGCGAAGAACAGGCTTTTGTGGATGGTCTGCTGAATCAAATCATAAGCAGCATTAAGTTTTTCAATCAGGTGAGCTGGCAGGATCTGAAAATGATCAATGATCAGCTTATTGATAAAAACCTGATTCCTATCAATGCCAACGAAAAATTGATAGAAAGAATTATCGGGGAATTGTTTAAAAACACGTACACTGTAGTTAGTGCCGAGGGTAATAAATTTCCACAGCAACTGGTAGTGGTGGCAGCAGATATTACCAATCAGATCAAGGTGGAATTTCCAGGAATGCATGAATTTTACTGGGGAAATGACGAGTCGATCTCTCCTGCAGAATATGTAAGGGCTTCCATGTCTATCCCTTTCTTTTTCAAGCCCTACAAAGTAACAATGTCTAATACGCAGCTGATCAATATCAATAATACATGGAAAGTAAAACTGGGTGCCTACAAAAATTTCATTCAGGGCAATAATGAAGTTCTTTTTGTAGACGGTGGCGCATTGTCCAACTTCCCCATCAATGTATTTTACAGCAATACCCACTCTATACCTACCCGCCCTACTTTTGGAATTAAGCTGGAATATGACAGCGATGATTTATATAAATTGATTGATAATGAAATGAATCTGATGCTGTCTATGATCTCAACGATGAGGTATTTCTATGACCGTGATTTTTTAATCAAAAACAGCAATTTCAAGAAAACAGTGCGCAGTGTAGATACAGGAAGCATCAGCTGGCTTAATTTTAATCCTTCCAACAGTGAAAAGATAGAATTATTCTATCGGGGAGCGTTGGCAGCAGCTATTTTTTTGTCCGGAAAAAGCCTGACTTTTGAGGAGAAAAATAAATTGATGCAGAAAGCTCAGAAAGACTTTGGAATCACAGATTTCAGAACGGAAGATTTCATCTATCCGGATATTTTCTTCAATTGGGAAAGTTATAAAAAAGAAAGAGGAATGGCTGAGATCTATAAAAATCTAAGTCCTAAAATGAAAGAAAAATCAAGTTTCACTCAATAAAAAATTGGTCATGACAACGCTCTTAAACTTTGATCTGAATCTTCCTGTTCATATTCATAATTTTGATCAGCTGGTTCTGTGGCTTGCCATTTTAGCATCTATTGGAACGATTACCACCGGTGCTTATCTGGCTTCCTTTTCGCAAGGTTTTCTTTACATGGTGAAAACCTATGAGAATAAAAATAGACTCAAGAAATTTTCTTTAATCAATCTTCAGCTTCCGTTTAGACAATCTTATTTTAGGAACATTCTCTTTGGCATTAATTCCAAAACCAATACCATTATTAATAAGTCATTAAAAGCGGATGCTCTCTTTATGCCCTTTGCTTACGGAACTCTGCTTCTGCTATTCTCTTATTTCTTGCTGAGGTTTGACGGTAAAGACAATCCTGTCATTATTTCATGGTTGCTGAACTGTTGGTATTTTCCTTTAATTGCTTATGCTATGGATATCTTTGAGAATCGTTTTACAGCGTCCCTTCTGAAAAAACTGGAGGTTCTTAAACTGACAAAAACAACCAATTCTGAAGACAGGAAATTAAATGAAAGCGATAAGAATCAATTAATTTGCAGATTCAGGATCAAAATACTCATTGCTTCCGGCTTAAAATGGATGGCGGCTATTTTCAGTATTGCCATCCTATTAGCTGCATTATGGAGCCTTCTTTTATGAAAAATTCCGATCCGGAGAAAGAGTAAAATAGCCTATACCTGTGCCGCTTTTAGCATCAGATAATGCAGATCTGTATTTTTGATAAAAGCAGGCAGAAGCTCTCTTCCCGGACCATAAACCGCAACTTCAACATAGTCGCCGGAATGATCCATACTGATCCATCCCACAGAATTGTGTTTCTTCTGAATATCTGAATAAGCTTTGAAAGGTAGTTTCTTATAATTGTAAAGCCCCACTTCCTGCTTTTCAAGTCCTGAATAAAAGCTGAGTAATTGTTTAGCTTCATCATCCGCCAGACTTATTTTATTCGTCTCATAGATCCAGTCTTTCATTTTCTGAAGATTAAAATCAGGATGAATAGCGTTCAGAATATATTCATTCGTGTACTGATAATTGGAAATACTGTTAAAATTTTTTGTAGCATCTGGTCCGTAAATTGTTCCCGGATTAGCATTTCCGTGATCTGTAGTGATGATCACCAGTGTATCACCATCTTTTTCCGCAAAATCGATTACTGTTTTTACGGCTTCATCAAAAGCAAGCTGATCGTGAATTAAAGCCGCAATATCATTGGCATGTGCTGCCCAGTCTACCTTCCCGCCTTCAACCTGTAAGACGAAACCTTCTTTATGATCTTTCATCTGATCGATGGCTGTCTGCGCCATTTCAGCCAGAGAAGGGGTATTTTGCAGTTCAGCCATATGAGTTCTGTCGATGGAATATGGCAAAGCTCCGGAATTGAATATCCCTAAAACTTTCTTTCCTTTTTCTGTATTTTTTAAATCGTTTTTATTTTTAAGAATCTGATAACCTTTCTGTTGGTACAAGCCATATACATCTTTTTTATCTTCTCTTTTTACAGGATTAAAGAATTCATCGCCACCACCCATCATTACGTCAAAACCTATTTCAACATACATTTCTGCAATTTCATTTTCTGCATTTCTGCTGTCCGAATTCACACAGAAACCTGCCGGCGTCGCATGGGTAATCGTCACAGTCGTTACGCAGCCCGTCTTTTTCCCTTCTTTTTTGAACTTTTGCCAGATCGGAACATATTTTTCACCATTGGCTCCAACATTTAGAACTCCGTTTTTCACACGAAATCCTCCCCCAAAAGAAGAACTTGCCGCCGCAGAATCTGTAACGACAGAACTTGCAGAAGCAGTGTCCATCAAAGCTCTGGAAACTTTATTTTCATGGTACAGATTCATCCAGTTGCCGTTTTTACCCAGAATATTCTGAGAATACAGATTGGCCATTGCTAAAGTCCCGGAACTCATTCCGTCACTGATCATGAAAATAATATTCTTAGCTTTTTTCTTAGGATCCTGAACATTTTTTCCATTACTGGCAAAAAAATCAACCGGATTTAGAGTGAGAAGGCCTGACAGTAATGCTGAACCTTTTAAAAATTTACGTCTGTCCATTTTAATAAAATTTCGTAATGCAAGTTAGAAGGTAATTTTAATTAATGAAATAATGTTGCGTTAATTAATTATGAATTTTTAGCCTGAATAATATAAATGGACCGGGGATTAATGTTTATGATTTTTAAAATTAATGATATGTCCCGCAATTAATCCCGCTGCTCCAGCATAGATCAAAGGGATATGGATCTCGAAGATGAAATCTGCAAAAACAGAAATGGAAATAAGGAGAATAGAAGCCCAAAACAAAAATTTCAGCCGGAAGCTAGCCATCTGTTTTGTTACTCTATAAACGACTACAGCACCAACAATAAGGAATGCCAGATCTATATAAGGGTTGTGCGATATTCCCAAAGGAATGATCATTAACAAAGGAAAAGCAATACAGTGAACAAGACACAGAACCGCCGCAGAAATACCTACTGCATCAAGAATTTTTGATTTCATAAACTAAAGGGATTTAAATTTCTTATAGTAACCTTGTTGCAAAAGTAGAGATAAAATTTATTTAACGCAACATTATTGCATTAAAATAATACATGATTACCCATACACAAGTCGGGGCTGAGATTTTTAAATGGGATTAAAGTTTGGTAAAGCAAATAAAAGTGCTATTTTTATTTTCAGAAAAGAAAACACCAATTATGCTGACTGAAGCTTCCCATAAGCTGATTCCGATGACAGATTTTGTTATTGAGTATTACTCCAACGAAGGATATGCCGATCTCCAGACCTTAAGTCTGATGAAAAACTATGCCAATTTTCTAAGAAAACCTTTAACATTGGGTATGTTTGTTCCTGTAGATCCAAAAGGAAATGTCCTGAAAGAACCCAAAAACTATTTGGAGTGGAAATCCCTTGACCATAATGACGGAAAAAGAAAAGCGGCATCTGGATTTGAAGAATATCTCGACTATCAGAAGGCAGAGCAGAATTGTCTGTTCGAAGGCTTTACCATAGGTTATAATGGATATTCCGTAGTCAGAATTGTTGCCTCTTATGATCAGGCGGTTGAGCTTTCTTTCAATAAAAATGATATGATGTCCGCTGCATTTGCCGATGTTGAGTCACTGACTGTTTTTGAAGATATCTATTTGACAAATAATGCATTAATAGCTATTGGGATAAAAAAATAAAAGCACTACTCTACTTCATTCATTCTCTTTTCCAGTTCCATAATAAAATCAGCCTGCGCAGAGTTGATCTTTATTTTAGCTTCTTCTGATGCGAACCATTCCCATTGGTCCACTTCCGGGATTTCAATTATTGAAGAGGATCTGGGAGGCCATTCGATCTGCACGGTATTGCTGTAAAGCCCTGACGTTTCCATATGACCCTCCAAAGCCCATGCGTACACCATTTTGCCGCCCCTTTGTTTAACAGGCTGTAATGCAGTGAACTCTCCCTCTATGGTTTGCCCCGTTTCTTCTTTAAACTCAATAAGAGCCCGTTCCAGCAGGTCTTCACCAGGCGAAACCTCTCCTTTTGGAATTGACCATGCGCCTGCATCTTTATTTTTCCAAAAAGGTCCTCCCGGATGAACCAGAAAATAAAACAAATTATTTTTTTCTCTTTTAAACAGCAAAATCCCTGCACTTGTTTTCATCATCTTAAGATACGTTTTTTTCTAATAATGAATCAATAATCAATCTGGTTGATCACCCTTTCTGAATGCTGATGGTGATATATTTTTATAAGCCTTGAAAATTTTATTAAAATGACTGGCATCATTAAAGCCAAGCTGATCCGAGATTTCATTAATGTTATAATTACTCTGCCTCAAAAGTCTTTCAGCAGCTTTTATCTTCTGCTGCATGACATGTTGCTGAACAGAGAACCCCGTTTGTTTTTTTATATAAATACTGATATAATTAGGGGAAAGTGTAAATTCCCTTGCCAGATGTTCCAGCCTCATTTTCTCTGCATCCATTGCATTGACATTGATATAATACAGAATCCTTTCAGCCTGGCTCAGGCCTTGTGATATTCTTTCTATACTGCCATCATTCATGGTATTTCTGATCAGAATGGCCATGATCGCTGAAAAAAGGTTGGCAGAAATTTCCTTGCTGTACAAACTTCTATTGCAGAATTCGTGAAGAAGAATCCTTGCCAGTTGTAATAGATGCTCCTTGTCTGCCTTGTTTCTGATCGCCGATTCATATACGAAAGAACGGTCTTCCATCAGCAACTGGATTACCTTACTTAATTCACTTTTTTTATCCGCCTGCAGACTGCCCCATAGATGCTGCTCTGTAAATTTTATATAAATGAACTTCGTTTTGCTTTTAATAGAAAACTCGTGTGCATCGCTCGGTCTCAGCAGGAAAACATCCCCTTTTTTGTACATAAAGGTAATACCATTCAGGTGGTGGGTTCCTTTTCCGCTTTCTATCACGATCAGTTCATAGAAATTATGATTGTGGTATTCAATGTCCCAAACCTCTTTCTCAATACTGAATACGTTGAAAGAACTGAAATTGACAATACGCTTCATGAACAATGGATTTTTACAAATTTAGCATAAATTTTTACAACAAATATCAGGCGTTAATTGAACAATTTTGCAGAACAAAAACCATTTAAAATGAAATATTTAAAACATTCCGCATTTTTGATTGCATCTGCAGTAGTGCTTGTTTCCTGTTTTGATAGAAATAGTAAGGGTAAAGCAGATAAATCTACCGAAACTGCAAAATCATCCAAAAAATACTGGCCCAATAGTGCCCAATTGGTCATTTCAGTGTCTATGCAGTTTGAAACAGGCGGACAGCCTGAGGGTGCAGAAAGCCCGTTCAGCGGAACTCCCCTTCCCAAAGGACAACCGGATCTGGCCGCTGAGAGCTGGTACCGTTACGGAGCTAATGAAGGCATTTACCGCATGCTGGATCTCTGGAAAAAATATGATATAAAAGTAACTTCCCATGTAGTAGGTTCTGCCGCTGAAAAATATCCTGAGATTGCAAAAGCCATTGCTGCAGGAGGGCATGAGATCGCTGCCCACGGTATGGCCTGGGATAATCAGTGGAACAAGAATTACGCAGATGAATTACAATTTGTAAAAAACGGTGTAGATGCCGTGGAAAAAATCACAGAACAAAAAGCCGTGGGTTATAACTGCAACTGGCTCAGAAGAAGCCCCAATACCTTAAAAGTCCTTCAGGAATTAGGGTTTCTTTATCATATAGATGACCTGAGCCGTGATGAGCCTTTTATTACCAAAGTAAGCGGAAAAAACTTTGTGGTTATGCCTTATACCCTTCGAAATAATGATATTGTCAATATAGAAGGGAAAAACTGGAGTCCTGATCAGTTTCTGAACCAGCTGAAATTCGAGTTTGACCGTCTGTACGAGGAAGGAGCTTCCAGGAGAAGGATGATGAGCATCAGTTTTCACGATAGGATTGGAGGAACTCCCGCAATGGTTCATGCGATGGAAGAATTTATCAAATATACTAAAGAAAAACAGGGAGTGGTTTTTATGCGTAAAGATGATATCGCCAAAATGGTGGTGAATGATCCTGCCACTCCGGTAGATAACAGTGAAGAGCAATATAACAATTAATAGTTGGGAAGGAGGAAGATGGGAGTTATTAGCAGACATTTAAGAAACAGCCATTGACTTTCCGGCATCCAGCTTTATTTCCCCTAAAAAATCAATTTAAAAACAAATATTATGAATAAAAGCACTGCTTATTTTCTTTTGCGTGTATCGATGGGCGTTAATCTTTTGGGCCATGGCCTTGCCCGAATTCCTAAACTTTCTGCTTTTGCAGAAGGAATGACGAACAGTTTTGAAAAAAGCTGGCTTCCTCAGCCATTGGTACAGATATTCAGTACAACACTTCCCTTCCTCGAATTTATTATTGGCTTAATGCTTATTCTCGGTTTTAAAACCCGTATAGCCAGTTTTGCAGGAGCAGGACTCATTATTATGCTGCTTTTTGGAAGCAGTACGGTAGAAAACTGGGAAGCAATGGGAATACAGATGATTTATGTACTATTTTTTTACATTCTGATCAGCAGATTAGAAGATAACAGCTATTCTCTGGACCCCAAAATGTAATTTTTTACAAAGGAACAGATTTCAGTGTATGGGGTCTTTGTATTTTGAAGCGGTTCAGCCTCTAATGCCTTATTAATAAGGGTTTTAATAATTGATCAGATGTAACTTTTACTTGTTTTATTTTTAGAAATAAAATAATATAGGTACCACATTTTTAACTTTATCACCATAAAGGCATAGAATATGTATTATTTTAAGCAAATAACATTAAAATTTAAAGTCATGAGAAATTTATTATGGTTAGTAGCTGTCATCTGTATTGTCGTTTGGCTTCTTGGAATGTTAAACATCGTGCCGGGAATCAGCACCGGTTATTTAGTGCATGTTTTATTGGTGATTGCCATTATTGTAGTTCTTTACAATATCATTTCGGGTAAAAAACCACTTTAATTATAATTGAAGCTTTTACTGAGTATCAAATAAAAAAACGGCCTGAAATATATTTTCAGACCGTTTTTTTATACTCTTATATTTTTAATTTGAAGTAAAATATTTCCGGATAAATTCCTCCAGTTCCTTTCCATGAAGATTTTTAGCGATTATTTTACCTTGACCATCTATAACTACATTAAAAGGAAGTTCTTCAATTTCGTAAGCTTTTGCTACAGGGCTTTTCCAAAATTTGAGGTCACTCACCTGAATCCAGCTGATCCCAAAACGGTCTATGGCTTTCTGCCAGCTTTCTTTATTTTTATCTAAAGAAACGCCCAGGATTTCGAACGTCTGCCCTTTTACCTGATCAGAGAACATATCATATAATGTTTTCAGTTCAGGCTGCTCGCCAACGCACGGAGCGCACCATGTAGCCCAAAAGTCGATCAGTACCACCTTCCCTTTTAAAGATGAAAGAGAGAATGAACTGCCATCCGTTTTTGACAGGGTGATTTCCGGAGCCTGTTGTCCTATTTCTATTTTAGTCTGTTGTGCGGCTGCATATCCTGTAAGAATCAATACGGAAAAAAGGGTTAGAAAAGCTTTCATATTAATCATTGGTAGGATAATCTTTATCCAGCCAGTCCACTTTGATGTTTTTTGGCAGGTTTAAAAGTTTGGCATTCCTGAATCCCATTTCCTGCAGCAATTTAAATGCAGGACGGATGTTCGGGCATTTTACAAAAGGGCAGCATCCACAATAAATGACCACTTCTTTTCCTTTAGGAATATTTTTAAGGTAGTTTCTTAATTTTTCAAGATTTTCAGGCTCATGCGTAGGACCAATATCCACAGAACCTTTGATAATGGCTTCCGGACCTACAGAAATGATGACCACATTTTTTGTTTTATTTTCTGTGATTCTTGCTGCTAAAAGTGCAGGATCCATCAACTGACTGTCATTCCAAGGATCCTGTTTTTGCTGGGCAGAAAATTGACTGAACATGGAAGAGACCAGAAAAGCCATCATAAGTAGATATTTCATTTTTCTTTTTTAACAAAGATATGAATTTAGCCATAAGCCCTATGATGAGCATAATTATGTTTGACACATTTTAAATGATATTAATGTAAATATTTTATATATTTATTATAGAATATATCACAAAAGTGCAAATAAAAGCAAATTAATACAATGGAAGATAAATTCCAGCCCGATGCTATTATTGTCGGTTCCGGATTAGCAGGACTTACCGCTGCTATGGAAATTACAAATGTCGGGAAAAAAGTACTTCTTCTGGATCAGGAAACAGAGCAGAATATAGGCGGACAGGCATTCTGGTCGTTTGGAGGACTGTTTCTGATCAATTCACCCCAACAGCGCAGAATGGGAATTAAAGATTCTTATGAACTTGCCCTTCAGGATTGGAAAGGAACTGCCGGCTTCGACCGTAAAGAGGATTACTGGCCCCGCAAGTGGGCTGAGGCCTATCTGAAATTTGCCACCCATGAAAAATACAATTACATATCTAAGCTGGGCATCAAACTGATGTTTATGGTAGGATGGGCAGAACGTGGCGATGGATCTGCAACGGGTCACGGGAATTCCGTACCCCGTTTTCATGTCAGTTGGGGAACGGGAACGGGGGTTGTGAAACCTTTTGTAGACAAAGCTTACCAGGCTAAAGAAAAAGGTCTTCTTCAGATGAAATTCAGGCATAGAGTGACCGAACTGATCCTTGAAAATGGCAAAATAAAAGGGCTCAAAGGAGATGTCCTTGAAAATGATGATAAAGAAAGAGGGGCTGCCACCAACAGAAACGTGATCGCTCAGTTCGACTATTATGCTCCTCATGTTATTGTTGCCTCCGGAGGAATTGGTGCCAATCATGAACTGGTTCGGAAAAACTGGCCGGATAGATTGGGAAAAGCTCCTGAAAATATGGTTTGTGGTGTTCCGGCATATGTGGATGGTAAGATGATAGGTATTGCAGAAAACTCAGGCGCCCATATTATCAACCCGGACAGAATGTGGCATTATACGGAAGGTATACAAAACTGGAATCCTATATGGCCGAAACACGGCATCAGGATTTTGCCCGGGCCGTCTTCTTTATGGTTTGATGCTAAAGGGAACCGTCTCCCCGCTCCTTTTCTGCCTGGATTTGATACGTTGGGAACCTTGAAGCATATACAGGATACAGGATTTTCCTATTCATGGTTTATTCTCACGCAGAAGATTATTAAGAAAGAATTTGCGCTTTCGGGGTCAGAACAGAATCCGGATATTACCAATAAAGATTATGTTCTTTTTCTAAAAAGGATCTTTGGAAAAAAAGCACCGGGTCCTGTAGAAGCTTTTAAGGAACACGGAAAAGATTTTATTGTATCCAATGATCTGAAAGATCTGGTGGAAAGGATGAACCAGCTGTCTGGTGAGCATCTTTTGAATTATGAAAAAATTAAAGAACAGATCGAAGCGAGAGACAGAGAACTGGACAATAAGTATTCAAAAGATACACAGGTCAATTATATCCGGAATACAAGGAATTATCTGGGAGATAAACTTGGGCGTGTAGCGGCTCCTCATAAAATATTAGATCCTAAGAATGGACCTCTTATCGCTGTACGGCTCAATATTCTTACCCGAAAAACGTTGGGCGGAATTAAAACCAATCTTGACGGACAGGTTTTAAAGGAAGACGATACGGTGATTGAAGGTCTTTACGCAGCTGGTGAAGCAGCAGGCTTTGGCGGTGGTGGCATGCATGGCTACCGGGCACTGGAAGGAACATTTCTGGGAGGATGTATTTTCTCAGGGATGAAAGTCGGACAATATATTGCCGGACTAAAAAAGAATTCTGATTCTTAAAAGGGAATGATCAATTTTGCTTTGCAAGTGAACATTGAATTTTTAAGAGTCCATCATTAAAAAAACTTTAGATGAAAAAAAATGAATACGTATTTCGATAACAAGGTGGTTTGGATCACCGGGGCTTCATCAGGTATTGGAGAAGCTCTTGTTAATCAACTGGCGACAAAAAGCAGCGCGAGAATTATTCTTTCCTCGAGAAATAAAGAGCAGTTGTACGCAGTTGCAGAAAAGGCGGGACTGGATGTCAACCGTTTCACTGTATTGCCTTTAGACCTGGAAAATTATAAAAAAATGCCTGATATTGCAGCTGAAGCGATAGAAAAATTTGGAAAGATCGATATTCTGATCAACAATGCCGGGCTTTCCCAACGATCTTTAGCTATGGAAACGGATATCGAGGTTGATAAACGTTTAATGGACATAGATTTTATAGGTACCGTTGCACTAACCAAGGCCATTCTTCCCTACATGATCAGGAACGGGGGCGGACATATTGCTGTAGTCTCCAGTTTGATGGGCGTTTTCGGAGCCCCGATGCGCAGCAGTTATGCAGCTGCCAAACATGCACTTCACGGCTTTTTTGACTCATTGCGTGCCGAATTATATACGAAGAATATCGCTGTGACAATAATCTGCCCGGGCTTTGTCCAGACCGATATTTCTATTAATGCCGTCACGGGTGATGGCTCACTGCAGGGAACCATGGATGATGCTACGATGAAAGGAATGCCTGCTGGTGTTTTCGCCGGAAAAATGCTTGTCGCTATAGAAAAAAAGAAAAACCAGGCCGCTATAGGAGGACAGGAAGTGATAGGGACTTATCTTAAACGTTTTTTTCCTGCTATGCTGGCAAAGATTGTTCGTAAGGCAAAAGTAGTGTGATCAACATTTTAGGATGTTTTACAGGAGTTCTTCTTTAGCCGGTATAAAAAATCTGTAAGAAAATATTTAAAAATAATCAAATTACTGAACAACAGGCTGTTATTTGGCTTAATTATCGTTTTCTGGCTGCCCGGATCGAAATTTTTATAAAGATATTTCATAAATTTACGAAACCATTACGGTTTTAAAATTGGTTCCCAGGTGAAAATTCACAACAAAAAAAAGTATTTAAGCTTTCTAAAATTTAAAAGAGACTTTCAAAAGTACGGACTGGAAAAGGCACGCAGCTATGAACTTATCCTCCACTGGCTCAATAACAGATTGAGCCGAAATCAGTTTCTGGTGCTTTCCGGGATTCTTGTGGGGTGCACTGCCGGTCTTGCCGGAGTGATTCTGAAAACGCTTGTTCATACCATCCACAATTTTATTACCCATATTCATTTCGAGTATCAGATCCTGTTTTATATCGTTTTTCCTTTTTTGGGAATTGTACTGACAACAGCGATCGTGATTACTTTGTTTAAAGGACAGGACAGAAAAGGAATCGGTGCTATTTTGTATGAAATCGCTCAGAATTCCAGTATTGTGGCTTCGGTAAAAATGTATTCCCAGGTTATTCAGAGTGCTGTTACGGTGGGACTTGGGGGTTCAGCAGGATTAGAAAGCCCAATAGCTGTTACGGGCGCCGCGATTGGTTCCAATTATGCACAAACCTACAGACTCAGCTATAAAGAAAGGACTCTTCTGTTAGCAGCTGGTGCCACTGCCGGGATCGCTTCAGCATTCAATGCTCCGATTGCCGGGATTATGTTTGCTTTTGAAATCCTGTTGACGGGTGTAGTGTTTACAGATTTTATTCCTCTTGTTGTTGCAGCGGTTTGCGGAAGTCTTTTGTCAAGGATTTTGCTCCAGGAAGACATCCTTTTCAGATTCTATACAAGAGAGCCTTTCAACTATAAAAATGTTCCTTATTACCTTATTCTGGGGATTGTAACCGGGTTATATGCACGGTATTTTGTGGTTATTTCTCAAAAAGTAGAGCATTTCATCAAAGGACTTAAGCTTTCCAGGATGCGTAAGGCAATGTTCGGAGGTTTGGTGCTGTCGCTGTTGTGCGTCCTTTTTCCTCCTCTGTTTGGGGAAGGGTATGAAACGGTAAAGGCGTTCACGAACGGAAATACACATTCTATCATCAAAAACAGCTTTTTCAGATATTTTGAAATTGGAGATTGGACCATCATTATATTTTTGGTACTGGTATGCCTTTTAAAAGCTTTTGCAACGTCTTTTACCATCTTTAGCGGGGGTAATGGGGGTAATTTCGCTCCGTCGCTTTTTGCAGGCGGTACCGTGGGTTATTTATTCGCGTTGGTTTGCCAGCATATCGGGTTTACGGAAGTTCCGGTGACGAATCTTGTTCTGGTGGGCATGGCCGGAGCCATGAGCGGTGTACTTTATGCCCCTCTTACAGCTATATTCCTGATTGCTGAATCCAGTTTTGGGTATGATCTTTTTATCCCGTTGATGATTGTTTCCATTATTTCCTATCTTATTGCCAAATGGTTCTCCCCGATCTCTCCGGAACTTAAATCTCTGGCTGACCAAGGGAAAATATTCACCAATAAGCATGATAAAAACCTTCTTTTTGCTTTAAGAACGGAAGATTTTATCGATCAGTATTCTGAAACGATCAATGAAAATGCCTCGGTTAATGAATTATTTGAGCTGGTGAAAAATGGAGATAAAAATATTTTTGCCGCCATTGATGAATCCGGAAAGCTGAAAGGAATTCTTACTCTGGATGATATCCGTCCGTATCTTTTTAATCAGGAAATAGACCATCTGCAGACTGTGGCTCAAATTATGAAGGCACCACCAGCAGTTATTTACCCTGAAAATCAACCTTTGGAAATTCTCCAGATTTTTGATGATACGGGAGTCTGGAATCTTCCTGTAACCAGTGAATACAATGATTTTGTTGGGTTTATATCAAAATCTTCAATCCTGATGAGCTACAGACAGCTTTTAAAAGAATATTCTGATTGATTTTTTAAACTCAAAAAATCGGTATCATCTGCGAAGTCTGTTGAAACCTAAATAAAAAAATCATTTGAAAGACATAAAAAGCGGCCTGAAAAGGCCGCTTTTGCTATAAAGTATATATTTATAATATTAAGGACAAGGATTTTGAGAATAGCCTCCGTTGCTGTTTGGTTTAGCGTTGATTTTCTTGAAATTGCCATTACTGTCCATTTTGGTTAATGCAATTCCTGAATTGTATTTATCTAATACATGCGCCATTCCTGTTTCTCTGTTTGGGATATCAACATAGTCGGCAAACATATCTCCGGAAAAATTAGGAGCAAAACCAGGAACCTGACTTGGAGGAACATTGGTGATAAATGATTCAAATAAGCTCGCATTAGTGATCACCAAAGCATAAACTGTTCCGTTGGGTGTTACAATATACCTTGTATTAAAACTTGGGTGACTGTTGTAATATTTAATCATACTGTATACATCTCCGGCAGATGGTGGTGTATTTCCAGGGTGATTATGGATATCGGCTTCAGGATACGCATAAGGATTATTGATATCACCGCTGTTGGCATTTAATTCCTGCACACCCGTGGCTTTCAGCTCCCCGTTTGGAGTGTCTCTTCCCATGCCTACCCCATTTTCTTTTCCGTTCTGGTTAAAATTGTTAAGAATTCCCTGTTTGGCGTCACTAAATTTCTGTGTCTTAGAGTTATCTGTAGCTTTTTGCGAACCAGCCTGAGCCTTTGCACAAGGATCATTCGGGTTATTGGTTGGCGGAATGATAACGATAGGCGGAATTGGTGGACCTGTCGGAGGTTGTGGATTAGTTGGCGGATTGGGTACTGTGATGACTACTTCCTCAATAGAACCGTGACATTTTTTCCCGCATGAATCCATATCTCCATCTCCTGAACGCGCGGATGAAATATCTGATATGATTTTTCCGTCAACCACCTGGATCTGATACCTCATGGAGCCTTCCAATGCGATATAGGTAACATTTCCGGTCATCTTTTTCATAATCTCATGAGCGCCCAGTCTGTGGTCGTCAGAAGAAAATTTTTCAACGGATTCAAATTTCCATAAATGTCCGGAAACCTTGTCCCCGTCGATTCTGAATGTCAATTCTTCAATCAGTTTTTCACTTTCATTTTTTACCGGAACCGAAATCAGAATGACATTGTTGTCATGCTTAAAAGTCCGGGCATTTTCCCATTCGATCTGCTTTCCAGAAATAATGTCCATATCCTTTACATACTCCTTTCTGATGTAAGAAAGTGGGTTTTTCTGAACCTGCACGGTTTCAGCCTCATGTTCCAACGCTTCATGAGCACACCCCTGCAGGGAGAATAAGGATAGCATAGCTCCCAACACGAAAAGCGACAGCATTTTTTTCTTCATATTTTTTAATGTTTAAAGGGCGCAAATATATTAATAAATCCTATAAATGAGAAATAAAAAAAGAGTAGTTTTTCCAGATTTAATAGTACATTCACAGAATATTCATAAACGTGGGAGCTTTTATTATGGCGTTATTTTTTCATGAAAAAAAAGACCCGTTCAGTATAACCGAAAGGATCTTTTTATTGAGTTAAAATGAAATCTCTAATCTGACATTATTTACTGGCCTGATTAAGCAGTTCAATATCTTCCTGATCTAAAACAAGTTGGGGAGCTTTGAATAAAGTATCAAGCTGAGATGCACTTGTTGCGCTCACAATCGGTGCTGTGATCAAAGGATTGGCCAGAAGCCACGCCAAAGCGGCTGTTCCCTGTGTCGTCTGATGTTTTTCGCTCACCTGATCCAGTGCTTTCAGAACTTCAAGGCCTTTATCGTTAAGATATTTTCTCACCCCCTCGCCTCTCTGGCTTTTGCTCAGGTCTGCTTCTGTACGGTATTTTCCGGTAAGAAATCCTGCCGCTAATGACCAGTAAGGAAATACACTGAGATCAAACTGTTCTGCCAGCGGAGCATAATTTTTTTCAAAACCTTCTCTTTCCATTAAATTATAATGAGGCTGCAATGCCACATATTTGGGAAGATTATTTTTTTCTGATGCTTCAAATGAGGCTTTCAAACGCTCTGGAGAAAGATTGGAAGCGGCAATATAACGTACTTTTCCGGCTTTGATGATCTCATCGTAGGCAGCAAGTGTTTCTTCTACCGGAGTGATATTATCATCGAAATGAGTGTAATAAAGATCAATATGATCCGTTTGCAATCTCTGTAAAGATTCATCCACAGACTTTAAAATATGCTTTTTGCTGATGTCAAAACCATGTTCTTTAGTTTCAGATCCCACCTTTGTAGCCAGTACAATATCCTGGCGGTTAGCGCGGCTTTTCATCCACTTTCCGATGATTTCCTCAGACTGCCCTCCTCTTCCGTTCACCCACCATGAATAGGTATCTGCCGTATCTATAAAATTGAATCCTGCATCTGTAAACTTGTCCAATACATCAAAAGACTGTTGTTCATCAAGCGTCCATCCAAAAACATTTCCTCCAAAATTAACAGGTGCCACCGATAGATCCGTGTTTTTTATCTTTCTTTTTTCCATAAAATAGAATTGTCATTAAAATATTAAGAAGGATCTAAGGTAAGGAATATCAGAGAGGATTCCGGATTCAAAATAAACATACCGCTTATAGTTATAATAAATGGAAAAGCTTATTCTACCTCGTTTTTTTATTATTATCTGAAGAAATTCCGGAAGCTTTTACCTTATCAAAACCATACAAAAAAACAGCTTCCATGATGAAAGCTGTTTAATCTATCAATTTAAAAAAATACGGTTACTTTTCAACCTGAGGAACTTCAATGGCTGTCAGCATCAGTTTGTATTCCTGCAGTTGCAGGTCTATGGTTTTCAATCCGCTTTTAAAGAAAGTGGATGTATGAAAGAGGTTATGATAATATTCAATCCCTTCCAGCATATTTTTTTTGAACGCATTCCACTTTTTGGTTTGGGAATGGGTGATTTGTGCTGATGAATTGGAAATTTCTTTTTTAAGGTAATCAACGTACATTTTCAGTTCATTGATGAACATATTCGGACGGTGGTTATCGGGAAGGATATTGGCGTTTCCATAAATATGTTTCACCATCTCTGAAAGTGAAACTTCTTTATCAAAGAAAGCAAGATTAGGTCCCGGACATATCACTACGCCTTGTTTCTCCCCTTTTATTTCGAGATTCTGCTCTATATAAGCGGCATTCACCAATCCTACACACAGACAGGCTTTATCTGTAATTTCTGTTTTTCTTTTATTAAATTCTTCAATCGTTAATTCCTGATCAGCCTGAAGTTCTTTTAATTTAATATCCTGGTACTTCTTAGAAGCTGTACAGGTTCCCTGCGGTGAAAACTCTTTGCTTAGTGCCAGCAGTTTTTTCGGACAGGAGCTTCCGTATTTTCCGGCGGCTTCTTTATGCTCTTTTAATAATTCATTGGAGGTTCCTCTAACGGTGTTGAAAGGTACTCCCAAAGGCGAAATATTGCTCAGATAGAAATCTTTTTCTCCTGATTTTAAAAGCAGGTTTCTCGTTTCCTCATCTACTGAAGTCGCTTCAGGAACCAATAAAAACGGAGATCCCCATCCAACACTGTCTACATGATAGTTTTCAAGCAGGAATTCATGTTCTTCAGAAGTTCCTACTCCACCCTGAACAGTAATTTTCATTTCCAAAGGCTCAGAAACGGTGTGTTTTCCCTTCTGTTCCAATGCAGCGATCATTAATGAATGGGCAGACTGGATCAAATCGTTCTTTTTCTGCTTAAATTCTTCCATGATAGGTCCCAGCAGCATACCTTCAGTAGCAAATGCATGGCCCCCGCAGTTCAGTCCGGATTCTATTCTGTATTCTGAGATCCACAGTCCTTTTTTGGCCAGAAAATTCCCCTGGATCATCGCTGACCGGAAATCACTCACTTTAAGGATAATCTTCTTTTTCAAAGTACCGTTCTGATCAGGAAAGAAATCATCAAATTCTTCAATATAACTGTACAAACGGGGATTCATCCCTGCAGAAAGTACCATTGAAGAAGATAATTTACTTTGTGCAAAACCACGAAGCGAAGCATGCGCATCATTGAACATTACAGGAAGCTGCTCGTCTTTTTTAAAGTTGTCTTTGTCAACTTTCGTCATGATGTTGACGTCGATACTTCCCGGCTTTAAGTTGGATTCAATGAAATTTTTAATGCTTGAACCTAAATTATCTTTTTGACTGACCAGATTCTGAAGGCCACTTTTTAAATCCGAAGTATTGGGCAGTATGGCTATGAAGTTCTTTAAGGCCTCCTTGTTTTTGGTGATCTCTTGTTTGAAAGATTCAAACTTTTCATTCACGATATCATCTACCATATCCAGGTAAGCCGTAATTCTTTTCGCCCTGTAATCTTCTGTTTTTGTTGAGATTCCTAAGTAATCCAGATTGAATTTCTTGTTATAAAAGCCTTTCATTTTTTCCAGGATCTCGTCATCAATAATGGAAATAACGGAAGAGATTCCATATTGGGCAACGCGGATCGGGCTGTCTATGGTATACGCCAGACCCATTACCGGAATATGAAAATTGTGTAATGGTTTATGTGTCATTTTATTTTGATAAAAATTCTTTCATTAAGAATGAATTAAAACCCCGGAATATGCTATTTCTATTGAAGCGAGCACTTTAGTCCGGAACTTTAATTACCTAAATTTATCATTTTAATATTAGCTATGCGTTAAATAGTACTTTGCAATATCGGAAATATGCTAAATATCATTTTTTTGTATCCTTTACTCTCCTGCGAACAAGGCATAAAAAATCATTTCCGGACTAATGTTGATGGAAGGAACAAGTTTGGTAAGGCTGAGGACAAGCCCTGCCAAAACAAGCAAAATAGAAATAGGCAGACAAATACACCGGAACTTTGGCTCAGATCAAAACAGGAAAAGGAATACTACTTTTTATTGAAAATCCAGAAAACCATCTGAAAGTTTTTTCCACTGGATCTTGGAAACACCCATCATTCCACCGGCAGCTACCATCAAATTTCTGATAATATCTATAAATCCTGCATTGAAATTTGGCCTTTCATTCCGTCCGTAAACTGCAGCCTTCAAATGAGTGGGTGTTCTTGAAATCATAAAAGTAGATGTGGATTTAGGACTATAAAAATGAGCAATATGGTGGTTCTTGGAGTTTTTAGGATCTCTTGATGGACGGCAGGTGATGATAACACTTTCAGAGCTGCTATCTTCCTGAAAACAGAGATCGGTAATTTCTACCCAGTCATAGCCCTTCGCTTCTTTTTTTCCGGGACCGGGAATATCAATCCTCATAAAATCACCTTTCTGAGGGATTCTTTTAGCTTCACATCCTTTAGGATCATAAAGCTTGAACGCTGCAAATCCTGCTCCACAATAGCTTTTCCACTTGGTAACATCGAAAAATCTTTCCCTCAAAAGCTGAAATTTGAGTGGAAGAAGTGTGGGTTCAAACTGTTTTTGACTTTCTGTATCATGAAATCCACCTGATTGTTGTTGTGGAACTCCTTTCATCTGCTTTGGTTTCATGTGATTGAATTTGTACTAAGATATGAAAACCATAAGGATTTCTTTATGAGCAGAATCACAACATAAAGTATAGATTTTTTTATAAATTCAGTTATTTGAAGAAACAGAAAAACCTCTCAATTGAGAGGCCTGATGTTAAAATGTAATGTATTGAGATTCAAAAATAAAAAGAATGGATGATGTATTTTATGACTGGAGTCATGTTGTGGTAATTTGTTGTCAATTTGTTAAAGTTTGAATATTATATTGTCTTTTTGTGAGTTAATATATATTTTTGAATGAAAAAATGACAACCCACAACGTAAGCTCGATATAAAAAATCCATTTAACACTTCTGTATGCCTGATATGCCCATGATAATCGATGAAGAATTTTTACTTTCCGCAGGAGCCGAACTGATGAATTATGCGGTCAATGATGTTATTTTTAAAGAAGGTGATATCCCCAAATATTATTTTCAGATCAAAACCGGAACCGTCAAGATCAATAACTACCATGAAGATGGGCGGGAAATTATTCACAGTGTCCCTTTTGACGGCCATTGCCTTGTAGAGAGTGCTTTGTTTATTGATAAAACCTACCCTGTTAATGCTGTGGCTATGACTGGCTGTGAGATTTTAAGACTGGATAAAAACAAATTTCTGGCTCTTATCGGCAGTTCACCTGACCTTATGTCAAAACTCTACAGCTATACAGCGGAAAGAATGTATTACAGGCATGTGATGCTGAATAATATTTCAGCACATGATCCGGGAACCAAAGTAAAACGGGTGATGGAAAGTCTGAAATCTTATAATCAGTACACGAGCAAGTACTCCTACCAGTTTCCGTTTACCAGGCAACAGCTGGCTTCTCTTACCGGCTTATGTGTAGAAACCGTGATCAGGGTGGTCAAAAAAATGGAAAAAGAGAAAACAGTGAGGATACAAAACGGTAAAATATTCTATTGATCAGAACTTTTTTAATGGGTTGGGTATAATTTCCGAATTTCTTTTTGAAAGCTGTAGAAAAATGGCGTCGATTTTTATACCCTACAACATCAGAAACTTCACCAATGCTCATCTCTTTTTCAAGGATCATTTTCCGGAACTCTTCCATTTTAAGGGTATTCAAGAATCCAAATACCGTCATTCCAAAAGTTCTTTGAAGGCATTTTTCAGAGTAAATTCATTTGTTCCTTTATTATATAGTATCAGTGGTATATACACAGCAAGTGCAGTCCTAGACTGAATGATTTTTGGACTTGTACTATATACTGTTAGGAGAAATTGTAAAAAACTGAAAGAAAGGTAACATTAATGCAGGTCCGTATTTTTAACTAGAATTAATAATTTTTTAATATTTATACCTATATAGTGTTTTTCATAATGCAAATTTTGCTTATATTTGTGCTTCGAAATAATTTTTTTTCATCATTTGTGTTTTTTTAAGGCCTCCTCACTTAGGGGGCCTTTTTCATTATGCGCATACGTAATTGTTTATTTCACCCATATGTGGAAATAAAAAAAGCCCCATTCCCCTTATTTAAGTGGAAATACGGAATGATGAATTTGGTACTTTCTACTCAAGGATATCTCTCTTTAAAGTGACAACTTTGTGATGTTAAACAACTTAAAACATTACACCATGTCAAAATTCAAAATCAACATCGTTGCAGGTCCGCTTTGGAGCAACGACGAAGCACAAAAAATTGGAGGCCGTATTGCTGCGGCACATTTAGGAAAATTCACTGGACAATGGAGCACTATTGTCGAAGGTCAGATGAGCGTTATCGAAGTTGAATACGATACGGAACCATCTGGAAGTACGGAATATACTATGGACGTTTTAGCGGGACCTATCTGGAGCAACGAAGATGCTAAAGAAATATGTCCTTCAATCTGTGCTTCTTACGGAGGTACATGGAATGGACAGTGGACTACAGTCGTTGAAGGCAAAATGAGCGTTTGCGGCTGTGTATTCAAGTTCTAGGAATATTTGAATTCATAATAGATTGATCTCCGGGGCAACCTGGAGATTTTTTTTTATGAAGAACAGTTTATTGTGTCGTTTTTATAAAATCTGTCGGCTTAAACTGCATAACAGACTGGAAACTTCTCGTAAAAGCCTGTACACTCCTGTACCCTACCTGATATGCGGTTTCCGAAATCGTAAGATCACCGGAACTCAGCAGTTCCAGACTTTTAATGATCCTCAGGATCTGTTGGTACTTGCTCAAGGTCATTCCGGTTTCCTTTTTAAAGATACGTTCCAGCGTTCGTAACGACAGCAGGGAAATTTCACTTAAATCTTCTATCCTGATATCTTCATGATAATGGTTGTGAAGGTATTCAATAGCACCAGACAATCGTTTGTCCTCAGGAAGACGGATATGGAGTTTCAGTGAATGTTCCACAAAACGGGGAAGTTCATTAAAAAGTGCCTGTAAAAACAACATCTCATCAGGATCTTTTAAGGTGCTTTTTGACCATCTTTCTGCATACTTTATCATTTCCTTTAAAACAGGAGGAACAGAAAATACGTTGATTTCATGATGAAAAACACTGCTTTTTTCTACATCAGCAAACATGATCATCAGTTTGATCTTCTCAGAATGTGAATTGGTTTTATGCATAGAGCCGGGAGGAATCCAGGCTGCGTGGTTTTGTGGAAGCAGATAGATCTTCCCATCCACGGTGATGTACTGAAATCCGCTTTCTACATAGACCAACTGGCCTTTTTCATGGGTATGAACGATATCATCATGTCGCCAGTTTTCTTCAAACCATACAAAATAAGGCTTGTCCAGTTCATCAATCACTATTGTGTCGTGTGGATTCATGTCGTTTTAAGTTAAAACTTTGGCAAAATTAAACAAAACAACTGAATTAATTTTGCATCAAATATTTATTGTATGATGAAGAATGAAACAAGAAAGAATGCTTCTTATGTTCTGATGATGATCAATGTACTGGTTGTAATCCTCGTTTCCAGTAATCTGAGATCCCCTATTATTTCTGTATCTCCGGTATTGTCTGATATCCGGAATGCTCTGAAACTTGATAGTTTTCAGGTCAGCCTGCTTACCTCTATTCCTTTGTTTATGTTTGCCACCTGCTCCGTTTTGGTCAGCAGATTTTCGCATCAATTCAGTATCAGCAGATTTCTGATGTATTCTCTTATTATTTTGAGTTCTGGTTTGTTTTTACGAATTACAGGATCTCTTTGGACGCTTTTTGCGGGGTCTGTGTTCATAGGACTCGGAATTTGTATCGGAAATGTGGTTACTCCTGGCTATATCAAGAATAATTTTCCAAAACAGATTGGTCTCATGACCGGAATTTTTGCGGTTTCTATGAATCTTACAGCGGCACTGGCCTCAGGTTTCAGTGTAAGAATCGGTGAATGGACAGGATTTGGGTGGCGTGGTTCTCTGGGAATCTGGCTGGTGATTGCCGGACTGGGGCTTTTTGTCCTGATTCTGGAACTGATATTTAATAAAAAGAATCTCGGGCAGGCAAAAGCGGCATTAAGTGTTTCGGATTTTAATATGTTTAAATCTGCACAGGCATGGAATATAAGCATCTTTATGGGGCTGCAGTCGCTGTTTTATTATTGCATGATGGCTTGGCTACCGTCATTTTTGACTGATTATAATATGCAGGGCGAAAGTACAGGATGGGTATTGTTTGTTATTCAGATCACCATGATTCCTATTACTTTCTGTGCCCCGATTATTGCCGGAAAAATGAAAGACCAGAGAATTCTGATTGTTCTTATTTGTGTTCTAATGTTCGCAAGTACGATGATGTTTGTATGGTTGCAATCTCAATGGATCTATGCTAATGCAATGATTATTGGTATTTCTAATGGGTTGTCTTTCAGTCTGTCTATTCTGTTCTTTTCGACAAGAACAAAAAACAGCGCTAATGCTGTAAAAATATCCGGAATGGCACAGTCTGTAGGCTATCTGATCGCAGCGTTTGGGCCTCCGGTATTCGGAAAGCTGCATGACTGGGATGTTTCATGGAAAAGTTCTTTTTACTTTTTAAGTTTTGCTGTCATCCTGATGTTCTTTTTCGGAATGAAGGCGGCGAGAAATAAATGTGTTGAAGATTAAAAAACATAAAAAAAAGTCTCTTTAAGAGACTTTTTTATTTAATCCAGAAATTTGCTATTAAAGATTTTTTTTAAAGAATGCTTCCAGTTTTTCAAAAGGAATTAATTCCGTTTTATCATATAGATCTACATGTCCTGCTTTCGGAATATAATACAGCTCTTTAGGTTCGGCAGCAAGTTGGTAAGCTTCTTCACTGAATTCTTTGGAATGTGCCTGGTCTCCCGTAATTAACAGCATTGGTCTGGGAGAAATGGTTTCTATATCATTAAACGGATAGAAATTCATAAACTTGGTATTGCTGCTCAGTGTTGGGTGGGTCGTCAGCTCCGGTGAACCGCCTTTTGGGGTATATTCTCCCCTGGAAGTCCTGTAAAAATCATAAAATTCGCGCTGGATAGGATGGGTATTTTGGTCCAGTTGGTGAACAGTTCCGCTCGTATATTGGGTTTTTCCGCCTGTAAATTCTATGTAACGCTGTTCTGCCGCATCTGCAATTATTTTCTTTCGCTGTTCAAGACTTTGGGAATGATTCAGTGCATTTCGGCTGGCCGCTCCCATATCATACATACTTACCGTTGCTATGGCTTTCATTCGGGGATCAATTTTGGCTGCGCTGATCACGAAACTTCCGCTTCCACAAACACCAATAATCCCTATTCTATTTCTGTCAATAAATGATCTTGTTCCCAGAAAATCAACGGCGGCGCTGAAATCTTCTGCATAGATATCAGGCGCAACTACATTTCTCGGTTCTCCGGCACTTTCTCCCCAAAAGGAAAGATCAATCGCTAGGGTAACAAAACCTTTTTCCGCCATTTTGGATGCATACAAATCAGCACTCTGCTCTTTTACGGCACCCATCGGATGCCCTACAATGATGGCAGGGTATTTTTGGTTTTGGTTATAATTTTCGGATATAAAAAGATGTCCGGCCACCTCCATATTGTACTGATTTTTAAAGGTGACTTTATAAATAGCAATACTACTGTTCACTTTAAAAGTAGTGTATTGGTCTGCGGTGATTTTTTCCATTTTATTTTTTTCTGATTCCGGATGATGCTTTTTTACGTTCTGTGACACCATATTCCCTGAAAACAGTAGACATAGCATTATTGCCAATATTGATTTTTTCATAATTAATAAATTGATTTAATGATTTTTGCCGGAACTCCCCCTACCACAGTGTCATCAGGGACATCTTCTGAAACGACCGCCCCGGCTGCAACTACAGCATTTTCCCCAATAGTAATTCCGGGAAGGATGGTCGCTCCGGCACCAATCCATGCTCCTTTTTTTACGAGAATAGGTTTTGTAATGAGTGCTCTTCTGTCTTTGGGATCCAGCGGATGATTTTCTGTAATCAGGTTTACTTTGGGACCAATCAATACATCATCTTCTATGGTAATTCCGCCCATATCCAGAAAGGAACAAGCATGGTTGATAAAAATATTTTTCCCAAGGGTAATGAATTTTCCGAAATTGGTGTAGAACGGCGGAAATATTGTTGTGCTTTCATCGATTGTAACACCCGTAATTTCACCAATATAATCACGCACCTGGTGTATGTCTGTGGCATTATTAAGCTTCTGAGACCGTTCAATTGTTCTGTTTACTATATCATTAATCATATAATATTCAGGATCGGTAGGATGAATAATTTCACCTTTTTTTAGTCTTTCTACTATGTTTTTATTTTGCATTTTCATCTTTTTAGTACAAAACAAAATTAAAATAAAAGCCCCACAAAGACATCTTTGTGAGGCTCAATTAACCTTTCTGAGAAGCTCATATTTTCATGATAAAATTAAGCTCTCCATTTATTTACGTTATCTAATGTACTAGACTACAAGAAGGGTCTGGTCTCAACAATGATGAAATAACCGATACGATCTTTTATGAGCCATTTCCCATTCTGAAATACATATTTGTCATCATATTTAACGCTATAATCTGTCATGATATCTTTACCTTCTCCCTCCCGGATCATTTTGATCTGAGAAAAAGAAGTTCCTGTAGCAGTATCTCCATCTATTTCGACCGTATGCTGTCCGTTCATGGTGAAATAGGTTTTAACTTGCGAAGCATGGCTATTAAATTCATTTTCAAGCTTTTTTCTGCCTGTAGTGTCTCCTGCCAGAAAGTCTCCCATATACGCTTTGTAGGTAACATCTAATGTAAATAATTCCATTTGTTCTGCAATCTTTTTTTCGTCGCCTAAAGATGCATAAGCATCAATTAAGTTTCTTAGCTCTTCTCTTGTTTTTAAAATTTCTAATGTCATACTTTTAATTTTAATAAGGTTTGAAAATTTTTATGTGCTTGTTATTCTTTGACAAAACTATGCTATATTTGCTTACAATTTATTAGTCGTTACCAAAAGGTTAGTGACTAATGAAAAGCTTAGTTATGGCAAAAGAGAAAGAAAATCAAGTAGATAGCAGGGCATTTACAGAAGAATGCAACAGTGTTTTAATGGCCGTTTCCGATGCACTTTATGCGATTGGAGGGAAATGGAAGCTGATGATTATTATCGCAATGGCGAGAGGGAACAAAAGATTTACGGAGATTCAAAGACAAGTGAACGGGATATCTGCAAGGGTACTTTCAAGCGAGCTTAAAGAATTGGAACTGAACGGATTTATCATAAAAAAAGTTTCCGTTGGCTATCCTGTAAGTATTGAATATGAATTGCTGCCCTATAGTCATACCCTGGAAGAATTGGTAGGAGCGATGACCAGATGGGGAATGCAGCACAGAGAGAAAATTAAAAGCGAAATGTCGTCGGGAGGGAAATCTTCCGATAAAAAATAAGAACAGGCGGGTAATTATATATCGGATGGTGAAAAACCATATTCTTTTTTAAAAGCTGTGGAAAAATGAGACGAATTTTTGAATCCCACTTCTATATAAACGTCCTGTACTTTTTTATTTTCTTCTTTTAATTTAAAATAGGCAGCTTCGAGGCGTTTTTTAATCAGCCACTTCTGCGGAGTCAGACTGCTTATTTTCTTAAAATCCCGTTTAAATGTGGCGAGGCTTCTACCCGTGTAAGAGGCAATCTGTTCCATGGTAAGGTCGTCCGTATAATTCTCATTAAGAAATCCCAGAATATCTACTTTCCAGGGTTCTGTAAAATCGAATAACACCGGATACAAAGCTTCAGAACTGTTGAGAACGGCATAGATTCCTTCAAGCAGTTTAAGATGGGCAACACCTTCTGTAGGCTTTATATTGCCGTCAAAATAAGGGGTTAAGGACTGGAATAGGCTGGTAATATCCGGACGAATTTCAAGTTTAAATATATTTTTTTCTGAAATTGAGGGTTTTTCCGGTAGTTCAGACCTGTTCATTTTGCTGTAAAATTCGCGAAGAACAGATCTTCCAAAAGTAAGCGAGATCCCTTTGTATAAATTTTCTCCTATACTGTTTTTATACATGATGAGCCGATGATCACGACGGATAAAAGCACACTCCCCTGCTTTGATAACAATTTGCTCTCCTCTGTCCTCTATGATCTGCTCTCCGGAATACAGATACAACAGCACATGTTCTGGAGTGGCGTGGATGCATTTTTCGCTGTAATCTGAAAAGCAGGAAAGAAATATACCTGAGTAGTTCAAAGTTCTCAATGTGTCTATCTGTTGCATGCTGCGTCCATTTATTGTTTACTCTTACAAATGTAGTGATAAAGTAGTGGTAAAGATTTGCTGAGAGGCTCAAGTATTGACTTATGTCACTCTTCTCCTGTTACTTGCTTCCACCCATTCATCTTTTTGACATTTGGAACAGTTGCCGGCATTTCCTTCTTCTTTAAATGCCGTATGCCCGCAGAATGTACAGGAATAATGACCTGCTTTATTGACTTTTTTCAATGTATCTTGTAATGATTCCGGCATGATCGGGAGTCCATATTTTACCTCTTGCTCTTCGTAATAAAATACACTGATTTGTCCGGAGCTCTCTACAATAGCCGTTTCTACCTGACCCAGTTGTGAAATCCCTCTTAATCTGAGCTCTGCAAAGAATTCATCGCTGCCTAAATTTTCCTTCTTAAAGTTTTCAATGGAAAATTCACCGTCATGGATCAGACATATAGAAGTTCCTTCCACCATTTTTTCAAACTTTTTGCTTCTTCCGATAAAAAAAGTGATAATACTGTATAAAAGAATAATGACAATGAATACGAGGATTGAAGAAACAATACCAACATCTTTATTAAACATCGGGTCTCCCGCTGCGGAACCTAAGCCGATAATCACAACGAGTTCAAAAACCGAAAGCTGCTTGACTCCCCTTTTGCCTAAAATTCTCAAGCCAATGATAATGACAAGAAACATAATGGAGGTACGCAGAATGATTTCTAACAAAAAGGACCATTCTTCATGCCCCATTAGCAATTCTTTCCAGTTAAGTTCCAATAGAAATAGAGTGAGCATAGAAATTAATTTACGAGGAATATCCAAAAAATGAGCCATATGTAATTTGGAAAGGTGGCTTCGGGAGCCTCAGCCACCAAGAAAAACAAAAATTGTTGAATAATTTTTAGGGCTTCAGAATTTAATCTAAAGGATATTCTTCACCATCCTGTAAAACAAAACATCTGTCCTGTAATCCGTTTTTAATAATTTCCTCCTGAATAAACTTCCTGTCTTCTTTACAGTGGCTTACAGCTTCCAGATGAGTGACCAAAACGGTAGCATCCGGTGCATATTCGCAAACCTTAATCATATCCTGGCTGGTCATAATGATGGGGCCTCCCACCGCAAAATTTGCTGCACCACCCGCAACCACAATGTACTGAGGCTTATGTTGATCAATTTCTGCCGCAATTCCTTCATACCAGATACTGTCACCAACAATATAGACGGTTTTATCTTCTATTTTAAAGACAAACCCATTGACATGACCCATTTTCTCCCCTATTTCTCCGGTTCCGTGCTGTCCTTCTGTAATGGAGATGTTTATATTTTCCCAAATAATACTGTCTTTAATGGAAACGATATTCGTAAAACCTGATTCGGCTATCTGTTCTGCAATGATCTCAGGGCAGATCACGGGAATATTTTTATCTAAAAGTTCCACGGCTTTTCCATCCCAATGATCAGGATGAAGATGGGTTACAGCTACCGCATCAATTGCTGACAATTTATCTTTTAATGTCTCTTCACTGAACGGAAGATCAACCAAAGGGTTCAACAGCTCGTTATCCGTCATTGGAATTTTCCCCATAGAATTCTTTTTTCCGAGCATGGGATCGATTAAAATATTTTTTCCTCCGATTTGGAGTACTAATGTGGCATTGCGCCATAATTCTAGTTTCATTTTGCTTAATTTTGTTCTGCAAAACTATGGCTAAATCGAAGCTCAATAATAGACGGTTACCAAAAGGTTAACGACAAAAACATTGGATGATGAATTTTAATGAATTTAAAAACTGCGGGCTCAGACGGAGCCTTGATATTCTTTCCGGAAAATGGAAACCACTGATCCTTCAGAATCTTTTTGAGGAAGATCAGGTAAGGTTTGTAGAATTATGGCGTAAAATGCCCAGGGTTTCGAAGAAAGTGCTTTCGGAACAGTTGAAACAAATGGAGGGAAATCACATCATTCAACGGGTTGAAGTCTATAATTTTCCTCCGGAAGTATATTATAAGCTTACGGATAAAGCAAGGAAATTAGGTCCTATTCTTGATCAGCTGCATGAGTGGGGAAATGATCTTGATTCTTAAAGGCATCCAATACCTCCAGAATATTCTGGTAAATAAAATCCAGCTCTTCTGTAGTCATGCAATATGGGGGAACCAAATACATAACATTTCCCAGTGGACGCATAATAATCCCACGCTGTAGAAACTCATCATACAGTATCTTTCCGATCTCATTAAAATAGGATGTTTTCTGATCCGTTTTATATTCAAAAGCCATAATAGTTCCGGTCTGACGTATGTTTTTCACATTTGGATGCTGTGCTAAAATTTCTGTAAAATCTGAATGCTGTCTACTGATACGGTCAATGGCCGCTAACGTTTCTTCCTGTAATAATAGCTCCATGCTTGCCAATGCCGCAGTACACGCTAAAGGATTCGCTGTAAAAGAATGTCCGTGAAACAGTGTTTTGTATTTGTCATCGGATAAAAAGGCATTGAAAATTTCCTGAGAACAGGTTGTGATTCCCATAGGCATCGTTCCGCCCGTCAGGCCTTTGGAAAAACACATAATATCCGGCATTTCCGTAAGATGATTGGCTGCAAACAATTTTCCGGTTCTTCCGAAACCTGTAAATACTTCATCCTGGATCATCAGAATTTCTTCGCTTCTGCAAAATTTCATCAGCTCATCCAGATGTTCGGCCTCATACATCAGCATTCCTGCTGCCCCCTGTACCAAAGGTTCGTAAATAAAACAGGCTGTATCTTCTGCTATACTTTTGATCTGAACTTTTAAGCTTTCCAGATTTTCGGCGTTAGGTGTATCTATAAAAATCACTTCAAAAAGCATGCTCCCGAAAGGTTTTGTCCAGACACTTCTTCCGCTCACAGACATGGCTCCGAAAGTATCTCCGTGATAAGCATTTCTAAAAGCCAGAATTTTAGTCTTTTCTTTACCTATATTATAAGCATACTGAATACACATTTTCAATGCTGCCTCCACTGCTGTCGAACCATTATCCGAATAGAAAACCTTTTTCTGGTTCTCCGGAAGCAGTTTCAGTAGATTTTCTGAAAGCTGAACAGCCGGTTCATGCGTAAAACCTGCAAAAATAACCTGCTCCAAAGTATTTAACTGTTCAAATACCCGTTCTGCTATATAAGGATGAGCATGGCCGTGCAAAGTCACCCACCAGGATGAAACCGCATCGATATACTTTTTCCCTTCATCATCATATAAATAAACACCCTTTCCTTTGACAATGGGTATTGCATCTCCAGCCGTTTTCATCTGGGTATAAGGGTGCCAGTTGACGGCTTTGTCTCTTTCTGCAAGCAGGGACTGTGTTAATGTATTCATCTTTTTTAGAAGTTAGAAATTAGAGGTTAGAGGTTAGAAGAGGAAGCTCTGTAAGCCAAGTCGTGGCCCGAACTTCGTATTGCGAAACCAGATTAGCAACAGCTACTCTCCTTCATTTTCATTGGTTTTAGTCCCAGTTTTTCCAGCATCTGCATATCTTCTGAAACTCCAGGATTTGGCGTTACCAATAGGGTTTCTCTTTCTCCTGTAAAGATGGAATTGGCTCCTGCCATAAAGCACCACGCCTGTTCTGTTTCATTCATTTCTATTCGTCCTGCACTTAATCTGACCATTGAGGATGGCATGACAATTCTCGCAGTAGCGATCATTCGTACCATTTCCCAGCTGTCTACCTTTTCGTTATCTTCAAGTGGTGTTCCTGCTACCCTGGCTAAAGCATTGATAGGAACAGATTCCGGATGCTTGGGCATTGTGGCTAAGGTTAAAAGCATTGAAATTCTGTCTCTGTGTGTTTCACCCAATCCGATGATTCCTCCTGAACAAACAGTTATTCCGGCATTTCTTACGTTATTAATTGTATTGATTCTGTTGTCGAAGGTTCTGGTTGAGATGATCTCTTCATAATACTGCTCAGAAGTATCAAGATTATGATTGTAAGCGTATAAACCAGCTTCCTGAAGACGGACAGCCTGCTCTTCGGTAAGCATTCCTAGCGTACAGCATACTTCCAGTCCAAGTTCATTCACGCCTTTTACCATATCGATTACCCTGTCGAAATCCCTGTTGTTACGGACTTCACGCCATGCTGCAGCCATACAGAAACGGGATGAACCGCTGTCTTTTGCTTTTTGGGCATGGGCAATCACGGTTTCCGTAGGAAGTAATGCCTGTACTTTGATATTGGTGTGATATCGGGCTGCCTGACCACAGTAGGAACAGTCTTCAGGGCATCCTCCTGTTTTGATGGATAGTAAAGTTGAGATCTGTACTTCTGAAGGATCATGCCATTCACGGTGAACTGTTGATGCTTTATAAATCAACTCCAGTAAGGGTTGGTGATAAATTTCTTCTATTTCTTCTTTCGTCCAATTGTTTCTGATGGTTGTTTTTTTGTCCATTATCATAAATTTGTTTTTGTTAATTGTTCTGCGGCAGCTTTAATGCTGACTTTGGTTGGCTGGTCGATCTCAGGAATGTGGATGATTCTGGTTTCTCTTTTAATAAAATTACAGATCACCCTTTCGGTATCCGGAGGAAAAGCTCCGTTGAAAATCAGGTATTCCAGCTTGAGTTTTCTTTGTTTTAAGGCCATGATGGAAAGTAAACTGTGGTTAATGCATCCTAAATAATTTCTTACGACTAAGGCTACAGGAAGATTAAGCCTTTCTATAAGATCTATCATAAAAATCTCATCCGAAAGCGGTACCATAAGCCCTCCTGCTCCTTCTACGATTAGTTTATTATCTGTTTTGGGAAACTGAAACTGATCTAAACTTATTTCTATATTTTCTTGTCTGGCAGACTGATGCGGAGATGCAGCCAGTTGAAGACGATAGATTTCCGGATGACAGACGGTATTCTCTGTCCAGGATTCTATTTTATGGCTGTCCGTATAATCGAGATCCCCGGATTGTACGGGTTTCCAGTAATCTGCTTTAAAATATTGGGTTAAAACGGCAGAGCATACTGTTTTTCCTACTTCAGTGCCAATTCCGGTGATAAATATTTGATTCATTTAATATTACAGGTTGCGGGGTTTTGGATTTACTCGTTTTAAATAAATTCTTTAATGATTCTCGTTAGTGCTACAATGTCCTCTTTTGTATTGAAGCTGTGGAGGCATATTCTTAGTCTTTCCGTTCCTGTTTTTACAGTCGGACTATGGACCGGGTAGGTTAAGAAGCCATTATCATATAAAGTATTCTGTAGGTTTTTTAATTGCTGATTGTCCGGAACTAATACAGCCTGTATCGGGCTTATCTCCGAAGAAGGTGTTTCTATGTTTTGATTTCTAAAAATTTCAATATTTTGATGAAGCTTTTTTGACAGTTCCGGTTTTAGCTTTAAAAATTCATAACCCCATTTAATAGCTATCCATGAAAAATCCTGTGCTGCGGTGGTATAAATAAAGGAAGAAGCAAAATTCACCAGATAAGACTTCACCGTTTCATCGCAAAGAACTGCTGCTCCATGCGCTCCTAAAGCTTTTCCATAGGTTATTACGGCGGCAAAAACATCTTTCTGTAACTGATATTTCTCAACCAGGCCATATCCGAAAACACCAAAAGCATGGGCTTCGTCTACAATCAGTGCAGTATCATATTTTTTGGCTAAAGCTGCAATTTCCTGAAGGGGTGCGAGATCTCCATCCATTGAATAGAGACTTTCTATAGCAATATAACTGGGTTTGGTCTGCTTTCTAAGGATGCTTTCCAAATCTTCCAGATCATTATGCCTGAATTTTAATTTCTTTGCATGAGACATCCGGCACGCATCATGAACAGAGCGATGGATTTGTTCATCAACAATTATCGTATCGTGACGGTCCGGTAGCGTAGAAAACAAAGCCAGATTGGCATTATAGCCGGAAGAAAAGAGCAAAGCTGCAGGATATTGATGCTGTTCGGCAATATAATTTTCCGTTTCAGTCGCTGTGTTGGTGTTTCCGCTGATCAATCTCGAGCCAGAGCTTCCTGAAAGAAGCTGAGGGTTTTCCTGAACCTTCAGAAGCAAATGTAATTGAAGTTCTTTATTTCCTGCCAAGCCAAGATAATCGTTGGAATAAAAATCAATGCCAACAAATTTTGGTTTTAACGTTCTTAGTATTCCTGTTTCCTTTCTTTTATCGAGGGCTTCCTGAAATTTTTTAAGCATAGTCTAATTGGGCAACTTCTTCAGCTATCGCATTGATCCACTCATCATGCAACTCTTTTTCTATTGTCAGAATATTTTCTGCATGTTTATTCCAATCTGGAGAAAATTCATTCAACTGATTAATCATTTCTTCAAGATGCCCCTCTTCTTCCAGGATAATAGATTTCACCATAATTCTCGAAGATTCTTTGGTTAAAACATCCTGGTAAACCGGATAGAGCTCATCTGCCCGGACTTCAATAGCATAAGTCACAAAAAGGTAAGCTGCAAATTTCAATTCTTCTTTGTTTAGATTAAATGCAGCCTGAAGATATCTGCAAGCCTTTACATCCAGTGAATGAAGATACTGTCGGGTGGCAACCGGAGCCAGAAGTTCGTCTGCTCCATAGGTTTTACACAATTCGGGATCTATTTTTCCGATCTGTTTTTTTAGATAATAAGCATGGCGGTGTTCTTCAGCAGCATGTTTCAGCTGAATCAGCGTAACGGAAACCGGATGCTCACACTTAGAGATCTTTCTGGCACCGGCATTTTCCATGAAGGAAAGCGTATTCAGCCATTTGGCATGGGTTACGCCATCCTGTACGATTCTTTCAAGCAGTGGTTGAAATTCCATAGATTTTTATTTTGAACCAAAATTAGTATATTGCCGGACCATTAAAAGGTGCCAGTTTTAATATTATGGATAGTCCGGTTAAGATTCCTTATCAAAGTTTTATAGAAATTGACAGAAATTCAGAGACTTCAATCTATATGCAGATTGCAAACCAGCTGATTAATGCTATTCAGAGAGGTTTTTTGCCTTACGGCACCAAGCTGCCAGGAACCCGGACATTCAGTGAAGTTCTGGAAATCCACCGGAATACGGCCATCGCGGTTTATGATGAATTGTCTGCGCAGGGCTGGGTAGAAAGTCTTGCGAACAAAGGAACATTTATTATCGGAGAAAATCAGGAAAAGCCTGTAAAAGTTAAAGATTTTGAGAAAAATAGCCTTCAGAATTATCCTGAAACCACAGGTTTTTCGTTTAAAACTTCTAATATTTTAGATAATCCTTTTGAACATTCGGACTGTGAGTATGTTTTTAATGATGGTGTTCCGGATATCAGACTGACTCAGATCGGTCAACATTCAAGGTTTTACAGCTCTATTCTGAAAAGAAAATCAAACCAGAAAATGCTGGGCCATTACAATCATGACGGCAGTGAATTTTTTAAGGAACATCTGTCACATTACCTTAATCTATCCCGCGGATTACCCATTTCAAAGAATAACCTTCTCATCACCCGAAGCACAGAAATGAGTATCTATATCGTTTCCGAAATTCTTCTTTCTGCGGGAGATACTGTATTGGTAGGTGCTTTGAGCTATTTTTCCGTGAATATGATTTTCCAGAAAGCAGGTGTGAATATTGTATCACTCCCGATAGATGAAGAAGGAATTATCGTAGAACATGTCCGGGAAGCCTGTAAAAAACAGAAAATCCGGATGCTTTACCTTACCCCGCATCACCACTATCCTACTACTGTTGCGTTAAGTGCACAGAGAAGGCTTGAACTGCTGGATCTTGCCCATGAATTTGGGTTTATCATTTTGGAAGATGATTACGATTATGAATTTCATTATGATAAAAGCCCCATTCTTCCATTAGCAAGTGCGGATACGAAAGGGATGGTGATTTATATCGGATCTTTTGGAAAATCATTGGCTCCTGGATTCAGGACCGGTTTTATTGTGGCTCCGGAAAATCTGATGGCTGAAATGAGGAAATATCTGGGAATCATTGACCGTCAGGGGGATATTTTAATGGAAAGAGCCCTTGGTGAAATGATTGAGGAAGGGGAAATACACCGGTATCTTAAGAAATCTTTAAAGGTTTATCAGGAAAGACGCAATCACTTTGCAGAACTTCTTAAGGAAAATTTAGACGAATTTATACAATTTCAAAAACCCTCAGGAGGACTGGCTTTCTGGCTGGAATGGAATGTTCCCGTGAATCTGATGCAACTGAGCAGGAACTGCGCGCAGAATAATCTGTTTATTCCTAAAACACTGCTTTACCAAACCAAAAACCTTACGGCGATGAGGCTGGGTTTTGGAAATCTCAACGTTGAGGAAATGGAGAAGAGTATTGAAATCCTTTCTGGGCAAGTGAAAAGATTGTTATAAAAATTATAAACCACAAAAGTCACAAAAATTTTCTTGAAACACTTAAGTTATTTAAAGTTTAAAAGCCTACTGTAAAAGGACAATTAAGTTGTGAAGATCTTTGATTTTCTTTTCTATAAAAGAAAAAATATACCTGATTTCTACAACAAAGAAAATTTTAAACGATTAGGATTATTAAGCTTTTAAGAATATTAAGTTTAGCTTCGTTTTAAGACGTACAACTTAAAAAAAATCATTGATTTTTTCTTAACTAACCCTACTATCTTCACTTATCTTAATGTTTTAATAAGCGTAGGACGAGAATTGGTTGTCATATTACTAGGCGGCAGATTTTAATATTGATAATCAATGCGCAACAAGTAAATTATAATAAATTTCCCGCAGATCACACGGAACCCGCAGATAATTGAGGTACATGAATCTGTGAAATCTATAGGATCTGTGGGATAAAAAATTCATTTATTGTAATTTTTAAACGCAAAGTTTTATGTTCAACACTGTTCATTTTAAGGATTAAAAAGGTGGATCAACAAGTTGATCTGACGAAGCGAGAAGATTTACGCAACAGATTCATTACAAATAATTGATATGAAATTTCCCGCAGATCACACAGATCCCGCAGATAATTGCGTTTTATGAATCTGTGGGATTTGTGTGAGAAAAAAAGTGTAACCTAGCTGTTACACTTATCTAAAATTTTTTGTTTTTTTAATTGGAGAGAGTCAATATTTTCGCTTTCTTTTTCTTGGGTTTCTTCTTTTTTCTGTTCAGATACATAATGAATCCTGTGATGGGAAGTGAAGCTGCAATCATCCCTGCAAAAAGATATAAAATCCGCCCTGTCATTCCAAAGATAGTTCCAGTATGAAGATCATAATTTCTTTCTCTTAACGCGGTTCCATCGCCTATGTTTTTGTCTTTGTAAGATTGATGCTTTAGGATTTTCCCTGAGTACTGATCAAAAGTAAACTGCTCGTTCTGGTATTGCTTATTGCCGTACGTTACCTCAGCATAGTAAGTTCCTTCTTCTGTTTTCGGAAAGCTGATGAGTGCAGATTTTTTATCAGCCAGGCTCTTTTCTACCCTATTCCCTACGATATTCAAAATATTTCTCTGGTCCGAAGGTTCTTCAGAGGGAATGGTACTTTTTGCTTTCTGTTCAGTTTTCGCCTTTCCGTTCAGTGTTTTTTTGACCCATTTGTCGAAATCTTCAAAATTCCATATCAACGCTGCATAGGCAATAAGACATAAAGGAATGACGGCATAAAATCCGAGGACATTGTGCATATCATAATTAACCCTTTTCCATTTGGCTGACGTTTTAATAAGAAACATTCCTTTCATTGCCTTTTTATTCATTTTACGGGGAAACCAGATGACCAGTCCTGAAAAAAGCATGATCGCTAATATCAGTGTAGAATATCCGGTAATGGTTTTGCCAATTTTTTCACCCAATAAAAGCCTGCGGTGAAGATCCATAACGATCTCAAAAAAATCATTTTTTGCATTTTCCACCTCAAGAACTTTTCCGGTGTAAGGATCTACATAAACCCTGTAATAATGAATATAGGAACCCCAATAGGTCAAAGCTTCCTTATCCATTTTCAGAGAACGGAATGCATAGCTTCGGGATGGATCTGAGGATATTTCAACCCTGCTTACCTTTAAACTGTCCGGAAGTGCCTGCTCAGCTTTTAACTTAAGATCGGAAAACTGTAACTTTTCTTTTTTTATGGTTTTGACGAAATATTTTTCCGGGTGTAGGGTATGTTTCAGTTCTTTTTCAAAAGCGAGAATACATCCTGTAACTGCCATTATGACAACTATAAGCCCGGACGTTAGTCCGAGCCATAGATGTAATTGATATGCTGTCTTTCTGAGTATAGAATTCATATTAAAACTTAAGAGTAACCTCCGCTACAAAGTTACGGGGCATTTGGGCTACTATAACACCCTGCCCTGCGAAATACTGTGCATTTCCTAAATTATTCATTTTAAAGCCTAATCTGTATCTTTCTTTTTCAAGAGATACAGAAGCGTTCACTAAAGTATAAGCCGGAAATGTAAATTGTCCGGTATTCGCATTATCTACACTAATCTGCTCACCCACACGGTTCACTCCAAAGCCTAATCCAAGACCTGAAAGCCCTTTGATCGGCAATATGTAGCTTACCCATGAATTGAATACATTAGCCGGACCTGAAGACGACGGACGCCGGCCATCTACATTGGCAGCAGCTTTTACAAACTTACTGTCATTGTAAGAATATCCTGCCATAATGTTAAGGCCCTGAATAGGGTTCAGAATCGTTTCAATTTCGATACCCTTACTTCTCTGTTCTCCGTCCTGGATCGTCACATTATAGTTTTTTCCATCACGATTTACGACATCTGCTCTTAACATATTATCGACCAAAATATCATAATATCCTACCGTGAAATTCACTCTGTTTCTCCAGAGATTTCCTTTGAATCCTACTTCCCACTGATTAGATCTCTGCGGTTTGAAATCTCCGCTATAGTCCGCAAGGGGCTGTGCAACCGGAACTACATTACTGAAACCATTCATATAGTTAGCGTATGCTGACAGACGGTCTTTGAAGATCTGATAGGATAAACCAAACTTTGGAGACCAGGCATTTTGATTGAATGTTCCTGTATTGATATTCGTGTTCAGGTCGAGCTGTCCTTTGCTTTCATAATGATCGAAACGTAAACTTAGCAAAGTAACCAACCGGTCTGTAATATATACTGCATTGGAAACATAAGCTCCATAAATATTACTTGATGCTGTATTCCTTATTAAAGGTGCTGTGGAAGTTTGAATTTTTTGTAAAGCTAAATCTTTAGATATATTACCATATGTCCCTGTCACCGGCGGAGCAATTGGGGCTGTAGGATTTTTACCATCAATGTAGTCAAATACAACGATTGGAGAAAGGTTATTATTTAAAGATTGGTTTAAATAATCTAACCCTACAAGCACTTTATTTTTGATTTTTCCGATTTTAAATTCCCCGTTAAAGTTCTGCTGAACACTGGTAGACGCTCCCTCGCCATTCTGCCATTGTACATTACGTTCTAAAAGGTTATCTGTATTTCCTCTCATAAACTGATACTGGTACAATCCTTCCGTTTTTCTGTAGTTTCTTGAGATCAAAGTCTGAGAATTCCATTGATCTGAAATTTTGTAATTAATCTCAGCTTTTACATTGATGGAAGGTGCTTTTAAGGTCATATCATTATTGGAATAAGACCTTTTCCAGTCGAACCCAAGCTCATCAGGAGTTCTTGCAATAAACTGTCTGTTTCTCGGTAAAAAGATAATGGGCGTATTCGTTCCTTCATACGTATAAATCTGGGCTCCCAAATTAAACTTTAACCGGTCATTCACCTGGTAGCTGAATGTTGGAGCGACAAACATGGATTTTCTGAACTCAGAATCTCTGAATCCGTTCTGATACTGATAGGCAGCGTTTACACGGAATAAAGTCTTCCTTGAATCCGTAATCGGACCATATACATCAGCCGTCACACGGTTCAGGTTATAACTTCCCAAAAGATAAGAAGCTTCTCCGCCGAAATAATCTTTAGGCTTTTTCGTCACCACATTAATTAATCCTCCAAAAGAATTAACCGCACCACCGTAAAGCGTTCCGGAAGGGCCTTTAATTACGTCGATACGCTCAATATCCGCAGGATCAATATCCGAGTTGGTGGTCGCAGGAACACCATCTATCATAGAAACTCTGGTAGGGAAACCTCTTAAATTATAATAAAAACTTCCGTCTCCCGCTCTACCCGCACTTCCCTGCATTTTTACAACACCCGGAGCATTTTTTAAAGCGTCAGAAACGTCATAAATAAGCTGCTCTTTCAGGATCTGCTGGTTAATACTTGTGTAGAACTGTGGATTTTCGATGTTTCTCAATGGCATTTTAGAGATCGAGGTACTGTCCTTATCCAGAAATTTGTTTCTGCTTACGGCATATACTGTAATCCCTTCGATAACATTGTTTTCTGTTTCAGGATAAATCACCGGAATTTCAAAAACATCTTTTTCTATGCGGATCTGCTCACGCATTAATTCAATATCATTTAAAACTACCTGAAGCGTATATTCTCCCGGCGGCACATTATCAAAGTAATATTCTCCTAAACTGTTGGTCTTAGCCTGATACGGTGTATTGACTAATCTTAAAAGCGCATTCTTAACGGGCACTTTTTCAGACAGCATGACCTTGCCGTTAACGCGTTCACTCTGCTGGGCAGAAACAAATAATGGAAGACCGACAAGAAATAAAAGTAATATAGGGGTTTTAAATATTTTCATGCTGTAAGTTTTGTAACAGGGGATAGTTTATTTTGCCGTTTTGTGATAATGGAAATGATGCTATGTGTTCGGTGCGTACATACTGAGGATTGATGCGCAGTTTATTCTTAATGGTTTCCTTAATGATCTCGGGATCAATCTCGATGTTGTCATACAAAACAATGATCTTTTTGTCATTGCCGTTCAGACAAACCACTGTATTTCCTTCCAGTTCATTTTTAAGGATAAACTCTACCTCATCCAGGTTGAGACGGATCCCGAAAAGCTTCATAATTCTCTTGATTCTTCCTGTGATGTAATACAGTCCGTTCTGCCCTCTTCTGCCCGTATCTCCTGTATGAAGAACCTTAGGCTGTGCGTAGGTAGACAGATCTTCAAGCTTGTTGGCGTACCCTCCGCTGATGCTAGTGTGTAAAAACAGCAGTTCATCCGTTTCAGGATCGATCTGGAAGCTTCCGCCGTGTAAAGGAGTTCCGATAGACGTTTCCTCTTCAAGAAGTCCGTCTGTGGTAAGATAAGCCATTCTTCCGCCTGCTTCGGTTTGTCCGTACTGGGCAAAGAACTGTTTTTCAAATTCAAGGCAGTAATTGAAGATGGTCTTTCTCAATTCAGCATTGATCACCCCTCCCGTATGGGTCATGTATCTCAGACTGCTGCTGTCTTTTCTGAAGAATCCGATTCTGTTCAGGTTTTCGTACAGATATGGAACGCCTCCCAGCGTGCTGTAACCATACGCTTCCATTTCGTCCCAGAATGCTTTCTGCATGATGTCTTTGTCTGTACATACTATTCTTCCCGCACGCATACAGTTGGTGGTAAAAATAGAAAAACCGTACACGAAATTAATCGGTACGTTGAGCGGAACTACATCCGTTTCCAGGATCGGCATGTACTGAAGGATGCTCACAGCATTCTGATAAAGGTTTTCGTCGGAAAGCTTAACCAGTTTTGGAACTCCGGTAGTTCCGGAAGTACTTAAAAGGATCTTGATGTCAGGATGAATCGTCACTTCCGGCTGGTAATCTTCTTTAGCAAAGATTTTCACCGTTTCCGAAAATTCCTTTAACGAATATCCTTGAACCTCATCTCTTGAGGGATCAAAGATATATTTCGGACGGTATTCGGTTTCCAGACGATCTTTAAATTCCGGATGCAGTTTCTGTCCCAAAACAGCAATGGCATGTGCAGTTCCATAAAAATTGAGGAGCACCTCAATGCTCGGCACCTGATTGTCATTGTACAAAAAGATCAATCCTTTTTCTACAGGATTGAGGCCTAAAGACCGATACAGCGTTCCAACCGGTGTGGAAGCACCGGTGGAAGCATCTGTAAACAACAAATTCTTGTTGGCAATTACATTTTCTAAAATTTTCATATACTTAGTTTTCTACGAGTACATCGTATTTTTTCATTTTTTCGCGGATCTTTCCGACGGTTCCCATTTCAAGGATGTCGTTAAAGTCAAACTTGACACGGTAGAACTGCTCCAAAGCTTCTACAATAAGCAGATGCGACATAGAATCCCATTCAGGAATTTCCTGATACGTAAGATTTTCGTCTACCAATTCTTTTTTCACAGCGATTGCTGATGCGATAATTTCATAAAATTCGTCTGTTGTGTGCATTTTAAATTTTTATAGTTTTCCATTTACCATTTTTGAATATCATGAGGAACAATACAGCCAATACGATTTCCGAGGAAACAATAGCCGTAAATATTCCTTTCAGTTCCCATTGAAGCCTTACCCCAAGCAAGTAGGCCAAAGGAAGCTGAATCACATAGAACATGATCATGTACAGCAGGGTTACCTGCATAATATTGCCAGCCGCATTAAGCGCACGGCTGATCACCATTGTAAAGCCTAATAAGAGATAAGCCATAGACACCACATGGATGTATTGTACTGCATATCTTGCTACTTCAGTTTCCTTGGTGAAGAACGTCACGACATATTCCGCAGCGAACTGCCAGAATATAGCAACTACTACCAGATAAGTCATATTAATTCCTCCGGCTCTCCATACCGTTTTCTCTGCTCGGTCCGGGTTTCCGGCTCCTAAATTTTGTCCTGTAAGAACTCCTGCGGCATTTCCTATTCCCCACGCAGGCATCGTCGCAACAGAAGCAATTCTCTGCGCGATAATATATCCTGCAAGAGCTGTCGTGCCGAAGGTGGCAATGATTTTAACCATGATCAGCCAGCTTGAAGCAGGAATAATATACTGAACCAGCCCGCCAAAAGTAATTTTCAGAATTTTCTTAATTAAAGGCAGATCAAGATGAAATTTTACCAGGATATTCACGCTGGTTTTGCGTGTAAGAAGAATAAAGAACTGATATAAAACCGCCAGTAACCGGGATAATATGGTAGCATACGCCAACCCCATTAATCCGTAAGCAGGAATAAAACCCAATCCGAAAACAAGAATTACCGCAAAGACCATACTGGAGATATGACAAAGCCAAAGCGACTTCATCGCCAGATCTGCATCCCCTGCTCCCCTGAAAAGACCATTGATAGACAGACGCAGAATCACAAGACCGATACTCAGAAAGACCAGCTTGGAAAAAGGAAGCCCATTATCTACAATTCCTGTATTAAATCCAAGGAAACTGATGATCTCACCGGCAAAAAGATATGACAGACCGCCAATCAGTAATGCAAAAGCAGAGGCCAGCAATATGATATAATGTGCTGTCCGGCTCATACCTTCCTGGTCTTTTTCTCCGGCTCTCCTTGCCGTCAGTGTTGCAGCAGCGATACCCAAACCAATGGCAATTGCATTGGCAAAATTGATATAGTTATCTGCAATTCCAACGAGTCCAAGGACCTTATCTCCTAACCTTGCAATAATCAAAAGATTGATACTGACAAAAACAGATTCCATCACGAGCTCCATCACCATCGGAATGGCAAGACTGAAGATAGAACGGTTGATACTCCCTGAGGTAAGTTCTACTTTTTTTCCCGCTAAAGCTCCGTACGCAAATACAGAGCCTTCTTTTACAAGATGCAGAAGCTTTCTCATACCGTCGCTACAGAATTTTTATTAGCAATCTGATACAAAGGATTAGGCAGTGCGCCGTCTTTCTTTGGAATAGCAAATGCTTTATTTTCACTGTAGCCGTTGTTTTTCAAACGAAGACTGTTGATGTAGAACCTTTTGAAGGTAGGAACATACAGATCATATTTTTCATAACGCTCATTCAGATGAGGATTGTGGCTTTTATAGTTCTCTATACACTCATGAACAAGTGTCCAGAAGGTTTCTTCCTGGAAATTAGAATGCGTATGCAGAACATTGGATAAATATCTGAAGAACGCATCAAAAACACCCAAAAGAATAGACAACGGAACATTTTCCTTGTTGGAAGACTGGATCAGTCCGTCTGCCAGATGATCAGGAAGTTTCTCTCTTGCTTCTGTGGTCAGGACAATATCATCTACAAAATCTTTGATCACAATTCTCTGCGGTACTCCGTTTTTCAATACAACCATAATGTTTTCTCCATGAGGCGTTACGCAAAGAGAATGGGTGTAATAAATGTGAAGGAGCGGTGTAAGATAGGCATCCAGATAATCTGTGATCCATTGCCGAATACTGATTCCTGCCTGTTCTGCAAAAGCCTGTACCAAAGGAACTCCATTCTGATCTACAAAAAGCAGGGAAGCCATGGTAAACACTTCTTCGTCTTCCTGTAAATAATTGGAAGCACTCTCGCGCCATAAAGCCCCAAGAAATTCATTATACTGATAAGGAACACCGGCAATAGCACTGTATTGAGGATGCAGGTAAGCAATAGAAGCTTCTTCTCCTAAAAATATGGTTCCTTTTGTTTCAAGATAAGCGTCGCCTTTGATTAATCCTTTTACCCAATCTGTTATAGAAGGCGCAATTTTCATCTGCTTAGGCGACAGTCCTCTGATGTTTCCTGTACTTAAAATAGAAACAGCCGTTTTCAGATATCTTTTTTCAGGATGATCTGTATTGAACAAAGTTCTGATGCTCTGTTGCGGGCTATACACATCATTTCCTTCTCCTAAAAGAATTAAAATACCGGATGCGATATCGCCTGCAAAGTGAATTTTCAGCTTATGTTCCCACTGCCACGGATGCACGGGAATTAAATTATAATCATCAGGAGACTTTCCGGAATCAATCAACCTTTGTTGAAATACCTGATACAATTCGTCTCCAATTTCAGAACGGTAAAATCCTTCCTGATCTATATGTTCCAGCGACTGGAACGCTGATCTGTCCTTATGAGCAGCCAGCCATAAGACTTTTAAATCCTCTCCTGCTTCGGGAGCAAATGTTTCAAGATCGGTAGGAGAAAATCCTAATCTGCTTTTGTTAACGATTACCCACGGATGGCCCGTCATCTGATGCTCTACGGTTTGGTAATTACTTGATGCCAGTTCTTTTGAAGACATAACGCCTCTGGATAAGATCAATGCGTCACAGTATAAAGTATGTAACAATTCTTCGGTATATCTCGCCAGCGTATTGGCATCTAAATCGAAGACGGTCTGCATTTCAAGGAAGAACTGGGGAATATTCAGCGCTGAGGTGGGTACGCCATTCTCTATTTTCACGATACTTTCCGTATCAATATGCCAGTAATCCATCATCCTTTCCTGTCCTCGGAAAATGTATTCTATAGTTGAGTTTCCGGTCTCCAATTTGAAGACCGTAAATCCTTCTTCGTCCTGAGTAACGGCAACAGGTTTTAATCGTTCTTCATGCATTAACTCTGCAATCGTCTTGGCCATAAGATCTCTGTTGGCCTGTAGCCAGATTTTCTGGCTGATGGTATTATTTTTTAAGTTGGTGTTCATTGTTCTGTTATATTTTGACAGTTGATACAGCAGCGTGTTTCTCTACATCAAAATCCTGGAAAGCAATTTTCTTTTCAATTTTGTAGTATTCTCTTCCCAAAATGTCATTGATGATATAGGAATTACGGTAGGCCGCCATTCCAAGATCGGTAGAAATGTAACTGTGGGTGTGTACTTCTGCGTGAAGCACATAGATTTCACCGCCGTTATGATCTATGGAATAATTCCTGTTGACCGCAAATAAACCTGTGGAATCTCTTTTAATTCGGGACTGAATATTTTTCAGGAAAGCAGGTTCATGATAACGGTATCCTGTTCCTACCACCAGATAATCAGCTTCCTGTTCATAAGGAACTTCCTGCTCCAATTGTGTGAACTCAAGGGTTAAATTACCAGGATTGCTGTTGTCTACTCTATCGAGCTGACTGTTGGGAATGATCGTAAGGTTTGGATCAGCATTATCAATATTCAGGTCGTAGATGAAATCATAGATCTGATTGATGAGGTCGTAATTGATTCCTTTAAACTGAGCCTGCTGCTTGCTTAATATTGATTTTCTGGCTGCTTCATCCCTGCTGTAAAAATAATCTACATAATCAGGAGAAGTCAGTTCAAGCGTCAGCTTTGAATATTCCATCGGGAAGAAACGGTCCGGACGTGAATACCAACCCAATTGGGTATTTTCATCACGGCTTTGCAATAAATCATAGAAAACCTCTGCCGCACTCTGTCCTGAACCGATCACGGCAATTTTTTTACCCTGAGCTAAAAGTTCTTCCTTACGGTACAGATAAGAGCTTGTATGAAGAATACGGGAATCATCTTTCGGAATAAATGAAGGAATGTGCGGCTGTGTCCCTGTTCCGAGAATCAGTCTTTCCGTTCTGAAAACTTCTGTTTCTTTAGTTTTGGTGTGAATGGTTGTAATTAAATACAGTCCGTCTTCATACACAATATCAACCACCTGTGTTGAAAAACGACACTGTGGAAGCTGACTGACTACCCATTGACAGTAACGGTTATATTCTTTACGCGGAATGAAAAAATCTTCCCTGATAAAGAATTTGTACAGCCTGTTCGTTTCTTTCAGATAGTTCAGAAGGCTTAAAGGATTCGTAGGATCTGCCATGGATACGCAGTCGCACAGAAAAGGTGTCTGCAGTGTTACGTGGTCGATCATTAATCCCGGATGCCAGTCGAAACCGTCTCTCTGGTCAAGGAAAAGGGTTTTTAATTCAGAAATCGGATGGGACAAGGCGGCAAGTCCCAAATTAAAAGGACCAATCCCTATTCCGATCACGTTATATACAGTATCGTTATTCATGTTCAGTGGTTTTTACGGTGAATTCTACATCTTTGTTCTGCGGGAATTTTTCCCAGTACCATTCTCTGTAGCAGAAATTAAGGTTGGCTTTTTTATGAGGCATTTCAATGACTTTATCTACTTTGAATCCGACATGTGCCTTGTTCATCATAGACGCCAGAGAATCTACTGAACCTTCCCCTACCATTTTTCCAACCTCAGGCTGGGCAAATACATAATCTACCATAGACTGTGTGGAAGGAGAAACGTATTTCTTCTTCGGATCTGTGGGTGCAATAAATTGGTGGGTTCCGTAATCGGTAGGCAGTACATCATAATAATCGCCCACAATATCTCTGCATGGCCAGTACACCTCAATATTGCATGTAGGTTCGCCATTGCTCATGACGATGTAGCTGTGCGCTTCATCACCCGGCAGCATTAAACGGTAATAGGTTTCCAGCTCGTCAATCGGCCAGTTCATCTGCCAGATTTTGATCGCGTGTTCACGGTTAAACCATTCATGAAGCATTTCAAGGTCTTCATCAATATCAACAGGTCTCATGGTAACTGTAACATCATCCTTCTGGAAATAACGCTTAAAGAAAACTTCTTTTCCTTCAGGCTGAATCAACTGATCTGAGAAGTAATGGTAATGAAGAAGATTCGGAACTTTGGCGTAAGAAATGGCTGCAGCGCTTGTAATTCCGTCAATTTCATTGGCAACGGCCTTAAAATTGGTTTTTGTGCCCCAATGACGGTTTTCAAGTGCATAACGGGTAAAATCTGAAGGCATTTCCTGATGAACCTGTTCAAAATGGTTGTGCAGAATATTGATCAGTGTTCTTTCTTTTACCCATCCTGTTTTCCCTAATGACGCCACAAGTGCTGAAAGATTGCTCACCAGAACATGGTAAGAAATTATGTCTAAAAGACGTTCATCCCTGATGAAAAGATCTTCAATTTCAGGATACGCTTTGGAAAGCTCCGTATACTGCTCTCTTGCGCTTTCTCTTAACAAATATCCCTGTGCATCTCTTACAAAAAGAGTCTTCGGAAGCAACTGATCATCCAGTTGAATCAGAAGATTCTGTTGATGTGCTTCAGGAGCCATGCCGTATTGGCTGTATAAATGGTTTAAAGGAGCAATCAGTAAGTGAATATACTTTTCAAACCAGATAGTAACCGATTCTTCCGGGCTTGTTCCCAGTTTTTCAGAAACATCTGTAAAGAATTTCTGGATAAAATTCTGTCCGTCTGCAGGCTCATCCTGGCATAATCTTGCTAAAAGAAGTATTTTATCTTCCGGCAGGAACGGATTTTCGCGGATCAGCAGATTAAGGCTTTCAATATTTTTATCCTGATGATAAACGCCTAATGTTACAGGTTCCAAAAGCAGTTTAAACTGGTTAAAATCCTTTTCAAATGCTGCTCCTGCATGTTTTCTCCATAAAGCTGACGCATATCCTCTTTTTAAATCTTTCTCCGTGTTAATCCTTATTGATCCTGTTAAAAGAACATTTAACGAAAACTTAGGCATCCATGGGATATTTGGGCTGTACATACTTCTGATGGAAGAGGTTGAATAAAATTCTTCCCCAAAAGCTCCGATATGAATTAAAGTACGGTCTTTGATCATTTCCGCTCCTTCTTCAATGGATAAAAGATAGGTTGCTTCCCAAGGATGACACGGAACGGTATAGAAATCAGAAAGTTTTTCATCTTCGTTAAGGTATCTTGCTTCAAGATCTTCCGGTATTGAAACGAGACTCTTTAGAAATTCGTTGTAAGGTTGCTCCAAAACCGACTGTTCCTGAACACAGCTTTTATGCACCAGAAAATACTCCAGCTGAATTCCTTTATTGAATTCCGGACCATACAGAAGCTGCTCTTCTCTGGAGAATCCCATTCTCGCTTTTGTGAAAGGGTGAAGGTTGTGTCCCACAGGAAGTTGCTGTTCAGATTCCAGGAAAGAATACGTTAGAGCATTTTGATCCTGTAACCCTTCCTCCATGATCATTTCAAGATTTCTTAAGCTGCTGTGAATTCTTTTTGTAAATAATTCAAGACCTTTTTCACTGAACTGCTCAGAAAGTTCGCGGTATACCAATCCGGTAAGCTGATCAACATCCGGTTCAAAAACCTTCTGGTTTTTATGATCAACCACCCATAAAGACATTCCATAATTGTGGAAAGCACTTTCGGAACGGTAAGAAACCGGAGCGAATAAAAATATCTCGCTTTTCTTTAATTCAAATCTCATATGCAATGGATATGTACTGTTTTCCAGTGCCTGAGTCGTAAGGGCATCGTATTTCGGAACTCCCTGATAAAACTTTCCGTTTCCAAGCTCACGAAGCATTCCGTTCAGCAGGATTCTAATTGTGATTTCCTGTGCTTTTTCCGTAAGCTTAGTTGGCTGTACCAAAGTCTTCTCCATGCGATTGTATTGTATTTAAAATTTGGTGAACATCTTCTGTTGTGGTGATCGGGTTCAGGAAAGTAAACTTCAGGTAGAAATTTCCATCTACTTTGGTACTTGCCACCAGAATTTCCCCGCTGTAGAAAAGTTTCATTTTGATATGCTGGTTCAAAGCATTCAGGTCTTTAATATCAGGTCTGATATAACGGAAAACCAGAACGCTCAGGTCCGTATCGGAAAGCAGTTCAAAGTGAGGATTTTCAGTGATCATAGACGCTACATCTTTGGTAAGGTCTATCACCGTGTCTGTATATTCTGCGAGCTGTTCTTTGCCCATCATTCTTAACGTAAACCACAGTTTCAAAGCATCGAACCTACGCGTACTCTGGATAATGGATTTGTTGATCTGTGCAGGAATTTCCTCTTCATCCATTTCGGCAGGATTCAGATAATCTGCGTGGTGTTTAAGGATTCTTAATTCCCTTTTGTTTTTAACGATGAAAGCACTGCTGCTGATTGGCTGGAAGAAAGATTTGTGATAATCGATTGTCACTGAATCCGCTCTTTCGATACCGTTCAGAAGATGACGGTACTTTTCACTTAATAATAAAGCACATCCGTAAGCCGCGTCTACATGCATCCAGATATTGTATTGCTCAGCAACATTGGCGATATCTTCCAGTGGGTCTACGTTTCCGAAGTCTGTAGTTCCGGCCGTGGCTACAATTCCGATAGGTATATTTCCCATCTGTTCTTCTCTTTTAATGTATTTTTTCAGCAAAGTGATGTCCATGCAGAATCTTTCGTCTGTAGGAACTTTCACGATACTTTTTTCGCCTAATCCCATAATAGATGCATTCTTTAAATTGCTGAAATGGGATTTATCAGAAACAAAAATTCTAAAACGTCCAGCTTCCTGTGGAAGACCATCCAGCTTGATATTATGGTTATATCTCTTCTGAGAAAAACAGTCACGCATCATCACCAGTCCCATCAGGTTACTCTGTGATCCTCCTGCTGTGAAAACGCCGTCGCTTATTTCTGCATTGTATCCTAACTGTTCTGCGGTCCAGTCGATCAGTTTTCTTTCCATGAAAGTTCCTCCGGCACTCTGGTCGTAGGTATCCTGAGAAGAATTGATGGCACTGACAAGGATTTCTCCCGCCAATGCAGGGATAACGATAGGACAGTTAAGGTGTGCCACGTATTGTGGAAGGTGAAAAGCAGTGGCATGCTTTACATATATAGTATCTACCTCTTCAAGTAGCTCCTGGTATGAAGATAGTTTTTGATTAAGGTCTATCTGCTGTACCATGCCTTTCATTTCTTTGGCTCCGATTCCGCTGAAGGGTTTGTCGTTTCTGTGAAGAAAAGTTCCCACAAGGTCTAAAGTTTCTTCGACAGCGGAACGATAATGATCATAATTATCAGAATGAAAAATATTTCCAAAATTCCCCGAAATGTGAGGTAAGGAAGCGCCCAGGATCTCTCCGGCGGGCATTTGATTGTTATTCATAAGGTATTTGTATGGTGATTTTTAAAATCAATAAGTTGTGTAAAGTTGTTTAGCACATAGGCATATGTACTTGATAGTCAAGTTTTTATTTTTACATTTTTTTAAGTTTTTATTTGGTGATTGATAAATTATTCATAAATTTGAACAAGCTATTGTTATTTAGAATAATTAAAAACAAATATAGAAATTATATTCACACACCAAATATTTTTTTAATGAATTCGCTAGAAATTTTAGATAACGACCGTATTACTGCGGTAAAACTGCTTCCGAGAGTCGTTGAGATCACCTCTCAGGAAAGAAGAATGATACAAGATGCAGCGGTGCATCTTCAGAGAAAATATGGCAGCTATGAAAATAGAGACTTCATTACCCACGTTCATCAACTGGCTTCTTATTTTTTGCCGGAAAGAATTCTACATATAGCCGCTGATTTTGCCAGCGACTTTTCAATAAACCAGTACGGAGCTCTCGTATTTAGGGGATTAATGGACATTGATCAGGAAAGTATTGGAAATACACCACCGAACTGGCAGTCTGCGGATTATTCAAAATTCAATATTTATGGTTTTGCTTGTGCTTTGATTCACGGAGCACTTCCATCCAAACCGGTACAATATTATTCTCAACGTAAAGGCGGAGGATTAATGCATGCCATCATTCCTGACGAAAAAATGAGGGAAACTCAAACAGGATCGGGATCTGCAACAGATCTTTATGTGCATACCGAAGATGCCTTCCTGAAACATCAGGCAGATTTTTTAAGCTTTATGTATATCCGTAATGAAGAGCAGGTACCTTCGACCCTATATTCAATCCGTTCTCACGGAGCTATCGGGGACAATTTCAGACCTCTTTTTGAGCGCATGTACAAAATACCGAAAGATGCCAATCTGGAGACTGCCACAGAGGAGGAAGAAGCATTGGATGCCGTTCTGTACGGTAATTATGAACTGCCATTTATGAGGTTTGATGCTGCGGAACAGCTGTTCAACCCAAGCATTAAGCAGACGGATGATGCCCACAGCCATCTGACAGAGTTTTGGGAAGAAGCAAGAGATCTTATTTATTCAGGTTTCACGCCACAGGCTGGTGATGTGATATTGGTGAATAACCATTTATGTGCTCATGGAAGATCGGCTTTCAGAGCTGGAGTAAGAAATATCGACGGCGTGGAACACGAATGCCAAAGAAGAATTATGCTCCGTATGATGAGCAAAGTGAGTCTGATGGAAATGAGGGCACACACGCTTACAGAAGACCCGTTCTTTGTTATTGAAGAGCATTTGGGTAAAAACTTTGAAAATATTTAAAGTGTTCAGGTAGTACCTGAAAATTTATCCATAGAAAATCCTTTTAAGTCTTGTGCTTAAAAGGATTTTTTTTCTAAACCATTAAGAGCATTTAAGTTTTTAAGATGATTAAGGTGAGCTTCGCTTTTTTTTAAGTATAGCAAAAAAAAGACGGTCAGAAAGTCTGAACTTACCAGGTTTTATCCATGTCAAGGTTCAAAACCTTGACATGGATAAAATACGGTGATTCTAACTTCAAATAAAACAATATAAATTACTGTAATTAAGTCAAATACATTGATTCATATAAAGTTAAATTTATTGCTTAAAAAATTGATCAAATAAAGTCAATTGTTCAGATAATGATCTGTTCCAATACTGTGGATCATGAGCCCCCAAAGATTCTATATAAAGATGAGGAATCTTAAGTTCTGTGAGTTTTTTGTGAAATTTTCTGTTCATTTCTATCATCTGACTATCTTCTGTTCCGCAATCAAAAATATATTGCTGTCCTGCTGTAGCCATCAGGTTTGTTTTGCTATCTGTCAGAAGATTTTTGTTTATCACATCTAAAGGTCCCAAAACTTTATCTACCTGATAATGAGTATAACCTTCTCCGAATGAATTGAAATCCAAAGCTCCACAAGAACTTCCCACAATGCCAAATGTATTATTGTACGCAGTACCAATGTTCACAGCACCATAACCTCCCATACTCCAGCCCAGGATACCACGGAATTTTTTATCATTTTTTACCGGATAGTTTTTATTAACATATTCTACAAGTTCCTGTCCGATAAAAGTCTGGTATTGGGAATCTTTAACCAACGGACTGTCTACGTACCATGAGTTGTAATTTCCGTCCGGAAGTACGTAAATCATCTTATCCTTTTGAGCTTTCTGAACAAGGTCCGGAATATCCTGTTTGATCGTCCGTTCAGGATTTCCGCTGTAGCCATGAAGAATATAAACGGATGGGTAGGTGGCACCCTTCTGCACATCCGGAGTGATAATGATTGTTTTGATGTTCTTATTCATTTTGGCACTGAAGACATCTTGATGAATGACTTTTTGTGCTGAAACATGTGTGCTTACCGCTAATACACATACGATGCTTACTAAATTTTTCATAGGATACAATTTTAATTTTGTTGCTAACTTGGGAATCTAATAGGACTGCATCCTATCTTAGGCTAAATCGCCACGTTGTGGCTGGCTGTTTCCCATACAATTATTCTTGTTTATGAGACAAAGATGAGGCTGAGAAAATAAAAAAGCCTCAACATATGTTGAAGCTTTTGTCAGATTATTTCTTTTTTTATGCGGCTCAGCTGAGTGGGTGTAATCCCCAGATAGGAAGCAATATGATGCTGTTTCAGCCGGTCATGGAGCGGTTTGTTCTCCAAAAGTTGCAAATAACGCTGTTTGGCTGTTTCATGCTTTAAAGAGATCTCCAGCGGCTCTTTTTTTACTACCCAGTTTTTTTCCAGATAATGAATGTGAAATAATGCCAGATCGTGATATTGATTGATCAGTTCCCTGAAAGCTTTTGCCGGATATTTGATTACTGAACAGTCTTCCAAAGCAATGATACTGAAGTCGCTGGGCTTATCCTTGATAACGGCTGCCGTGGAAGCCACAAAACTTTTTTCTTCAAAGAAAATTTTATACACAGAATCTCCCTGTTCATCTATGGTATAATATCCTATCAACCCTGATTTTATAAAATAATAATATCTGGCAGCAGATCCGGCCTCCTGGAGAAGTTCATTCTTATGATAGGTTTCTTCCGTGCAGATATTCATCAGCGCTTCAACTGTTTCTTCTGAAAGCGGATAATAGGTACTGATCTGTTCTAAAAGTTCTTTCAAAGCTGGTTTTTATTAATCTAAAGTTTTCTTCATCATCAGATCGGTCTGATCATCATTTCCTAATCTGAAGGTATGAGTTCCGAACTCCTCAAACCCATTTTTCCTGTAAAATTGAAGGGCTCTCAAATTCTCTTCCCAAACTCCCAGCCACAGATAACTTTTGTTCAGGTTTTGAGCGGTTTCCAGAGCCTGATCATAAAGCAGCTGGCCTACTTTCTGGCCGTGATGGCTCTTTTTTACATAAATACGTTCTATTTCCAGGGAAGTGTCGTCCTGCATCTCAGTTTGTGCAGTCCCGGAGTTTAATTTCAGATAACCAACAGGAATGTCTTCTTCCCAGGCAATAAAGAAATGAGAATCAGGATTATTTAGTTCTGATTTCACTTTCTCCGTACTGAAGCTTTCTTCTAGGTAGGTTTTCATTGCCTCTTCTGAATTGCTTTCTGCAAAGGTCTCATAAAAAGTTTGTCTTCCCACATCCTGTATGGTTTCCAGATCTTTTATTCCTGCTTTTTGAATGATGATTGATGACATGCTATACATTTATTGCTCTAATTTATTAATAAGATTTTTTATTTCAGGTATGCTTAAGTCGGTTTTTGTTCCTGCTTTTAAAATATTTTTTAAAATTCTAATATAGGCAACCTTTAAAGCATCTTCTGCTTCTACTTCCTGATCAGGAATCACTCCTATATGCTCCCAATTTTTATGGCTTATGGAAGATGTTATTTCTCCTGCCGGAACAAGTAACAAATATTGATTTTGGATGATAAAATGATCTACCGGATTGGCAGCACCGCCCGTTTTTTCACCAATTACTTCGGCCAGTTTATATTCCTGTAAAAAGTAGGCCAGACCTTCTGCTGCGGAAAAACTTTTTTTACTGGTAAGAATGATGATATTTTTGTGAAGATATTTCTGCCCGGAAACTTGAGATTGTGTGCTGTTTAGTACTGTTTTATCCTTATTTCTAAAATAAGTAGTATAAAGATCCGTTTTTTTATCAAAGAAATAACTGCAGAATAAAAGGAGCATTTCATTATCTCCTCCTCCATTTTCTCGCAGGTCAATAATCAACGAATTGGTATTGGCCACAAAATTCATAGCGGCAGCCAGTGTTTTTTCACTGGATTCAGCCGTTGCAAAACCTTTAAAATTGATATAACCGACGTTACCTTCCAGGCGTTTAACATTTTCAAAACCAAAATTTTCAAGGCTATTATGAAAATTGTTTTCTTTTTCTCTTTCTTTCTCATTGTGAGGGTTTTCAGAGCTATAATTTTCTAAATATTTGACAAAAAAATGTTCATCTTTTATGGTGGCTCTCAACTTTTGAGTCAGAAAGGCAGCAAAGTCTTTTTTACTCAGATTATTAAAAGTTCCTTTCTTAGATTCATTTTGAAATAAAGAATCAACTTTCTTGTAGGCATCTTTATCAATATAATTGTTTTTTACTTTTTCTGTGATATCAGACAGTACTACTTTAGTATGATCGCTCTGTGCATAGGAAATCAGAGAATAGAAAAAGAAAATTCCGACCAGTATTTTTTTCATTGAAATATGATTTAATATTTCAGTAAAAGTATTTCAATGGAAAGCTTATAAATTGTAAAAATGGAAACTCAGATAAACAGCCAGATATTATTTTGTTCAATATCTACATTGTCAAAGAACTTCCTGGGGTTTATTTTTGTGAGTTCCTTAAAATCTTTAATAAGATGTGACTGATCGTAGAAAAGATGCTCATATGAAAGTTCAGTGAGATTTTTTACTTTTTTATTGGATATCAAAACATTACGAAATCTCTGGATTTTTCTGAATTCAGACGCCGGTTTAGCTAGATAACGTTTTGAGATCTTATTCACATATTGCCTTGTTATGTTATTTTTTACTGCAATTTCTTCGATGCTGAGTTCAGTCTCAAAATCAGCTAATATCGAATAAGCCAATGTTAAATCTTTATGTTGAAATTTTGAGAGCCAGTAATCTTCCAGCATTTCAATTTGCTTTTTTCTGTTAGGCTCATTAAAAATAGCATTCGAGATTTCTTTAAAACCCGAAAGGTGAATGTTTTCTTCCAGGGCTTCACAATCATCTGCCTCAAAAAAATGATAAATTCCTAAGGGTTTAAAGTAAAGCGTAAGTTCATTAACGGACTGCTGATAAAAAATTTCAGTAGGAACTGAACACCTGAAAACAAAGTCTACGATTACATTCTCCTCTAAAGATCTGTAAATTTCTATCCATCCTTTATCCTGTACAATAGATACATTCTGACAGACTGATACAATGAAATAGTTATCCGGAAAAGTAAGATACCTGACCGGTTTGTCCATATTATCTTTTTCTATAAAATAATATCCTTCAATATATTTTTTAAGAAGAGGATGTGTGGGTTGATAAAAAGTCACTTTCATATCATCGTCAGATAGAAAACAGAATTCTGAAATTTTTCACGGGATTTATACTATGAAAATAATATTTTCTTAAATGCTTCAGAAGCCAGATGTACCTGAACTGCCCAGTCGTCTGCGGCATCGCTTCCCGCATCATCAGAAATATACTTCAGGCATAGAAAAGGAATATTTTCTTTCTTTGCAATCAGGGCAAGCGGATAGGCTTCCATATCTACAATATTGTAATCCGTTTCTGAATGATTCATCTCAAAACTGTCGCCGCTACCACAAATTCCTTCTTCCAGGCCGTTCATCTGAAGACCATATTCCAGAACAGGAGGAATTCCGGATAAAGGGGTTTCATAAAGGCTGAAACCGAGACCTCTCACATCCATGTCTCTTTGAATGAATTTTGTACAGCAAACCACTTTACCTTTACCAAAGTTTTTACTTCCTGCAGATCCTAAATTAACGATCAGTTTAGGTTTTCTGAAATGAATTTCCCGGGTAAGTTCTATGGCCGCATTTACTTTTCCTATTCCTGTTACCAATTTATTTTTTCCTTCAAAAGCTTGTCCTGCCTCTGAATCCAAAGCAAAAACAAACAGTGTTTCAGAAACCGGATAATGAGCTTCGGTGTTGATTTTTATCATTGAACGTAAATATTTAAACAAAAATAAGCATTGAGCAGCTAAAACCGAACCTCTTTTCTGTTTTTATTGAACTTTATAACCAATAAAAACACCTCAATCTGAGGTGTTTTATAATGACTACACTAATTTATTTTTTATTAAAAAATACTAATGTCGCTAATCTTTTTCACAAACCCCACGAATATTGCTGTCCTTCAGTAGTGACATTCGTGAATCTATTTGTGTTTAGAAAATTAACATAGTCAGGAAGCTGGGAGGGGTAAGTTGGAAGTTACTCTTAGTCAATAAAATTTAATGAAGTAACCTTGAAAATTTAATAAAAATACACTGTAGCTCTGTATTCAGACTTCAATGACTTCCCTCTTCCAGCTTCAAACTTCCTGACATGATTTAAACACTGCATCCATCAGTATCACAAGAAGCTCCTCCCCCTTTAGAAAGGTCTTCAAACGGGCTTACCGTTTCTTTATAAGTCTGCTGAAGAGCATCTGCAAAAACTTCAGCAGGTTGTGCTCCCGATACCGCATATTTTCCGTTCAAAACAAAGAAAGGAACGCTGGAAATACCATTGTTTTTTGCCTCCTGAATATCTTGATTGATTTCATAATCAAACTGATCTGAGGTTAAAGCCTGTCTGGCTTCATCCTTATCCAGCCCTGAATTTTCAGCAAGAGCAACAAGTTCTTCAATATCTCCTACATTTTTTCCGTCGATAAAATGGGCTTTAAAAAGAGCTTCTTCCATTTCATTTGCCTTACCATACTTTTTGGCAAGATGGAGTAATTTATGAGCTGTAAAAGTATTGATGATCAACGCTTTTTCAAAATTAAAATCGATGCCGGCTCCTTTCCCCATCTGTGCCACCTGACCAATCATCTGAGAGGCCTGATCTGCTGGAAAACCTTTTTTCTCTTTAAAATATTCAATCGTATTCTGAGGTTGTGTAGCATCTAAAGTTGGATCTAACTGGAAGCTCTTCCATTCTACTTCTATTTCATTTTTAAACGGCAGCTTTTCAAGAGCTTGTTCAAAATTATTCTTTCCGATATAGCAGAACGGACACATAACATCCGACCATATTTCTATTTTCATTTTTTATTTGTTTTAATTTCTGAATGATTTGAAGCATCAAAATTAATACATTTTACTCAATGTAACAAAATTTGTTACAATATGTTAGGAACAGGGAATAACAGCCTCCTTCTTTTCAGTTCTTTTCTCTAAAATACTCCTCAGAATGATCATCAAAAAGGCAAGAATACCAAATACAAGACCTATCCAGGGATTGTAAGACGCCCCTTTGGCCACGATTATCCATCCTCCTAATGTCGTTCCAAGAGTTACTCCCAGGTTTCCGAAGGAAGTCGCTAAACTGTTGGCAAATTCAAGAGAATCCGGGACAGAAGAGATCATATAGGTAGATGCATTCTGGAAACTGGGAGAGTAAAGGAACCCCCAAACGGCTATGCTAATGATATTGGCAGGCAAACTATCCCCAGAAAAATACAGTAAAAAAGGTACAATTACAGTCCCGGAAAGAAATAAAGCCGTTGTCTTAGGTACATTCCAGCTTAGCATTTTCCCTGCGATCCAATTGGCAAAAACACCGATAATTCCAAATAGAAAAAGCATATAACTTACCATAGTTCCCTCCATTCCTTTTGCCTTATTCAGATAGTCTGCAAAATAACTGTAGGTAGAGAACCAGGCCGTTATCATAAAAAAGTTCATGGCTGTACTGATGATGAAGGTAGGCTGGCTTAAAATTGTAAGCTGGCTTTTGTAAGATTTCTTTTCTTTAACAGGCATCGGTGGAAGTGAAAAATAGATAACGGCCAGAGCAATTGTACTCACTGCCCCCTGAACGATGAAAGAAGATTCCCATATCCATACACTGGCCAGCCATGTTGCAAAAGGAACCGTCGTCACCATGGCAAGGGCAACCCCGATAAAAACGATTCCCATCAGCTTGTTGGCCTGTTTTTTCTCTGCTCCCGATACAGCAACAGACAAAGCTGTCGCAATATAGACCGGTTGCAAAAACGCAGGAAGAATTCTCACCAGCATCAGAAGCCAAAACGGGGGTGACATTGCAGAAATAACAGCTGTAAAGAGAAATATGGCAATAGCTGTTAACATCACTTTTTTCCTGTCAAATCCTGACATAAGTAAAGTCATAAAAGGACCTGTTAAAGCAATGATTAATGCAAAAGCGCTAAGCAGCCAGCCAGCTTTGTCTATGCCAATCTTGTAATGTTCTGCAATCTGCGGCAGAATTCCAATCACGCCGAATTCTGTGGTAATAACCGCAATGAATCCCAGACATCCGATGTATGCGTATTTTTTCATCCTTATTTTTCAGCAGTTTTAAGATATTGATGCGCAAATACCGCCATTTCATCGGTCGCCTTTTGTACTTCATTCAGTGTTTCTCCCATATGCATAAATCCATGAACCATATCTTTATAAAAACTGGTTTGCATGGAAACCCCTGCTTCTTTCATATGCTGTGTCAGCACTTCTCCTTCATCCCTTAAAGCATCATGCTCTGCAATAAGAACCAATGTGGGTGGCGTATTTTTAAAATCTTTTATCAAGATCGGAACAGCTAACGGATCCGGCTTGCTTTCACCTTCAGGATGATACCATTTCCAGGCTTGAATACCGCCATCTTTGTTTAAAACAGGGCCGGTTTCATAGATCTCCCAGGATTTTGTATTGAGTTGATTATCCGCTGCCGGGTAGATCAATATCTGAAATTTCAGGCGCTCTCCTACCTGAGTTGAAACGCTGGTCGTAAGGGCTCCTCCGGCACTATCGCCTATAATCCCGATCTGATCTCTGTCAATTCCCAGATCTTCAGCATGTTCACTGACCCATTTTACAATGTCAATACAGTCGTTTAAACCTGCCGGGAAAGGATGTTCAGGAGCCAGTCTGTAGTCTGGAAAAATCACGGCTGATCCTATTTTATTTGCTAATTTCCGGACCACTGCATCATGGGTTTCAAAGCCTCCTGCAATAAACCATCCACCATGGATATAAATAATGGCTGATGATTTTTGAACGGCTTTTCCTTTCGGACGGTAGATACGGATCGGAATCTGGTGGTCTTCCATAGACACATTCAGTTCTTCTATCATCGCAACAGATTCTTTTTTTCCGCTGAGCTGAAGCGACATCGTTTCAAGATATTTCCGGGTATCATCTAATGGATTCTGTACATTGAATGACTGTATTTTTTCTAAATGACTAACGATTTGTGTTATTGAGGATGTTAATTCCATTATTTTTTAATTTTTCCTGTTAATACTATTTTTACAAGGAACCTAAGCGCTATTGTTCCCAAACTGTTTATTTTCAGTTTCTGAGGACAAAATTAAATTTCAAACCTTACATTTGCACTGTATACAGCGAATTGTATGGTACTAACAAATTTGTAAGCTATGGGGAAAATAAAGGAAAATTCGACGAATAACATCAATAAAAAGTATATACAGGAATGTGATCTGTCTTATGCCGTTTGTAAAATAGGAGGAAGATGGAAGCTTCTGATTTTAAACAGGTTAAAAGACGGAAAACTGCGTTTCAGTGAAGTTCGCGACCGGATCTGCGGAATCACTGAAAGAATGCTTACCCTACAGCTGAGAGAGCTCGAAAAAGAAGGACTGGTAAAAAGAACCGTCCATGCTGAAGTTCCGCCAAGAGTAGACTACGAACTTACGAATATAGCCCGAGAGCTGATCCCGATTTGGGAAGAGCTGGAAAAATGGGGAAATAAGCATAGGGACTTGGTTCAGGCCAATAGTATTGAGGATGAAATTAAGGCTAAGGTTTAGATTTAGACTAAGATGAAGGATGAAATTAAGGTTGGGATTGAGATGCATTCACTTTGTTGCAGAACAATACGTGAGCTATGATCGCCAGCAGACCGAAAGATGCTCCTACAAAACATACTCCAGACCATTGTGCATACTGCCAGGCCATAGAAGCCAGCCACGTTCCGAGCGATCCACCGATGAAATAAGACACCATATAAACGGTGTTCAATCTGTTAACAGCATTGGATTTAATTAAGAAATAATTGGTCTGGTTCATGATGTGACTCGACTGTACCCCAAGGTCAACAAGGATAACACCAACGATCAGTCCCCAATAAGTTTCCCCGGCAAAATAGGTAAAAGCCCAGCTTCCCACCACAATAAAAAGCGAATACAGGATAATTCTGTTGATATCCAGGTATTTCTGAAGTTTTCCCACTTTTGCGGCAGCCAAAGCTCCTACAGCTCCCGCCAATCCAAAGCTTCCGACTACGGAAGAACCTGCACTGAACGGTGGTTTTTCCATATGAAAGACCAAGGTGGTGAATAATGCACACATGGATCCGAATGCCATCGCCCCACGAAATGAAGCCAGCTGTAATATCGGTTGTGTTTTAGCCAAATGAGCTACAGAACGCATCAGTTCTTTGTAGGTTCCCTTGAAATTAGGTTGCATTTCAGGAAGCATTTTGTAAACGGCCATCCAAACCAGAATCATCAGTCCTGCCGCAATACCGAACATCGCTCTCCAGCCCCATACGTCTCCAACAATTCCCCCTATAAATCTGGATAAAAGAATTCCTAATAACAATCCTGACATCACTGTTCCGATATTGGAGGATTTTTCTTTATCAGAGGACAATTCAGCAGCAATAGGGATAAATAATTGAGGAATTACAGATGTTGCGCCAATTAACAAACTTGCTGCATAGAGCATCCACAGTTGGGTCGCGAATGTCATCCATAATAATGAACCGAAAACTAAAAAAAGATCAATCAGGATGAGTTTTTTACGGAAAAACTTATCTCCTAACGGAACAATTAATAATAATCCAACAGCATATCCAACCTGGGTAAGCACAGAGATTTTACTTGCTGCACTTTCAGAAACTTTAAGATCATCGGAAATAAGTGCCAGTAAAGGCTGGTTATAATAATTGTTGGCCACTACAAGTCCTGAAATAATGGCCATCAGCCAGATAACTGTTCTTGAAATACTGTTCGTAGAGCTCCCCTGCATAGTTGAATTAAAATTTGAGTTCAAATGTAAGAATAGAATTTATGAATAAGGTGTATTTCAGATTGTTAATGATGAATGATCTTATTCATACATTCAATCGAAAATATCCTCTTTTTAAGAAGTGCAAAGGTACTCAAATTTCACAAAAAAAGAGGCCGTCGGTAAACGGTCTCTTTCAATCAACTATGGCATTTAATCTTAAAAATAATTTATAAATAGGTAAATTGGAAGATGATTTTTCATCAATAATAGCTTTACATTGCATAGAACCTATCTTTTGTGTTTATCTTTAACGGAATAACTGCTGTTAATATTTTATGACAATTCTTTTTTATTTCAATCTTTTAAGCAGAATCATTCTAAATGCCTTTATATAAAGGATTTTTGGTGAAATTTCATTTTTTTTTAGCACATTTGTACTCATCACATTTCACACTAGTTCCATGGATTCTAAACAACAGCTTTTACAGCAGTCGATCGCGGCAAAAGAGATCTTTCTGCCACATATTTCAGCAGATCCGGTTATTTTTGGATTTGAACACAATGAGCTTAAAGTTCTTCTTTTGAAAACCAATTACAGACAAAAATGGCTGCTTCCGGGTGGTTACGTAAGAAAAGATGAGGATTTGGATGAAGCCGTACAAAGAATTCTCAAGGAAAGATCCGGAATCACGGATATTTATCTCGAGGAATTTGGGGTATTCGGAAAGAAAAACAGAAGTGAATTTCATTTTGAAGATTTCGATGAAACGCTTTTTCAGAAACAACGCTTCATTACCGTCGGATATTACGCATTATACAGTCCGTCAAAATTTCATTTAATCCCTGATGAATTCAGTGAAACCTGCGAATGGGTCTTTTTAAGCAAGCTGCCCCAAATCGAATTTGGGATGGACCATTATGAGATTATTCAGAAAGCTCTGTTTACCCTGAGACAGAAAATATCTACAAAACCTATCGGAAGAAATCTGCTTCCTGAAAAATTTACCCTTCCGGAACTGCAGAAATTATATGAAGCTGTTTTAGGAAAAGAACTGAATCGTGGAAATTTTTACAGAAAGATAAAGAATCTGGGCATTCTGAAAAAGCTTGAAGAACAAAGACGTGGCGGCGCTCACAAAGCTCCCGACCTCTACTCTTTTGATGAAGAAAATTATATCAAAGCGATGAAAAATGGTATGAACAGCTGGTAATCTGATCGTTTTTTCCAATATGCTCTATTGAAAAAAAAGTTTTCAGGTTTTAGAAATATTAGGGAAATTTGCAGAATGAAAATTATTCCGCTTAAAGAAGGCAATTTCTCCGCCAGCAGAACGAAAGACTTTACATTACTTACCCATGAAAACTTTGATACCGTCAAAGGAATCAAAATGTCTGTGCAGCCATTTCTTATCATGACAGAAAATGATTATATTCTTCTTGATGCAGGGATAGGCTGGAAAAATGCTGACGGAAAGACTGTTCTTACTGAACTGTTGGAAAGAGAAAATATCCGGCCGGAACACATTACAAAGCTCTTACTTTCGCATCTTCACAAAGATCATATTGACGGCAGTATACAAAAGACTGACCATGGTTTTATACCCACATTTCCGAACGCAGAAATTTATATCCAGAAACGTGAACTGGCTTTCGCTATGGAAAATAAAGGAAATCCTTCTTTTGATTTTGACACTTTGGAAAAACTGATCAGTCTTCCGAATATTGTATGGATGGATGAAGATCAGGGAAAGATCACTGACGAGATCTCTTTTGAAGTTGTAGGCGGACATACTCCTTTTATGCAGGTATTCTGGATCAGAGAGAATGATGAGACTGTTTTTTACGGTGCGGATGACCTTCCCCAGGCGTCTTATCTGAAATACCATCTGGCTTATAAAAGTGATTTCGATGGCAGAAAAGCAATGGAACTAAGGCTGGAGTGGCAAAAAAAAGCTGCTGAAGAACAATGGAAAATACTGCTTTATCATGATCTGGACAAAGCAGTAATTCAAATATAAATTTGATGTGAATTTGGTTTAAAGATCATTAAACCATTTATAAATATCCAATTCAGAAAGGATATTAAGTTTTTTCCGGATTCTGTTTTTTCTGTTCTGAATGGCTTTTGGGGTCACAAAAGTGTAGGTCGCAATTTCCTTGGTGGTAAAGTTGAGTTTTAGGTAAATGCAGAAAATCAGTTCTGAATTTTTGAGATTGGGATGTACTTTCGTAATCTTATCAAAAAAATCCGGATATACAAGTCTGAATTTATTCAGCAGGCGTGGTGAATTTTCTTTGGCCAATGCCATTATTTCGTCCTGCACTAAAATCTTTTGATTCAAATCTTCTAAATTAGATTGCGGTTTTTCGTTTTTCATAATATTTTTCTCATCGCTACTTTATTTCTGATACTTTCCAATAGTATCAGCAAAAACTCTTCTTATTCGGCTATATAATAGCTGTTTTGATATGGAGGTTTTTATTTGGTCTACCTAAGTTCATAATTTTGATTCAATTATATAATAGATACATTTTACAGAGTCCTGATATTTATTCTTAAAAATCATGCCACTTAAGTTCTTTCTTCAGTTATTTTTAAATGAAACAAAGAAAGAAAAAATGATTAAAATTTTACAGAATTAGAATACCACATACGTACCACGTCATGCCTATCAACAGTGTATTTGTTCTATTTTGAGCCAAGTTTCGAATTTAAGTTGTCCATTTTTTTATTCTAAGCAAATTTAGCAGATTGCACATCTTATTTTTTATGATCGTAATCAATGTTTTTGATGATTATATTCCCTATTCCCGGTGAATATAAAAAGATTTTGAAATGGAACCACCAAAAGCTTGTGGTATCCCGTACTATGGGAACTGATTAAAATTGATCGTTTTTCACCTCATTGAAATTTCGAGCCTCCCCTGTTTATTAAATAATGAAAGGCATCAATGGTTAAACATTTGTTTAAAATTTTAATTAAAAACTTATCAAACCATGATCGTTGAAGATGTACTTATTTCATTTGAAGCAGAAACTAAAGAATATAAAGCAGGAGACATTATTTTTCGGGAAGGTGAATTTCCAATGTTTTATTACCAGATTGACAAGGGGCAGATCAAACTCAATCATTACACGGAGAATGGAAAAGGACAAGATTTTAAAAATTGAGAAGAGGAAGATTAGGTATTAATTTTACAGTTTGGAAGCTGGGATTTACCTGCAAACCGTTCAGTAATCATGCAATTATTATACAACTTAATTAAAACCGACTTCTATTTTTCTTTTGCCTTTCAACACTTTCCTCTTCCAGCATCCGACTCCCTTTCCTATTTGTTTTCTATGAAATTTAAATTCCTGATAAATTCATTGCAGCCTTCAAAATCGAAATACCGGTTTTTCAGAAGCTGAGCCTGATAATTTAAGGGCAGGTAGATTCCCCATTTTGAAAAGTTCAAAGTCTCCGGAGAATTTTCTATTAATTCCGTCAATGCATCGTCAAAATTGACATGATTTAAGTTCAGATCTTTAAAGAGAGATAGAAATTCAGATTTCTTTGAAAAATCGAGTTCAAACTCACTTTCGTTTTCCTGCAGTTGGTTTTTAATCCCCACTCTGTTCAGAATAAAGCTTAAGGTTCTGTTCACCTTAGATCCTGTAAAAGAGTAGAACTTAAGTTTATCATTTCCTGAAAACAGGGGTCTGTCTGTTTGATAAGACCTGATATCATATATTGAAAAATATTTTCGCATCTGCCTGATCATTTCCTGACCCGGTTCATCCATAAAATCATATTTTTCATCAGAAATAAGAATCTCAAGCATTTTTTCTCTGATCTTAGGTGCAGTATCTGCTGCATCTCCAAAAAAGAGCGGTTTCTTTCCGTCTTTTGCCGGCAGTACTTCTATTTTTTTGGATTTATAATCAATATCTTTTATTGTCCAGATCCTGGCTGAAAGATATACATTTTCATCTATTATGGTTTGTGCAGAGAGCGGTAGTTCTCCAATTTTCACGCCCTGACTGATAACCCTGAAAAATACAGGGGTATGAAAAAGTGTATAAAAATCCTTTGTATTGACTACTTTTTCACCCTCAATCCCGATAATATATTCATGTCTGAGTTTTTCCAGAAAGTCAATTTCTGTAAGATGGTTAATAATCTCTGTAGTTTCTTCAGCGGAAATATTTTTAAAAGCAGCGTTACTTCTCACATCTTCTAAAAGTTGAGTAAGTGTAATTCCTGAAGCCCCTTTTATCATCGACAATAGCTGGTGAACCAGCACGTCATAAGGTTTTTGAGTCATGGAAATAGGCTCTATATACTGTTCCTTAAAAAGCAGCCAGCATGCCAATGATTGAAGAAGGCTCCATCGATCCGTAGCATATAAAAATAAGTTGCTGGATTTTCCCTCCCGTCGGCCGCTTCTCCCTACTCTCTGGATCAGGGAAGCAATGCTATGAGTGGCATCAATTTGGGCAACTTCATCTACATTTCCTATATCTATCCCCAATTCCAGTGTTGATGTACAGGATATACAGAAATTTTCATGGGTGCTTTTTTTAGCAAAAAACTCTACATATTCCCGTACTTCCTTATCTACAGAAGAATGATGCGAAAAATAATTAGCATGTCCGCCCACTTTTTCCGAAAGTTTTTTAAGCTTTACCGCTACCTCTTCTACTTTTCCTCTTGCATTGGGAAACACAAGAACTTTACTGTCCCGGGTTCTGATGTAAAGGTCTTTAAGAAGATCCAGCGGAAGCTCACTGTTTCCCCTTTCAAAATACTTAAAAACAGCATTAATAGGCTTCGGCGTGGTATCTCTGATCACTTTTGTATGTTCCGGATCTCCCAGAAATTCCTTCAGTTCAGCATATTTATTTTCATCACTTACCGTTGCCGAAAGAGCTACAGTACTGAATTTACCTGTATTTACTTTCTGAATACGCTGCAACAAAGACTGAAGATGAATCCCTCTGTCTGATCCTAAAAACGAATGAATCTCATCAATAACCACATACTCCAGTGTTGAAAAAAGATGGTGAATATTGTGTGGTTTATTAACAAACATGGCTTCCAAAGATTCCGGAGTGATCAGTACAATTCCTTCCGGAGCTTTTATCAATCTGTCTTTGGCACCTTTTGAGGCTTCGCCATGCCATTTCGTTACCGGAACGTCCAGATACTCACAAAGTTTTTCTACCCGCATGAATTGATCATTAATCAGGGCAATCAGCGGGGAAATATAAAGCACTTTTACACCTTTCCCCTTAAAATTCACTTTTGAGAGGATGGGCAAAAAGGCAGCCTCCGTTTTACCTGACGCTGTTCTGGAAATTAAAACATAATTATTGTCAGTCGCAATAATCTTTTGAATGGCAGCCTCCTGAATAGGCCTCAGGCTTTCCCATCTTTGGTCACGGATGTATTTTCTGATCGGCTCAGAAAGCAGGTCGAATGCTGTCATATTTCCTCGATGCTGTCTAGGAGAACCAGATCGTTCGGTCTTTCGTCTGAAATCTCAATGTCTCCGAAAAGCTGTTTCTTGTCCACTGCCGGATTTTGTCTGATGATGTTTAAAATATTTAAAAAATCCCTGATCACTTCTCTCGGGGTCAGAAATTCCGAAGCTCCCGGTTTATTGAACATTTCTTCCATAAAAGTGAAAATTTCGTCGTCGCTGATATTCAGTTCTGTTTTATAATTAAAATCAAAGATCAGTTTGAGCTTTTTCAACAATACAAAGATTTCATTATGATCTAACGGAGTTAATTTGATTACCGGCTGCGCAAAATCTCTGATTTCAAGCGTTTCAAATTTATTGGTTTCCAGCCTTGATTTTAAAGCCTGATAGCTGAACAGGCCCCTCCTTTCATTTTCCAGAAATTCTTTAGTTCCCGCGAAATTGATAAAAAGGTTTGAAATTTTTCCCTGAAAACAATCATTGTAAATAGATAAAATCTTTTCGTAATTCTTTTCCCGGGCTGCTGCCGTAGAAATTTTATAGAGGTTGATCGCTTCATCCAGATTGATCATAAAACCACTGTACCCCATGCTGACAAAGAATTTACAGAAATTCTTAAGCATATCGTAAAAATTGGAATCATTGATGATCTCCCTTACCCCCAGATCCTGTCTGGCTTCAGTTTTGGTTTTGTATTCGCCTTTCAGCCATTTTAAGGCATTTCTACGTAATATTTCATCACCTTTGATGTAGCCTTCATAGTATTTAACGATCACAGAACCGAAATCGAAACCGCCTACTTCTGTGATTTCATTGACTGTTTTCATAATAGCATTCTGGATCAGACCCAAATACTGATCTTTTCTGATGTCAGAAAGCGAAATAAGGTTGTCTTCCGAAGTTTTCATGATCACCTGTTCAATCCATTTTTCCAGCAAAGTCTGTAGTGCTCCGCCTTCCGGTTTGGTCTGGATAGCAATATTGTCCATGATCGCAGAATATAAAATCACACTTTTTCCATCATTGGAATAGAGTCTGTTATCCGGTGTAAAATCTGCATTGGAAACCACAAATTTCTGTTTTAACGCTACTGTATTCAGTAAGTGAAGCATAAAAGATTTTCCGCTTCCAAAATCCCCAATCCAGAATTTCGCCATGCTGTGGCCATTTTTCACATCTTCCAAAGAACTGATGAAGGCATTGATCTCTTCAGATCTTCCCACCGTGATGTGTTGCACCCCTATTTTGGGCACCACTCCGCTCACCAGGGAGTTGATAATAGAAGTCGCTTCTTTGGGTTTAATATTGTCAATCATTGTTTAAAAGTTTTTTATAATAATCTGTATTAATCGTAAAATAGTCATCCTCTTCCTCAATAAGGATATCATCAAGGGTTTCAAAACAGAGATCGTTGATAGAATCTATGGTAGATCCTATAAAAAGGTTTTTAGACTGTAAATAAGCAGCCATTTCACTTTGAGGAATATTAAAGCTCTGTTTTTCAAATAAATCTAAAATATCCTGCTGAATCTCTGATAAGCTCAGCTCTTCAATATATTTCAGTGTTTTGATTTCTGTGTTTTGAGGGGTAATATTAATCGTCAATTCATCTTCTCCAGTCGGCTCTTCTGGTTTAATAGCCGTATTTTCTTCTTCATAATCATCTTTGAGATATTCTTCCAGGAGCGCCACAGTTCCAGAATGCTGCCTCTGTACATTTTCGACCGCATCTCTGTCGATAACGATTTTTTTTCTTTTCGGAAGATAAAGTTGGGAAGCTTTTTCAATAGCTGTTTTAAGGTCCCTTGTTTTAATGAATTCGTTTAATATGTGTTCAAAATCAGTAAACTGTTCGCTTGTCGTAAACAGGCTCTTCTGGATATTTTTGGCAAGCTGTTTCCTGTCGAATTTTGTGTTGCTCAGCTCTTTATCAAAATAATGAAGATAAAGCCTTAATGCAGAAACTTTGTCGTGTTTTGACACAAATTTTGAAGCTTCAAAAAAGATGGTATCCTGAGACGGATTTTTCACGTTCACATCTGCCAGCCTGAAAATTTCTCTTTCAAAAGCGATGGAATTGGTGTAATCTTCTTTAATGGTTTCAAATTTCGTTTTCCATCGGCTGGTATTGTTTTCGTTCAGAATGATATTCGTTCTGTGATCTGCATCAAGGATTTGATGTTGGTTTTCCACCAGAAAAATGTCAAGCTTTGAAACTATTTTCTTATTGTACTGATGCAGAATATCAGGATGGGGATAATTAAAATCTGTGTTGATCTTCCTTTTAATTCCATAAACTTCCCTCACATTATTTTCGCACAATTTCAGAATATGGTTAAAAATTTCTGTCTGTACCGCATCATATGTATACCTGTAATTCAGGCTTTCCTTTCTGTAATTGTACTGGAGACATACAATGATCTCTGAAAGCTCTTCAATCACCGTTGCATAGGATTTATTAACCGGAATGCAGTGCGTCTGAAGATAGTCTATAGCTCTTAAAAACTGCTTTAAAATCTGTATGCGACAGTATTCAATTTCATTAAAAACATTATCCGTAAACCATAATCTGTCCAGTATGACGGACTGTTCATTATTTAAACTGAGTTTTCTGACGTATTTTTTTCCTATTTTCCAGTCTTCAGGATCATACTGCGGCTGTGGAGTGTTCTCAAGTGCAACCTCTTCTGAATGCGAAATCGTTCCAAAACTGATTGGAATATCCGCGCTTCCGGAAATATCAATTATAGAGTCATCATAATCCTCATTCTGCATAGCTTCATTAGTTTAAAGGGAAAGAAACTTCAGTGAAGAATTCGGATTATCTGCTCTGGATTTGGTCGTAACAATCTGTAAGTCCAGATTTTCAAAATTAGTCATCTTAAATAAATTGAGTTGATTGGTTTATTAGTTTGTATTGATGGTAAAATCAACTTTCTAATATAGCAATATTATACATTCAAAAATATTCAAAACTGAAAAAAAGACCTTACGGTTTTCCGTAAAGGGAGAAGTTAGATTTTAGAGGTTAGAAGATAGGAGATCGAAGTTCTGTACAGCGACATATAACCTGAAGTCTACACCACAGCATTAAGCTGTTTCTGAAATTCCTCCAGATATTTCGCAAGATGCAGCCCGTCAGCCAATCCATGATGGGCTTCCACAGAAACCGGGAGATACTTTTTTCCATCACGGATACTGAACTTTCCAAATGTGATTTTTGGGACAGATTCCGAATTATTAAAACTGGTAGGATGCATCAGCGCACTGAATGAATTCCATGGGATTGTGGTATGTCTGATCAGATCTTTACCCAGGTCACCGTTTTTCAGTCTTAGTCCGGAAGACTGCTGCACGGCCTCAATTTCCTTTTGCATTGCGGCATTAAATACTTTAAAATCCTCAGAAAAAGGAATAAATGCAAAACCGAAAGTTCCGTCTGCCCTGCCAATCGTACTTCCCGCATGGATAGTATCATATAAAATGACCTGACCGTCAACGATCCGTAATTTCAGTTCATCTACAGTATTCACGGCAATCATTGATCTGTGAAGATAGGTGGCGAAAAAAGAATCTCCATTTTCCTTTGCATCATCATAAGCTTTTGTACAGTCAACTTCAGTAGTAAAGCCAAAATAGGGACTTTCCATCTGTGAGAAAAATTCAAAATGCTCTTTACGGTTCCAGTTTTCGATATCTATGATCTTCATTGATTTTATTTATTGCAAATTTCAGCAAGTTTTCCCGGTTTTAAAAGTTTATCCGGAAAAATATTACTGAAACAAATCATTAAAAATATCATAAAATCTTAATGTAGAAGATTGGTTTTGGTCAGTTTTTTGATGCAAATAAAAGAGGTTTACAATATCAGAGCTTACTTTTATATTGTCAATATTTAACTTACATTCTTCGGGCTTCATTATACTATAGAAGCTAATATTTAATTGTAATTGAAAAAATAAAACATGGAGACAGAAAAAATCGGATTCATCGGATTAGGAAATATGGGCCATCCTATGGCAAAAAATTTGGAAAAGGCAGGATTCCGGCTTTCTGTTTACAATAGATCTCCTGAAAAAGCTGAAGATTTTAAAGAAAAATCCACGGTTTATACTCAAATTCAGGATTTGGTTCAGAACAGCAGTTTGATATTCACTATGCTTACAGATGATCATGCAGCGACCGCCGTGTATGAAGAGATTCTAAAATCAGATATCAGCGGAAAACTCTTTGTAGATATGAGTACCATTTCTCCGCAAGCCACGAGCCAACTTGCCGGCGCGGTCAAAATAAAACAAGCATCTTTCATAGATGCTCCTGTAGCCGGAAGCACGATGCCGGCAGCAGAAGGTACACTGATCATCATGGCTGGTGGCGAAGAAAAAGACCTGCAGCGGGCAATGCCTTATTTGGAGAAGCTTGGAAAAGCCGTAAAACATTTGGGCGAAAACGGAAAAGGGATTGCCGGAAAACTATCTGTTAATTATTTCCTGTCTGCCATCTATCAGGGGCTGGCAGAAACGGTTTTATTTTCAGACAAACTGGGAATTGAGCGTGCTGCCATGCTGGAAATCATCAATGAAAGTGCCAGCGGAAGTGGCGCCACAAAAGTAAAAACTCCTATGCTGATTAATAATACCTATGATCCCGCTTTTGCTTTGGACCTGATGCTGAAAGATATTCTCCTGGCTCACAATGAAGGAGCAGATTTTCCTCTGTCCAAAACACTGATAGAGACTTATCAGTCCGCACATGATGAAGGTTTTGGTAAAGACGATGTGATCGGCATCATCAATTATCTGAAAAAATAAGATTTGATCAGAATCTTAAAATATTGGAGTCTTAACTGTAAATATGATGGATACACAAAATTTCAAAGGGAATAACTGGTCTGCAAGAGAAGATAACCTTGACCGCCTGACTTCAGCATGGCATACAGATCTCGATCTCGGAAGACCGCTGGAAGTGATGTGTGATATGTCTAACAGCAGAAAGCTTGGGTTTACAGCGTATCAAACAGAAGATTCTTTCACTGAACTTTTTGAAAAACTGAAGGCGGAAAAATTGATCCCCTAATAAGAAGCTGGAAACTACTAGCAATCCTTGTCAAGGTTTAAAACCTTGACATTCTATGTTAATTAGCAAATTTTATAAGTTAAAATATTTATATTTTTTC
>NZ_JANZQH010000014.1:0-65121 GCF_025153485.1 Chryseobacterium pyrolae
TATCTTTTTCCTATTGCTTTTTCCAATGATTAATATTTCAAAGATATTTTAACTATTTCAAATGATTTATTCTATTTGACAAACTTATCACAAGGATAATTAAGCAGATTCTGTTAAATCTGTAAATTAACAACTATTCAATTAACCATTGAATTTCTTGAAAACCAAAGTCGCATTATGGCCTCCGAACCCGAAAGCATTGCTTAACGCAAAATTGATTTCCTTTTCTTTAGCTTCTCCAAAAATGATATTTACATCTTTCGGAATATTTTCATCCATACTGTGAAGATTGATCGTGGGAGGAATGATTCCTTTTTCTATCGCTTTGATAGAAAGGATCGCTTCAGCAGCTCCTGCGGCACCCAATAAATGCCCGGTCATAGATTTCGTAGCACTGATGTCAAGGTTTTTGCTTCCTCTGAATATATTGCTGATGGCTTTTAATTCTACCAAATCACCGAGTGGGGTAGACGTGGCGTGTGGATTTAGATAATCAATGTCTTCCATATTGGCTCCTGCTTCTTTCATAGCCAGCTGCATGGCCTTAATGGCACTGATTCCGTCCGGATGAGGTGCTGTCATGTGATAGGCATCAGCGGTCATTGCAGCACCTCCAAGTTCAGCATAAATTTTTGCACCCCTTGCTTTGGCGTGCTCATATTCTTCAAGCACCAAAGCACCTGCCCCTTCACCCATCACAAAACCGTCTCTGTCTGCATCATAAGGACGGCTTGCAGTGGCAAAATCATCATTTCTGGTAGACATGGCTTTCATAATGGAGAAACCGCCTACAGAAGCGGGTGTGATGGCTGCTTCAGAACCTCCGCTGATAATTACCTTTGCTTTTCCAAGACGGATATAATTAAAGGCATCCATCAAAGCTGTATTTCCCGTTGCACACGCCGAAATGGTTGTATAATTGATGCCCTTAAGGCCAAACTTCATAGAGATCATTCCTGACGCCATATTGGCGATGAACTTAGGAACAAAAAACGGATTGAATTTCGGTGTTCCGTCACCTTCTGAAAAATTCATGACCTCAGTTTCAAATGTGATCATACCACCCTGTCCGGTTCCCCAGATCACTCCGGTATCAAATGGATCCATTTTTTCAAATTCCAGTCCTGAATCCTGAATAGCTTCGGTGGAAGCGTACATTGCATATTGTGAAAACAGGTCACTTCTTTTTATTTCGTTGTGGGTCAGATAAACTTTCGGATCAAAATTTTTCACTTCACAGGCGAAGTGTACTTTAAATTTTTCTGAATCAAAATGGGTAATTAAACCTGCTCCGCTGACACCGTTAATACAATTTTGCCAAAAATCTTCGACATTGTTCCCCAAAGGCGTCACCGCGCCCAGTCCTGTAATGACAACTCTTTTCATATCTAGTTATTAATTTTGAATAGATTGGAGGTTCCCCTGGCAATCAGTCTTGTTTTGTCTGCGTTCCATATTTCGCATTGCGCATTGACAAACTGCCGCCCTCTTTTTAAAATTTTCGTTTCGGCTACAATATTATCATTTTCTTTTGCAGTTGAAAAATAATCGATCACATTATTGATGGTAGTTATGAAAGAATTTTCGTTCAGAGAGAACATAGTGGCCCCAATGATGTCGTCAACGATGGCTGCCGTTACACCGCCATGAAGATTTCCAATGGGATTAAGCCATTCCGGTCTTACAGTATACTGAAACTCCAGATGTCCTTCTTCTACAGAAAGAACAATAGGGTTGAGCCATTTCATAAAAGGTGATGGGGACTGGTCAAATTCTTTTCCGATGAATTGCTGAAGTTGTGCTAATCTGTCCATATTTTCTGTTTTATTTTTCTAAAATCATCGTTACACCCTGGCCGCGTGCGGCACAAATAGAGATGAATCCTTTTCCGCTTCCTTTTTCGTGGAGCAGTTTTGCCAGCGTGCCGATAATTCTACCGCCTGTTGCGGCAAACGGGTGGGCTACTGCGAGACTTCCGCCTTTTACATTCAGCTTATCTCTGTCGATTTTCCCCAATGCTTTTTCCAGACCGAATTTTTTCGCCAGATCATCATTTTCCCAGATTTTGATGGTGGCAAGAACCTGGGCGGCAAATGCTTCATGAATTTCATAATAATCAAAGTCCTCTAGACTCATGCCTGCTTTTCTAAGCATTCTGTCTGCTGCGAAAACGGGTGCAAGAAGTAAATTATGCTTATTTTCTACATACTCGATTCCCGCTACTTCTGAAAAGGTAACATAGGCTAAAATAGGAAGCCCATTAGCATTCGCCCATTCTTCACTACCCATTAAGACCGCTGAGGCACCGTCTGTAAAAGGTGTTGAATTTCCGGCTGTCAAAGTTCCGTTCTCTTTATCAAAAGCCGGTTTCAGCTGGGAAAGCTTTTCAATGCTGGTGTCGCGGCGGAGATTATTATCTTTATCCAAACCAAAAGCGGGAATGATCATATCATCAAAAAATCCTTCATCATAAGCTTTGGCCATATTTTGGTGGCTTTTTAAGGCCAATTCATCCTGTTCCTCACGAGAGATCTGATAATATTTTGCTGTGATTTCTGTATGACCACCCATTACCAAACCGGTTTTGGGTTCCTGTCCTTTATAAGGAATCGGCATCCAGTCTTTCAGTTTTGGGGTTAAGAGCTGTTTCAATTTTCCAAAAGCTGATTTTTCTTTATTGGCTTTTAATAGGGCTTTTCTTAATCTTGGTGCAGATTCAAAAGGGATATTACTCATAGCTTCCACACCACAAGCAATGCCACTTTCAATTTGTCCCAGGGCAATTTTATTTCCAATATAAACCGCTGCTTCAATTCCGGTATCACAAGCTTGCTGAAGATCGCATGCGGGCGTAGCCGGGTCAAGAGAGGTATTCATTACAGTTTCCCTGATGAGGTTGCTCTCAGAAATGTGTTTGATAACAGCACCACCGGCTACTTCACCGAGAAGTTTCCCCTGTAAACGGTATTTGCTGATCAATCCGCTGAGTGCAGCTTCCAAAAGTTCCTGATTATCCAGGTCTGCATAAGCTGTATTGATTCTTGCGAAAGGAATTCTGCTGTATCCTACAATAGCCACTTTTTTTGTTTCCATATTGAAAAATTTATGAGGAAAGTATGTTTAATTCTTTATCGATCATGAATATTATTCTGTCCAGGGCCAGGTGTAGATACTTTTCGTCTTCCGTTGTTTTGGAAAGTAGTATTCCGCCTTCAATGAGCATGATGAACAGAGATCCATATTCATCAGCGTCTATGTTAGGGTATATTTCTCCGCTTTCCTGTCCATCTGTAATCACCGATGCTATCTTTTTGATCCAACCTTCAAAAGATTGGGTGACCTGTTTTTTTAGACTGGGAAACGTATCATCAGCTTCAGTAGCTGCATTCATTAAGGGACATCCTCCGTTTTCAAACACGGCTTTCCAGTTTTTCCTGTAAAAATTGACAAAAGCATTTAATTTATCAATCGTAGTGGGGAATTCTTCTCCTAAAGACCGGGCCATGTTTTTAGATAATAGGCTGGAGTTGTATTTGTATACCTCAAGCGCCACTTCATCTTTGTTTTCAAAATTTCCGTAAATGCTGCCTTTGGTAAGGCCTGTTGCCTCCGTGATGTCAGATAAAGAGGTAGACATATACCCTTTGGTATTAAACAAAGAAGCTGTCTTCTCAATAATGAATTGTTTGGTCTTTTCTGCTTTTGACATGTATCGGTTTAATTTCAATACAAATATACAAAAATATACCGATTGGTATATTTTATTTTATTTTAAAATTATTCTCTTTCTTGATTGGGAGCATAATTCCGGGAGTAAAATATAACCACAAAAGACACAAAAGCTTATTGAACACTTTAGTAAATTTTAGGTTAAATACATCACGTACAAGAAAGTCCACTTAAGTTTCTATGAAAATCTTAGATTTTCTACTGATGTGGTCTTACTATTTTCAGGAGGGTAAAACTTTTAAAATTAAAGTATTCCAAAGTGTTTAAATAACTTAAAAGCTTTTGTGTCTTTTGTGGTTCAATAAGAACACCTAAGTTGAATGAAAATCTTTGATTTTCTTCATTTCACAGTGGAAATCTGCTTGATATAAAATATTAAACCATTAAAGCTTTTTAGTGGAGAAGAATAATTAAGAATCTGCAGGCGGTCCTAAGACATTCTGCTTTAAAATATCAATTGATAGTCTCTTAACTTTCCTAATTCCTTAAAAAGCCTTAATGGTTCAAATAAAGAAATTTGAATATAATTAAGCTAAAGTAGCATTCAAAGTAATTTCAAAATTGAAAGCTGCGCTTACAGGGCACCCTTCTTCAGCTATCTTAGCAAATTTCTGGAATTCTTCTTCTGAAAGTCCCGGAACTTTTGCGGTTAAAGTCAGCTCAGATTTTGTTATTTTTCCAATGCTTGGATCAAGGGTGATCACAGATGTTGTTTTTAATTCTTCAGGTGTGAAACCCGCCTGGGAAAGTTCTGCACTTAGTTTCATGGTGAAGCATCCGGCGTGTGCTGCTGCCAGCAATTCTTCCGGGTTTGTTCCTACTCCATCAGCAAATCGGCTGTTGAAAGAATACTGAGTTTCGTTTAAAGTAGTACTTTGTGTTGTTAAATGTCCGTTACCTTCTTTGATGTTACCGTTCCAAACGGCTGTTGCGTTACGTCTCATAATGTTTGCTTTTTGTTGTTATAATATATTGATTTTGATGATACAAAGATATGGTGGTTGTCTGCCGGATTCAATAGATAAAAAGACTTAAATATTGTACTTTTTTCCCGACGAGTAGTTTTTCTTGAAATTGGAAGGGGTGTTTCCTGTTTTGTTGGTGAAAAGCCGGTTGAAATAGGCCGGATCTTCATAGCCAAGATCGTAGGCGATTTCTTTCACGGGTTTGTCTGTATAAAAAAGCAGTCTTTTGGCTTCAAGCAGAATTCTGTTGATAATCAACTGATTCGGGGAGTCTATATTTAGGTTTTTAAATTTATGCGTTAATGTTTTCGGGGCGATATGGAGAAGTTCCGCATAATCTGCCACATTGTGTTTCTCTCTGAAATGAATTTCCAGATACCTGCTAAAGTCCCTGAAAACATCCAGCTCGCTGCCGGGAATTTTGATGGTGTCATTATTAAGATGCTGCTTTTTCCAGTTTCTGGTAGCGCGGATGATGATCTGTTTTACATAGGTTCTGATCATTTCCTCAGCAGAAGAATCTTTCCATTCCAGTTCATTTTTTATATGCTGAAACAAATTTTTAATGTCAGTACTTTCTGTATCATTAAGTTCTACAAAAGGAATTTCAAAAACATTGTGAAAAAGAAGTCCGTCGCACGCAACTTCTTTATCATGAATCTGGATGCAGTAGAAATCACGGTTATAATAGAGCAGTGTAGCTTCCTCTTTTGCTTTTTCTATCTTCAGGTGCTGGCTGGTGAGAAAGAACAGGGAGGGTTTTGAGACTTTATAATGATTAAAATCTACGGTAAGTTCATAACCCTCCGGAATGAAAAGGATTTTAATGTCATATCTGAATTGATTTCCGTTGATGATCCCCAGATTGTCTTCGGAGAACATTTCAAGGCCAAGTTTTTTATAGTGATCTTCAAAAATAAGCTGCTTCTGCATACAATTACTTTAGTCTAAAGATACAAAAAAGAAGGTTTTGGGAATATTAATAAATAAAACCTGTTTCTTATACGAATGATTTTACAGGATCCTATAAGGTTTTTATTATCCATTATAGGGGCGATTTTCAATTTTCGTTTCACTTTTTTAATTAAAAACAGAGAAAAAATAAAAATTATATATTAGTTGATTGGTTTTTTATCAATTTTGCAAAAAGTACCGTATTGAATGATAACTTTAACTTCTTCAAAAATTAGATGAGCAAGCTAGAAAATATTTTGAGAGAAATAACTCCATTATCTCCCGAGGACAGTTTTCTTGTATTTGACAGGATAAAAGCATCCTTCGATTTCCCCTATCATTATCATCCGGAAATCGAGATCAATTTTATCATCAAGGGAAAGGGATACCGGCGTATGATCGGCGACCACACAGGAGAGATAGGTGACATCGAATTGGTGTTGGTAGGTCCGAATTTGCCGCACTGCTGGGCGAATTATAAATGCAAAAACCGAAAGACCCATGAGATAACGGTGCAGTTCAATCAGGATTTTTTTAACCAGTCTATGATGGATAAAAATATTCTGAAACCGATTAGCAACCTGATGAAGGACTCGATTCGGGGCATTTTATTTTCGCAGGAAACCGCTGAAAAAGTGAAAGACTCCTTTCTCAACCTATCAAAAATGAACAGTTTTGAATCTTTCATCGAAATCATGAAGATTCTTAATGAATTGGCCATTGCCGAAAATAAAACGCTTTTATCATCCTACAGTATAGAGCTTGAAACCTTTGCAGATAATGACAGAATGAAGATCGTCCATGATTTTGTCCATAAGAATTTTGAAAATAAAATAACACTTCACGATGCAGCTTCGCTGATCAATATGAGCAGTGTGACCTTCAACAGATTCATCAAGAAAAGAACGGGTAAAACTTTTGTGAATTATCTGAATGAAATAAGGATTAGTTATGCTGCCCGATGGTTGATGGAAAAAAATCTGACCGTTTTTGAGACTGCTTTTGAAGCTGGATTTAACAATATCGCCAATTTCAATAAAGTTTTTAAATCCATCAAAAAAACTACACCTACTGAATTTAAAGAACTTTTTAAAGGGGTGAAAAAAATAGAGTAACCCATTTTAAATTAAGGAAATACATTTTATATTCTCAAGATCCGGATAAAGCTATCCGGATCTTTTTTTTGATGAAATTCGATATGTTTTCGTCAAAAAGTGTTAAAAAAATGTTACCTGAATTAACAAAAAAATAAAAGTCTGAAATTGAGGTACAATGCTGCAAATCAGCGCATAAAAGCGGTTCTTGAAAAACACCTGAAAAAATAATATCGTTTTATGATAAAATAGCATTATATCTGGCTATGAACAAAATTTAGATTTGCTAATATGAATTAAATCTTAACAAAACTTTAATTATTTAGCACAATTAGAACATAATGTTGAAGAAAAAAGAAGATAAATAATGTTTTATATGGTAAATAGTATTTAAAGCGATGTAGTTGATTCTCAAATAAATCTTAATAAAACTAAACCTTATGAGAAAAACTGTTATACCGGTTTTATTAGCAATTTCTTTATCCGCCTATGCACAGGAAACAAAAAAGGCAGATACTGCTAAAACAACCAAAATAGAAGAGGTGGTTGTGACTTCTTTGGGGATAAAAAGGCAGGTGCGATCTTTAACGTACTCCAGCCAGCAGATCGGCGGGGATGAACTTACAGAAGTAAAAACACCCAATCTTTTGAATTCAATCAACGGAAAAGTTTCCAACGTACAGATTAATAAGACCAATGGTGGTGCTGGTGGATCGGTCAGGGTAATCATGAGGGGAGATAAGTCCACGCGAAACAGCCAGCCGTTATATGTAATTGACGGTATCCCGATCATTAACAATACCGGAACTCAGGGAACAACAGGACCAAATGTTGATTATTTTGCATCCATGCCTGATACAGGTGATGTACTCAGCACCATAAACCCTGAAGATATTGAAAGCATCAATTTCTTAAAAGGAGCTTCTGCAGCAGCTTTGTATGGAGCAGCCGGAGGAAATGGAGCCGTATTGATTGTTACCAAAACCGGAGCAAAAGGTAAAGGCCTTCTTTCATTTACTTCGAGTCTTACTTTTGATAAGGTCTATAATTTACCGAAACTTCAGTATAGCTATCTTCAGACCACACCTTATGATGCATCCACCGGAACTACCGGATCGCAAGACAGCTGGGGTGCAAAAGGTGCTTCTAAGGATCATGTAAAAGATTTTTTTGACACCGGTATAACCTGGACCAACGGATTCACTTTCCAGGCGGGAAATGACAAGTCATCAAGTTTCTTTTCCCTTGGAAATACAACTAATAAAGGGGTAATCCCGACTTCTACTTTTGATCAGTACAACCTTAATTTCAGAAATACCAGTAAATTTTTGGATGACAGGCTGGTTTTAGATGCGAATGTAATGGCATCTTTGCAGGAATCTAGAAACAGACTTACCCCCGGAACTTATTTTTCACCTCTAAACAATATCTATTGGTTGCCGAGAGGGGTTAATTTTGATAATTACAGTGGTGATAATTATGCTTACTTTGATCAGACCCGTTACCTTCCTGCACAGAACTGGTGGGCCATAAAACCGGATGGAGGGTTTAACGGTGAAAACTCTCAAAACCCGTATTGGATCCTTAATAAAAATACAGTTAATACAAAGAACAAAACCTTTTACGGATCTGCTGCTCTTAGCTATACAATCAATGATTGGCTTGTTGCCAAGGCGAGAGGTAATTATAACTATTTTAATTCCGACAGCCAGCGTAATGTTGCTGTTTTCTCTTTGCCTATTGTTCTTGGAGGAAATAATAATGGTAAAATTTATAAGAATACCATTGAAAGAACTTCATCTTACGGCGACTTCATCTTGGTAGGTAATCCTAAGATCAATGAAAATCTCAGTTTGGATTTTACTGTTGGAGGAAGTGTTTCTGATTCCAAAACAACCGTTACCAATATAGAAAATAACAAGCTGTTTATTGCCAACCTTTTTGCATTGAATAACCTGGATTGGGGGAACAGCTCCGGAGAAGGAACGGTTGGAAACGGGTTAAATTACACCATTACCAATTATAACAGAAGAGATCAGTCTTTTTTTGCCAGTGCCAATTTTGGGTACAAAAAAATGCTTTATTTAGACCTTACTTTTAGAAATGACTGGTCTTCTACCTTAGCAGGGGCACCGAACAGATCTTTTGATTATGAATCGATTGGGGTGAACGGTATTATGAATGAAATATTTCAACTTCCGAGTTTTATTAATTTCTGGAAGCTGAGAGCTTCATATGCAACTGTTGGAAATGCTTTGGATCCCAATTCTACATTGCCTCAGCCTATCTTTAATGCAGGTGTTGTTACCGGAACTTATACTTCATCCCCTGTAGATATCAGCCTTTACCCTGAACTGACATCTCTTTTTCCAAGACCGGAAAAAAATAAAAGTTTTGAAGCAGGAACAGAATTTAGATTATTCAACAATAAGTTAAGTTTTGATATTACCTATTATAATTCCTTAACGACGGACCAATACCTGAAAGGAGTAGATGCTACAGGATATTATACCACTACCATAGGGAAATGGGATATCAATGCCGGTAAAATTCAAAATACAGGTTTCGAATCCAGCCTGACTTATAAGGTATTTAGCAATGAGAAATTTGGATGGACTGCTACACTCAACGCTTCTGCCAATAAAAATAGAATCAAAGAAGTATTTCCTTCCGGATTTTATCCTGATTCCGAAAAATTATTTACACTTAACGGAGGAGGGTTCAATGTAATCAAAAAAGGAGGTTCATTTGGAGATCTTTACGGGACTGTATTTTTAAGAGACGGACAGGGAAGAATTATTGTTGATGAGAATGGATTGCCTTCAAAAGATCCTAATCAGAAACAATATTTAGGTAATCCCAATCCTAAATTTATGCTTGGTTTCAGTAATTCATTCAACATCGGAAAATTCAATTTAAATTTCCTGATTGACGGAAAATTCGGAGGAAAAGTACTTGGAATGACGCAGGCATTAAATGATAAATATGGAGTAAGCCAGGCCACAGCCGATGCAAGAGATGCAGACGGGGTCCTTATTTCTAACGCTGTTTATGCAAACGGAGAAGCTTATACAGCACGTACAGATGCGCATGCCTATTATAATTTAGTGGGCGGAAGTGATGGAATCAATGAGGCGTATATTTACAATGCAACTACCATCAGGTTAAGGCAGGCATCTGCATCTTATACTTTCAATATTAATGCAAAATATTTTAAAGATATCACGATGAGTGTAATCGGAACAAATCTTTTCTTTTTATACAAGAAAGCACCATTCGACCCTGAACAGGTATCCGGTGTAAATCCTGGAGGTGTAGGTGTTGATATGTTTGGAATGCCTATTACACGTTCACTTGGTTTTTCATTAAAGGCTAACTTTTAAAAACGTAGAAAATGAATATTAAAATATTAATTGCAGCATCTGCTTTATTTCTTTCTGTAGCAAGCTGCACCGATGACTTTGCAGAAATAGATTCAAAAAGCTCTGAAGGTCTGGGAACAGAACAGCTTAATGCCGATTTCTTATTGCTCACAAATCCAATGAAGCAAATGCAGAGGAATCTTCAAAGCCAGACCAACTGGATCTATCAGTTGCAGACGAACCTTAATGCTGATATGTATAGCGGATTATTCAGTACAGCAACACCTTATAATGGAGGAAGAAATAATACCACCTATTTTATGATGGATGGTTGGAATGAAAGAGTGATGATGAACCAGCTTGAGGATGTCAATCAACAGTATAAAAACTTCAAGACAATAGCTTCAAAAAACTACGCAGGGGTCAATTTTTCACATTCTTTAGCCATACTTTCCATATTGAGGATCATTGCGGCCCAAAAAGTATCAGATGCTCATGGTCCGGTTATTTACAGCAAATTTGAATATCCGAATACAACGACGGGGATTACAGATTTTGATTCTCAGCAGGATGCTTATAATAATTTTGTTGCAGATCTGGATCTGGCAATATTGGCACTTCAGACAAGTATTGGAATAGAAGATAAGGCTGTAATTAAGAAATCTGATCTTGTATTTGGAGGCAGTTCTGTCAATTGGGCGAAATTAGCGAATTCACTGAAACTGCGTTATGCCTTACGAATTAGTTATGCAGATTCCGGAAAGTCTAAATTGTATGCAGAGCAGGCGCTGGCATCTCCTGTTGGCTTTATAAGTGACAATATGGAAAATGCTCTGGTAAATTATGGAGCAGCCTCTCCTCTTAGCGATATTATTTATTCCTGGGGGGATTGTAAGATAGGTGCACCATTAATGACATTTATGAATGGTTTTAATGACCCGAGAAGATCCGCTTATGCAAAACCGGCCACTGACCCTTCTGTAGCAGGACAGTATATCGGAGTGAGACAGGGCGTTGACATGGGTGGAAGCAAAGACCGTTATGGAGACTTTTCCCAACCTATAGCTGCTGCAGCAGGTGGAGATTATTTCTCCGTAAGCAATGGAAAAAATAAAGTCTTTACAGCCGCAGAAATATGGTTTCTGAAAGCAGAAGCTGCCATCAGAGGCTATGCCGGAGCAGGAGATGCAGGAACCAATTATAACAAAGGAATAGAAATGTCATTTGCAGAATGGGGCAAAAGTTCAGCCTATGCAACCTATGTGGCTGATGCAGTCTCCAAAGAAGCTCCCTATATTGACACTAAAAATGCTTCAAACAGTATTCTCACAGGAAGCCCGATGCTTAGCACCATTACCATCAAATGGAATGAAGGTGATTCTTTTGAAAGAAAATTAGAAAGGATAATGACTCAAAAATGGATTGCTATTTATCCTGATGGATCCGAAGCATGGGCAGAACAGAGAAGAACCGGCTATCCTATCATATTTAAAAATGTGTTGAATGACAGTCAGGGGACGATCAGTACCGATGCCATGATCAGAAGAATCCCGATTCCAACCAAATATCGAAATAATACACTGAATTATGCTCAGGCCCTTCAATATCTTGGAGGAACCGACACCGGAGGAACCAAACTATGGTGGGATAAAAAGTAATAATTTTAAGCAGATCAAAGATAAAGATATAGAGGCCATCTCAAAAGTCAGATTTAATTTGGTTTTTTTTATTCCGGAAGGAGAAATCTTACACCGTTAGTTTCAGAATTCTTCAATTTTAGTTTCGTTTCAATCCGGAATGACACTTTTGAGAGGCCCTCTTTTCTTTACTATTTTAATTTGAATATGGAAAACAACAGCTCTGAAACCCGTTTAGTAAAACCGATCCTCTGGATCTCCACATTATATTTCGCAATGGGAATACCCTTTGTGACCATTAATGCGGTCTCCGGGATTATGTACAAGGATATGGGGATTTCAGATTCCAAGATTACCTTCTGGACAGCGCTTATTATGTTTTCCTGGACCTTAAAACCTCTTTGGAGTCCTTTTCTGGAGATTTACAAAACAAAAAAATTCTTTGTTGTTGCGACTCAGTTTGCGATAGGAATTCTATTCGCTCTCATTGCATTGACACTGCCTCTGCCGGATTTTTTTAAATACAGCATTGCCCTTTTTGCTGTCGTTGCATTTTGTGGAGCAACGCATGACATTGCTGCAGACGGAACGTATATCAATTTTTTAACGAACAAAGAGCAGGCGAAATACATTGGCTGGCAGGGAGCTTTCTATAATCTGGCCAAGATCATCAGCAGCGGAGTTCTGGTTTATTTTGCAGGAGTTTTGGAAAAAACAAAAGGAGTAGTGAATGCCTGGATGATTATCATGGGAATTTATGGCCTTCTGTTTTTTGCTTTAGCGATTTATCATTATGCTATTTTACCGAAAGAAAATAAACAGGAAAAAGAAACCAGAAAAGTAGGAAATATCCGTAAAGAATTACTGGAAGTCATCACTTCTTTCTTCAAAAAGAAGAACATCATGTGGGCAGTACTCTTCATTATTTTGTACCGTTTTGCAGAAGGATTTGCAATAAAGATTGCGCCCCTGTTTTTCAAAGCTCCAAGAACTTCAGGAGGATTAGGTTTATCTACCTCTGATATTGGACTTATTTATGGGACTTACGGTTCAGCAGCATTTATTTTAGGATCTGTACTGGCGGGATATTTCATTGCGGGCAGAGGGCTTAAAAAATCTCTGATCTGGCTGTGTTCTGCCTTTAATATTCCATTTGTAGTCTATGCATTACTGGCCTATTTCCATCCAACAGAACTGCTTCCGGTAGGAATTGCCGTCGTGGTTGAATATTTTGGCTACGGATTCGGTTTTGTAGGACTGATGCTTTACATCATGCAGCAGATCGCACCAGGCGAACATAAAACCGCTCATTATGCTTTTGCAACCGGGATTATGAATCTGGGAGTAATGCTTCCAGGAATGTTCAGCGGGATGATCAGCGACTGGATAGGATACAAAATGTTTTTTATCTGGGTACTGATTGCCACCATACCGGCGTTTGTCGTGACATTACTTGTTCCGTTTTCTTATCCTGATCAGCCAAAAGAACACTAAATCATTTATTAAACATATTAAATAAAAAGTAAAAATACTTTATGACATTTCAACCAGCAAAGATCCCTTGGCAGGATCGTCCGGAAGACAGCCGTGATATCATGTGGCGTTACTCTGCAAATCCGATCATCAACAGATATGCAATACCTACGTCCAACAGCATTTTTAACAGTGCGGTGGTTCCTTTTGAAGATGGGTTCGCGGGAGTTTTCCGTTGCGATAATAAAGCCGTGCAGATGAATATTTTTGCAGGCTTCAGTAAGGATGGGATCAATTGGGAGATCAATCATGATCCTATTGATATGAAAGCCGGAAATACGGAAATGATAGAATCTGACTATAAATACGACCCCCGTGTTGCCTTTATAGAAGACCGGTACTGGATCACCTGGTGCAATGGGTATCATGGCCCAACAATCGGAATAGCCTATACTTTTGATTTTAAAGAATTCTTTCAGTGCGAAAATGCATTCCTTCCTTTTAACAGAAACGGAGTTCTTTTCCCTGAGAAAATAGACGGTAAGTATGCCATGCTGAGCAGACCTAGTGATAACGGACATACCCCTTTCGGAGATATCTACATCAGCTACAGTCCGGATATGAAATACTGGGGCGAGCACCGTTGTGTAATGAAAGTAGCACCGTTTGAAGACAGTGCTTGGCAATGCACAAAGATAGGAGCAGGTCCGGTTCCGATTAAAACGAATGAAGGATGGCTGCTTTTTTATCATGGAGTGATCAATACCTGCAGAGGGTTCCGGTATTCGATGGGAGCATCGTTGCTGGACCTTGAAGATCCGTCAAAAGTATTGTACAGAACAAAACCTTATTTACTGGCTCCGGCAGAACTGTATGAGCTTACAGGAGATATTCCTAATGTGGTTTTCCCCTGTGCTGCACTTTCAGAAGGAGATAAGGTAACCGTATATTATGGGGCAGCGGATACCGTTGTAGCCATTGCGTTTGGATATATTTCTGAAATTATTGATTTTATGAAAAAAGATTCGCTTTAGGCCAATTAAAAACCTGGGAAACATGTTGGTTAACTTTATTTTCCTCCTTGTTGAAATCATGGTTATGGTTTTTATATTGTTGAATAAACTCCTATCTTGAGAAATTTTTAAGATTTTCCTATTATGATTAAGAAAAAAGAACTGCTTATATTGGTATCAATGATCCTGTTTTCTCATGTTGGAAACGCCCAGCAACGGAAGGATGATGTTCTTTCGTGGGTAGATCCGTTTATAGGGACAGGTGGGCACGGACATACATTTCCGGGAGCAACTACGCCGTTCGGAATGATTCAGCTCAGTCCGGATCAGAATACCAAAAGCGGCGATTGGGACTGGTGCTCAGGGTATCATTACAGCAGTAAAACCATCATGGGATTCAGTCATAATCATCTCAGTGGAACAGGCTGGGCAGATCTTGGAGATATTTTAGTGATGCCAACCGTCGGGAAAATAAAGATGCTTCCGGGCTCGGAAGACAAACCTGAAAGTGGCTACCGTTCGACATTCAGTCATGAAAGAGAAACCGCTTCACCGGGATATTATTCCGTGATGTTGGACAGCTACGGAATTAAAGCCGAGCTGACCGCTTCTCCGAGAGTCGGGTTTCATAAATATACCTTCCCCAAGAGTGAAGAATCCAATGTCATCATTGATCCTACCAATAAGATTTTCGGGAATATTTACCATACCCTAGTCAGTGTAGAAGGAAACAATAAAATCAAAGGCTACTGTTACAGCAACGGCTGGGGCGGAAAACGTTTTGCTTATTTCGTGATGGAATTTTCAAAACCGTTTAAATCTTATGGAACTTATTCTGAAGTAAAAATAAAAGAGAACGAAAAAATCGCGCTTGCTAAAGATGCCAAAGCTTACGTGCGATTTTCAACTGAGGAGAATGAAAGCATTGAAGTAAAAGTTTCTTTATCTCCCGTAAGTACGGAAGGCGCTCAGGAAAACTTTGATGCCGAAGCTAAGAATGTGAATTTTGCACAAGCTAAAGAAACGGCTCAGAACACCTGGAGAGATCTGATCAACAGATTCCAGGTGACTGGAGGAACAGATGACCAGAGAAAAATCTTCTATACCGGAGTGTACCACACCTTCATTGCTCCTAATCTTTATATGGATACCAACGGAGATTATGTTGCCGCTCAGGAAAATATGAATACCAAATGGTTTACCAATTACAGTACGTATTCGTATTGGGACGGTTTCAGAGCGACACATCCTTTGCTGACCATTATGGATCAGAAACATACCAAAGAATTTGCCAACTCTCTCATTAGTAGATATACAGACCGTAAAGACCACATGCCAATCTGGGAACTTTGTGGTTACGATAATTTCTGTATGCTCGGTTATCACAGTGTATCGGTGATCTGGGATGCCATTTCCAAAGGCGTGCCGGGAATCGATCAGGAGAAAGCATTTGCTGCAATGAAAGATGCTTCCTTAACGGACAAAATGAGCAGCAGCGATGGAGGTGGAGGTCTTAATGATTATATAAAATTAGGGTATACACCATCAGAAAACGGAGCCTCGGTCTCCGCAACGTTGGAATATGCTTATGACGACTGGTGTATTCAGCAGCTTGCTGAAAAATTAGGTAAAAAAGATGAAGCGGAAGTGTATAAAAAACGTTCTATGAGCTTCCTTAACACCTTCAACAAAGGAAATAATCACTTCTGGCCCAAACAGAAGAACGGAGAATTCTTACCGGATTTCACTTTAAACGACTGGAAAAAACTTCAGCCCCATTGGGTTTCAGGGAATATCTGGGCTTACGATTTCTTCGTTCCCCATAAGATCGATGAAATGATGGATTTATATGGAGGAAAGAAAGGTTTTGAAGAAAAACTGGATAAAACCTTTACCGAAGAACTTAAGATGATCGGCGAGCAGCATGTGGATATTTCGGGATTCATCGGTTCTCTCGGATTTGGTGATGAGCCGGGACATCATGTTCCTTACCTGTATAACTATGCAGGAGCTCCTTACAAAACTCAGAAAATGGTCAAATTCATCCGGGATCACATGTATGCGGCAAAACCGGACGGAATTGTCAATAATGAAGACTGCGGACAGATGTCTGCCTGGTATATTTTCTCTTCATTAGGGTTTTACCCGGTGACTCCCGGAAAACCTGTCTACGCCATTGGTGCACCTCAGTTTCCGAAAGTAGCCTTACAACTGGAGAACGGAAAAACCTTTACGGTGATTGCAGATAAGATATCCGATAAAAATATCTACGTTCAGAAAATGTTCCTGAACGGAAAAGAATTCAAAAGCTGGGAAATCAACCACAGCGATATTATGAATGGGGGTGAGCTGAAGTTTGTCATGGGAAGCAAACCTGTAAAATAGATCAAAAAAATAACGAAATATAAAAGTATAATGGAAAGGAGAAAGTTTATAAAGACAAGTGCAATAGCAGGAACGGGATTACTGTTTACTCAAAATATTTTTGCTAAAACGCTGAGCATAGAAGATTTTCCTGTGGTTCGCGTTCCAAAAGATAAAAGACATTTTACCAGTGAAGCGGTAGAAACTGCCATTGCAGCTTTTAAAAAGAAAGTGAAAAATAAAGAGCTCTCATGGCTTTTTGAAAACTGCTTTCCCAATACTTTAGATACCACCGTTTTTTATAAAGAAATCAATGGAACTCCCGATACCTATGTTATTACAGGAGATATTGATGCCATGTGGCTTCGCGACAGTTCTGCCCAGGTTTTCCCTTACCTGCAGTTCTCAAAGAAGGATGAAAAACTTCATCAACTGATCTCCGGAGTGATTCATAAACAGACAGAATTCATCCTGAAAGATCCTTATGCCAATGCTTTTTATAACGATAACAATAAGATAAGCAAGTGGAAAGAATACGATCATACCGACATGAAACCCGGGACCCACGAAAGAAAATGGGAGATCGATTCACTGTGTTATCCTATCCGTCTGGCTTACCATTTCTGGAAAACCACGGGAGATACAAAACCTTTTGATAACAATTGGTTGCAGGGAATCAAGCTTACTCTACAAACTTTCATCGAGCAACAGAGAAAGACAGGTTTAGGCCCCTATCAATTCGAGCGTACAACAGCCTGGGCTACAGACGGAATCCCGATGGGTGGCTACGGGTATCCAACAAACCCTGTGGGACTCATCAACTCCATGTTCCGTCCAAGTGATGATGCTACCATCTATGCTTTTCTTATCCCTTCCAATTTATTCGCAGTCGTGAGTTTACGTCAGGCAGCAGAAATGGTTTCACAGATCAAAAATGAAAAAACACTGGCTCAGCAGCTGAATAGTCTGGCCGATGAGGTAGACGCAGCCATCAAGAAATACGGGATCTATAATCACCCTGAATACGGGAAGATCTATGCCTTTGAAACGAATGGATTCGGGAGTTACAATTTAATGGATGATGCCAATTGTCCGAGCCTTCTGGGACTTCCTTATCTGGATGCCGTAAAAGCCGATGATCCGGTTTATATAAATACCAGAAATTATGTTTGGTCTAAAGATAATCCTTTCTTTTTCAAAGGGAAACTAGCGGAAGGAATCGGTGGTCCTCACATTGGTCTTGATATGATCTGGCCCATGAGTATCATTATGAAAGCTCTTACTACTAAAGATAGAAAAGAGATCAAATGGTGCATAGAAACTTTACAGAAAACTCATGGAGGAACAGGCTTTATGCATGAGTCCTTCCATAAAGACAACGACAAAAAGTTCACCAGAGAATGGTTTGCCTGGGCCAATACATTATTCGGAGAACTGTTATGGAAAACCTTTAACGAGAATCAAGATTTACTGACTTAGACTCGATATTTGCAGAAGGTGGCAGTATGCCCTTTATTCCCGTTTTTTTAGTTGCAGTGTTTTACCAGAAATTCATTGAGGGAGGACCTTGTGAAATTCTCAGTCCGTAGCTGATCATTTTCTTCTTTTCCGGAGAAAATAAATAGATATCAATACATCCAAATAACTTAAAAAAAACATTATGAAAAAAGCCATTACTACATTGATCCTGATGATCATCCATGCCATGCCTGTGTTGAATGCACAGCAGCTTAATCCTACGGGAATATGCTATGTGGAAGTGAACAACAATAATATCCTGAATGCCGGAGCCTACAAACTGCAGACATCAGGGAATTATTTATTTAACGTTGTTAATATTTTTGCGGCCAATATCAATTACGATACAGGTCGTGGAAGAGCCTATCTGAGTAATAATAACAACGTAACCAAAGTACTTACCAATGCCAATACGTACATAAAACCGCTTCAGGATAAAGGGATGAAGGTGGTTTTAACGATTCTGGGAAACCATCAGGGAGCAGGGTTCTGTAACTTTCCAACCCGTGAAGCAGCTAAAGACTTTGCTTTGCAGCTTGCACACACTGTGAATACCTATGGATTAGACGGAATTGATTTTGATGATGAATATTCTGATTACGGACAAAACGGAACAGGTCAGCCCAATGACAGCTCATTTGTGATGCTTGTTCAGGAACTGAGAGCTTTGCTTCCGGATAAAATCATTTCATTTTATTATTATGGTCCGGCGGCTTCAAAACTTTCCTGGAACGGGTTGAGAGCGGGAGATTATATCAACTACAGCTGGAATGCTTCGTACGGAACTTTTTCTGCACCCAACGTTCCGCCTCTTACCAAGGCACAGATTTCTCCTGCAGCAGTTTGGATGGGAAATACTTCTAATGCTACAACAACAAGTTTAGCGAACCAAACTAAAACCGGCGGATATGGACTTTTCCTTTGGTACGACCTTCACGGAACTAATGAAACAGCACAACTTTCTGCAGGAACACAAACATTATACGGGCAACAGACTGTCTTAAGCACTCCTTTACAATCCTGGACGCAGGGAGCCAATTGTGATGCTCCAATAGGATTGTTCACCAGCAATCTTACCGGGACAAGTGCAAAACTGAACTGGTCAGCGGTAGGAACCAATACGTATGATGTAGATTACAAACCGGCTTCTTCCACAACATGGACTAGTGCGGCGACAGCTACTGCCACTACTTCAGTTACCATATCAGGATTAACAGCCAATACAGAGTATGACTGGAGAGTCAGAACGAATTGCAGTGTTAAAAGCACCTATATTTTTGCCCCAAGATTTAACAGCGGAACAGGAACGGCTCCTTCAGGTTCTACCTCTCTTTCTCTGGATGGAAGCACTGAATCAGGTACAGCCGGAAACCTTACTTTAAGCGGGTCAGCATTATCATTAGAGGGCTGGATAAAGCCATCATCTTTTAAGTCTGCATCACCTTATATTTCCTCGGTTATGGGTACGGAAGTAAGCGACAGTAATTCAGCTTTCTTGCGTTTAGGAGATGCCAATCTTGCCAATAACAAACTCCAGTTTGTGATAAGTATCAATAATGTTCAGCAAAAGCTGGCGTCAGTCACTGCCTTAAATACAAATACCTGGTATCACGTTGCCGCAACCTATGATGGTGCTAATATGAAACTTTATATCAATGGCGTGCTAGATGCCAGCAGAGCCCAAACCGGAAACGTTGCCTCCAGCGGGGCATTCAACGTGGGTTATTTATACAATACCTCCAGAAATTTCAATGGTAAAGTAGATGAGGTCAGAGTTTGGAAAAGAGCATTAAGTCAGACAGAAATCAGCCAGAAGATGTGTAATGTAACGCTTCCGGCGACTTCTCTTGCTGCATACTGGAAATTTAATGAAGGGAGCGGTTCATCAGTTCAGGACAGTTCAGGAAACGGAGTTACCTTAACATTGACAGGAGTGGATACTTCCAATTGGGGAACAGATGTTCCATGTGCAACAGCGACTCAAAAAGTTTCGTCGAATACAAAGAACAAAAAAGCAACAGACCTGGAGCAAGGGGCAGTTAAAAAGAAAATCAGATTATACCCAAATCCTGTAAGTAGCTCGTCACCACTTACGGTGTCTGTTCCGGAAGAATATAATAGAGGAAAATTATCGGTTTATAATTTTAATGGAGGTGTTGTAGAAACCCAGACTTTACAGTCCGGAGATCACCCGTACAATATGTCGAAGCTTTCGATGGGGAATTATATTATTCAGTTTGAATCTCCGGACGGGGGTTTAAAGCAGACAGAAAAACTAATTGTAAAATAAAAAAGCAGTCATTGGGCTTCGTCCCAATGATTTTACCGACCATTAAAATAAAATTACATGAGAAAAAAATCTATTTTTACTGCCCTGATCGCATTGGTCATTCAAGCGGCATCCGGACTTCAGGCACAGCAGCTTAATCCTTTGGGGGTGTGTTATGTAGAGGTGAATAACAGCAATATGCTGAATGCAGGATCTTATACTTTGCAGAATACCAACAGACAACTTTTCGATGTCGCTATTATTTTTGCAGCCAATATTAATTATGATGTTTCTAAAAGCAGAGCTTACATTTCCAACAATAACAACGTAACCAAAGTATTGAACGATGTTACCACTTATGTAAGACCTTTGCAGCAAAAAGGCATTAAGGTGTTGCTGGATATCTTAGGAAACCATCAGGGAGCAGGAATTTCTAATTTCCCGAACCGTGAAGCAGCTCGCGACTTTGCTCTACAGGTAGCCCATACTGTTTACACCTATGGTCTTGATGGTGTTGATCTGGATGACGAATATGCAGGCTATGGAAATAACGGAACAGGGCAGCCGAACAACAGTTCATTTGTCATGCTCTTGCAGGAACTCAAATTAGCTATGCCGGATAAGCTGATCACTTTTTATTACATTGGCCCAGCGATATCAAGACAAAGTTACAATGGTGATGCAGCCGGAAATTATATCAATTATGCCTGGAACCCGTATTACGGGACGTATAGCGCTCCTTCAGTACCACCACTTAATAATACTAAGCTTTCAGCTGCGGCTACCTGGATTCAGAACAGTAATCCGCAATCAACTTCTCCAGCTACACTTACGACGCTTGCCACCAATACAATGAATGATAACTATGGAGTGTTTATGTGGTACGATCTTAATGCAGCCAACAATGCCAGCTACCTGAGTACCGGATCCAATATTCTTTATAACGAAAATACATTGCTTAGCGGACAGCTTTACTCATGGACTCAGGGAGATGCCTGCGATCCGCCCTTAGGGCTTGAAGTGACGAATACCACAGGAACTTCAGCGAAATTAAACTGGACAGGGAATGCTTCTCAGACCTACAATATTGATTACAAACCAGCCAATTCAACTACCTGGGTGAATGCAGCGACCAATTTATCCGGAAATAATACCATCATCAGCGGGCTTACTCTGAACACAGAATATGACTGGAGAATACAGTCGAATTGTTCAGCAACCATAAAAAGCACCTACCTGTTTGCTCCCCGTTTTAATTCCGGAAGTGCATGCGGAACGCCATCGGGCATGAAATCCGAAAGCTATCTGGGAACTACAACCAAATTATCGTGGGATGCAGTAGGAGGCGCATCTTCTTATAATCTACAGTATAAAACTGCTGCCGCTACAACCTGGACGGATGTTCAGAATATTGCGACAAACTCTTATACCCTTCCGGCTTTAACGGAAAATACAAATTATGTCTGGAAAGTACAGGCAGTATGCGGGGGAACAAACACCAGTGTATATTCAGGAGAATCAGCATTCAACAGTGGATTTGCTCCTGTACAAAGCCCTGGAGCAAGATCGCTTTCGTTCAACGGAAGTACCCATTATCTGAATGCAGGACAGTTTAACCTTAACGGAAATGCTGTGACCTTCGAAGGATGGGTAAAAGTAAATGCATTCAAACCAAGCTTTCCTTACATCTCATCCGTAATGGGTATTGAAGTAGGCGACAGTAATTCTGCAATGCTGAGATTCGGGGACGGAAACCTGGCGAATAATAAGCTACAGTTCATATTAAGCTTTGGAACTGCTCAGGTAAAAGTGAATACTGCGACCACATTCAGTACCAATACATGGTATCACATAGCAGCTACTTATGACGGTGCGGCCATGAAGATCTATGTGAATGGTGTTCTGGATGCAAGTGCTCCCGCGTCAGGTAATTTCACTGCAAACGGTATTCTTTATCTGGGTAGAAATTATGAGAATGCCCGTACCCTTAACGGATTCTTAGATGAATTCAGAGTATGGAAAAGAGCATTGACACCCGCGGAAATTCTTGCCAACAACTGTAATGTTCCAGCCAACTCTCCCAACCTTGAAGCTAACTGGAAAATGAATGAAGGCAACGGAAACGGAGCTTTGGATGCTACAGCCAATACGCATTTTGCTACCTTGATCGGAATGTCCAATACCAACTGGAGAACAGACGTAGCCTGCACGACACTATCAACAAAAGATATTTCTTCCGAAAAAAATCAGGTGAACTACGCATATCCAAATCCGGTTAAAAAAGGAAATGATATTCATTTTGCCATTAAAGAAAATTCTGCTACTGAAATAACAGTATATGATATGACTGGAAAATTAATGATAAGTCAAAAAATTGATAAAAAAGATATGGCAATCAGCACTCAGAATTTATCTGCGGGGACCTATATCTATAAAATACATTCAAAAGACAACACGATACAATCTTCTGGAAAAGTGATTGTACAATAAAAGTTTAATCCTCGTTAGGCATATAAAAAGTAGAAATAAATTAGGGGATTTTAGTATGGACAGTCGGGAAGTGAATAGCTTCCCGGTCTGTCTGTTTTAATAGTAAAAAAGTATAATTTTAGATAGAGTATATTGATATTTTTGACGTCTAATATCTGATGTCTGAAATCTATTATCTAACAAAAAAAATATAATGCAAAATATAGTAGGAATAGACATTGGTGGTTCACATATTACCATGGCTCAGGTTGATCCGGAGAAACGTGAAATCATCAGTTCTACATATGTAAGAGAACATGTAGACTCTTTTGGACTACGGGAAATGATTTTTTCTGCCTGGATCTCTGCCATTGAAAAAGTGGCTGTTGATTTGGCTAAAAAGGATCTTCTGATTGGGATAGCAATGCCCGGTCCTTTTGATTATGAAAACGGAATCTCACTCATGCAGCAGGGAAAATTTATCGATATCTATCAGGTCAATATAAAAAAAGAATTGGCTGAAAGACTCTTGATTTCCCCTGATCAGATTCATTTCTTGAATGATGCAGGAGCTTTTCTGGAAGGAGAAGTTTTTGGAGGTTGCGTACAGGATTACAGCAGAATTTTTGGAGTCACTTTGGGAACAGGATTGGGAACTGCTTTTTATGATGGAGAAGTAGCGTCAGATGAAGACCTTTGGGATTCACCTTTCAAAGATTCAATCTGTGAAGACTATCTGGCGACAAGATGGTTCGTGAATCATTATTATGCTTTAACCGGTGAAAAAATATCAGGAACGAAAGACCTGCTGGATAAGCCGGAAGAAATACAGAACAAAATGTTTGACGATTATGCAGATTCTTTCGCGGAATTCATTGTAAAATATGTAAAAAATTATGACCCTGAAGTTTTGGTTATAGGTGGAAATATTGCAAAAGTTTATCCTTACTTTAAAAAGAGGTTAAATCAGCACCTGGAGGAGCATAAAATCAATCTTCCTATTAAAATTTCCGCTATTTTTGAAGATGCTGCTATTCTCGGTGCTGCGGGCTATGCCTTAAAGAAAGCCCGAATCAATTTAACAAAATGATACCATGAAGTTTTTATTTTCAACTTTTTTTATTGTACTTAATATCTTTGCATTGGGGCAGGGAATATCTCCTGCGGACTATGTGAATCCTTTAATGGGAACCCAGTCCAAACCATCTTTATCCAACGGGAATACGTATCCCGCCATCGGACTTCCATGGGGAATGAACCTCTGGACGCCACAAACCGGAAAAATGGGTGATGGATGGGCTTACTCTTACGATGCGGACAAAATAAAAGGCTTTAAACAAACGCACCAGCCATCTCCCTGGATGAATGATTACGGTGCTTTCGCCATCATGCCGGGAGTCGGTAAACTAAAATTTAAGGAGGAAGAACGGGCAAGCTGGTTCAGCCATAAAGCAGAAAATGCAAAACCCTACAGCTACAGCGTTTATCTGGCGGATATCAATGTGACGACGGAGCTTACTCCAACGGAAAGAGCCGCCTTTTTCAAATTTGATTTCCCGAAAACAGACAGCGCATATGTCGTGATTGATGCTTTAAACAAAGGTTCTTACATTAAAATTCTTCCCAAAGAAAGAAAAATTCTGGGGTACACCACGAAGTATTCCAGAGGGAAATATGACAATTTTAAAAACTACTTTGTCATTCAGTTTGATAAAGATTTTGACTTAACGACGACTTGGAAGGACAGCGTTTTTGTAAAGAGTCAGTTGGAAATGACCAGCGATCACGCCGGGGCAATCGTTGGGTTTAAATTAAAAAATAAAGAAAGTGTTTATGCGAGAACAGCTTCCTCATTCATCAGTTTCGAACAAGCAGAACTGAACCTGAAGAGAGAAATAGGAAACAGAAATTTTGAACAGGTAAAAACGGATGCTAAAAATATCTGGAATAAAACCCTGGGCAGAATTGAAGTAAAAGGCGGAACAGATCAGCAGATGAGAACCTTTTATTCCTCGCTTTACAGAACATTATTTTTCCCTCAGAAGCTATACGAGATCGATGCCCAGAACAAAGTAAAGCACTGGAGTCCTTATAACGGAAAAATCCTGGACGGAAAAATGTTCGCAGGAACAGGCTTTTGGGATACGTTCCGTGCTTTGTATCCTTTTCTGAATCTGGTCTATCCAAGCATGAATGTTGAAATGCAGGAAGGTTTGGCCAATACATTCAAAGAAGGAGGATTTCTTCCGGAGTGGAGCAGTCCCGGATATTCTGATATTATGATCGGAAACAATTCAGCTTCGGTGGTGGCAGATGCTTATGTCAAAGGGCTCCGCGGATATGATGTGGAAACGCTCTGGCAAGCGGTGAAACATGGAGCCAATAACGAAGGCCCGATTGATGCGGTTGGACGTAGAGGAGTAGACTATTACAATACTTTGGGCTACGTTCCTTACGATGTCAAAATCAATGAAAATGCAGCTAGAACGCTTGAGTATGCGTACGACGATTTTGCGATTTATCAGCTAGGAAAAGCACTGGGAAAACCTGCTTCAGAAATTGATATTTATAAAAAAAGAGCAGATAACTATAAAAATGTATTTGACCCGGAAACAGGTCTGATGCGTGGTAAAAACAAAGACGGAAAATTCCAGTCGCCATTCAACCCGTTCAAATGGGGTGATGCATTTACTGAAGGGAACAGCTGGCATTATACCTGGTCAGTTTTCCAGGATATCGATGGCTTGTCTAAATTAATGGGGGGTAAAAAGAAATTTGAGGCCAAACTGGATGAGGTTTTCTCCCTTCCGCCGGTCTTTGATGATAGCTATTATGGAAGTGTCATTCACGAAATCCGTGAAATGCAGATCATGAATATGGGACAGTATGCCCACGGAAACCAGCCGATCCAGCATATGATTTATTTGTATAACTATGCAGGAGCACCATACAAAACGCAATATTGGACAAGGCAGGTAATGGATAAGCTGTATTATGCAACACCGGACGGCTATTGTGGGGATGAAGACAACGGACAAACTTCCGCATGGTACGTATTTTCAGCCTTAGGATTTTATCCGGTAACACCAGCCACAGATCAGTATGTTTTGGGAGCGCCGCTCTTCAAGGAAGCAGTGATTCACCTGGAAAATGGTAAGACAATTGAAATAAAAGCACCGGCAAACAGTGCAGAAAATCTATACGTTAAATCATTAAACGTAAACCTTCGGTCTTATTCGAAAAACTGGCTCAGCCATAAGGAATTAATGAACGGAGCGGTGCTGGAATTTCAGATGGACAGCAAGCCCAATAAAGAAAGAGGCTCTGAGGAAAAAGACTTTCCTTATTCAATGTCGAAGGAATAATGATCAACAAACTTTATATTTGAAAAATAATTTTAGAACAGGAATAAATTATGAGTGCAGAGAAAACAGAAATATTCGATAAGGTAGAGAAAATGCTGGAGAACCAGGGTTTTACTATTGCTGCAAAAGATAATACAAGACCCTGGGGTGGTTTTTTCGTGATCGACGAAAATCAGGCTCAGGATTTTGCCAATCAGTATTTTGACGGAATTAATGTAGAAAGCCTGAAAATAGGAGGAAAACTGAGCCCTAAGATCCTTTTGGTTGCCCCGGATGCCCGTTTAAGCTGGCAGTACCATCACCGCAGAGCAGAAATCTGGCAGGTAGTGGAAGGAACCGTTGGGATCAAAACAAGCAATACGGATGAAGAAGGAGAACTGAAAGAATACCATCCAAAAGATCAGATCAAACTTCAGCAGGGTGAAAGACACAGACTGATTGGACTTGACGGTTGGGGTGTAGTAGCGGAAATCTGGCAACACACCGATGCTTCCAACCCTTCGGACGAAGATGATATCGTAAGAGTACAGGACGATTTCGGAAGATAATATCCGCAAAACAAAAAAAGACTGTTTTTGAGACAGTCTTTTTTTTGTATCAAATAACCTATAAACCAAGTTAATTTCTTTCTTATTTGTGTTTTTAAGTTTTCAAAAAGTTCTCGAGGTTATCTGTACATCAATAATTTTTTTCATCATTTTTGTTTCCAGTAAAATTTCCCGTTTGGAATAAATTCTTATTGGGTTAATTTTACTGGTACAAAGTAACAGCTTTATAAAATAAAATTCCCTATAAACAGTATCGATGTATATCTGTGAATCATAGATGTTTATCTATAAAAACAGCATCGATTCGATGCTGTTTTTGTTTTTATGTTGTAGGTAAATATAAACCTATAAGGTTTGTTTGTATTCTATATCATCTCCTTCATCAAATCAACTTGTTGATTGCTCTTTCCTCCCTAAAATCTACACTACAAAAAATCAATTTTACGTTTAAAAAAGCTTAATGATTAGAAAGTCACGTCCAGCCCCACATAAAAATTAGCCTTCATAATTGGGGCATACACCATCCCGCCATCAAAATAATTTCCAAAAGGATTTCTGAAATCAACAATGGCATTTTTCTGATAGTAAGACGTAAGGTTTTCACCTCCTAAATAAGCTCTGATCTTTTTATTAAAGTTCCTTGAGATCTGTGCATTCAATACGGCATAAGAATCAGAATATACTGGTAGCTGGAATTCAGCAGGATTACTCGATGTCTCCGGAAGTCTCTGCTTTCCTACCCAGTTCAGGGTCGTATCAAAACTCCAGAATCCACCTTTATCATTTTTATTCGTTGCATAGGCAAGATTCACAAAACCTCTGTGCTTGGCCATGAAAGGAACCTCTCTTCTGCCATCGATATAATCTGCCTGAACATCATAATATTTATAAGCCAGTCTTACATCAAAATTCTTGAAAGGCGTAAAATCCCATTGCGTCTGGAAAGAGTTCGCAAACGATTTCCCTTCTAAATTATAGAAGGTAAGCTGCTGTGGAGAACGGTCAAGATCAACAAGCACCTGATCCTGAAAATCTGTTCTGAAAAAATCAGCGACAATTGAAGATTTTCTACCGAAAAGTTTGAATTCCTGCTGTAAGCTGGCTCCATAGTTCCACGCGATTTCAGGTCTTAATCCATAAATATTTCCACCGTTTTGCAGGATCTGAATACTTCTGTTTGATGCAAAATACTGTTGGTTTTCTGCAAAAACATTAGCCGTTCTGAATCCTCTGCCCGCAGAAAGTCTTAAGATCGTCTGAGGAGTGAAATCATACTTAAAATTAACTCGTGGGGTAAACTGAGTTCCCGCAAGATTATGAAAATCTGCTCTGGCTCCTGCTACTAAAGTATATTTTAATCCGGTCAATGTATATTCAGCGAAAATTCCCGGAACGATTTCATTTCTCTTCATATCATCCATTAGGTACGTTTCCTCGTAGCCGTCATATAAAAAGCTGGCTCCGGCCTTATACTTATGGTTTGTATTTCCGATGATGCTTTCAAAGATTAAATTTGAGTAATAGGTGTGTTGTTTCCCTGCATAATTTCTCAGTCCGAAAAAGCTATCCTGCTGATGATACACATACTGGTTCATCCAGCCTAAGCTCTGGTAAGGTTTTCCTTTAAATACATATCCTGTTTTATTCCAGACCTGGAATCTTGAAATATCAATACCTACACCATAAGCACCCTGTTTGTCCTGACCCAGTGTTTTATCAAAACCAATCTGTCCGGCTGTTCTCTCATCCTTGATGAAATTAATCCCGAAATGAGATCCGAATCCGGATTTTTCAAGGTCATTATAATTAAGGAGATAAGCTGCGTTGATTTGCGTTCCTTTCGGTCTGTCCAGGAAAGTATCGTGATTCATATCCGTATCTCCGAAAGTTCCGTTTCCGTGTAATAAAAAGGTCTGTGACCATTTCTCATTGATAGGAGAGACGCTGGTGATATTGGCTTCCGCTCTTCCATTGAAATCAGCAAAAATATTTAGTGACGTTTCAGGTTCTTTGGCATTTTTCAAAAGCTCGGTGTTGATCTGTCCTGTGATACTTTCGTAGCCATTTGTAACCGTACTTCCCCCTTTTGTCAGCTGAATGCTTTCAATCCATCTTCCGGGAATGAAATTTAATCCATAAGCCGAAGCAAGACCTCTGATTTCAGGAAGAAGCTCCTTTGTTAAGCTCGTGTATTTTTGATCCAGTCCAAGCATTTTTAATTGTTTGGTTCCCGTAACGGCATTGCTGAAGGAAACATCTACAGTAGCATTCGTTTCAAAGCTTTCCGAGAGGTTACAGCAAGCCGCTTTCAGTAATTCCTTTTTATCGATATTAAAAACAAGACCTGCTTCCTTTTTGCTTAATGCAGTGGCTGCTTTTGAACCGGTAATTGTTACTCCTTCAATGCTTTTTTCGGAGGGTTTATGGTCTTCAGTAAGGGTAGCTGGCTGATGTTCTTTATGGTCATCATGTTTTGCTTCCTCTTCGAAATGGACATCCGGATTAGCTTCTCCGAAAGGAATATCCCTGTCGTACAGACAGCATCCCGGAAGGTTTTTATAAACTGCATCAGACGTTTTGTATTTTTCGTTGTCATGACCGGCATCGGCAATAGCTTTCAAAACCTTGTCTGATGAGGTTTTTGAAGGATCAAAAATTAAAGTTACTGTTTGCTTTTCTGCGCTCCATTCTGCTGAATCTGCACCAGCTGTTTTTGCTGTTTTTTCAATTCTGGCTTTGCACGAAGCACAGTTTCCTTTTACATAAAACTCATTGTCTTTTTTAGCATGATGCCGATGAGCTTCCGCAGGGGGAGACTGAGAGTCTCTTTCATAATGACAACATCCCGGAAGATCTTTATAAGTAGCGTCAGAAGACTTGAATTTTTCATTGTCGTGGCCGGCATCGGCTACTTTCTTGAGGATTTCATCTGTAGAAACGTTACCGTCGGTTTCAAGGGTTAAAGTTTGCAGATCGATAGAATAAACTGCAGTTTTAGCACCCGCTTTTTTGGCCGCAGTTTCTATTCTGGTCTGGCACATTTCGCAGTTTCCTTTAACTTTGAACTTACTTTTTGATAGGTTTTGTGCTGATATAAAGTGTACAGACAGGACCATTAGACCAAGAATGAACTTGGAAATATATAATTTCATTTGTTTAAAAGTTTAGATTAATTATAAACGGTCCATTAAAATGTTTAACGGACTCACTGTTTGATAATTAACCTATCTTAGGTGGTTGCCAGATCTCTTTTAAACGGTCTGATAAATGAGGCGGTGAATATTGGAACTGAGGATTCTTATTGGCTTTGTAATAAGACAGTTCGAAATGTAAGCCTTTAGAAAACGGTGTTTCTATATACGTGTAGCATGCAACGCACGTTGAACAGCAGTCATCATTACATGAAGACTTTGTATCGTGGTCGTTACTGTTTTTTGAAGTGTGGTTTTTGCAGCAGTCGCTCTTTTCAGCCTTGGCTTTACAGCATGTATCCTGCATAGATTGAGAGTAGAAGCTGTCTTTAGGAACTAAAAAAATTCCTAGACAAAAAATAACTGCAAGAATGTGAAACAGCTTCATCTCTGCAAAAATACAAAAATTATGACAAAGGATCACCAACTTTTAGTGCACAGTTGTGCCAAGGTTCTCCGTGTGCCGGGTTCAGTTTGGGTTTTGGGCCTGTTGGAGCTGGTGCTGTTACCGGACCGGGAACGTTTTGTGCACTTTGAACGGGTTGTGGTGTAGGCGTCGGTGCTGGCGTTGGTTTACTGTTTAAAGGCTGACCTACTGGAATATCACATCTGTGACCTGGCTGTCCGTGTGGAGGATTCATACCGGGAGCTGTTTTCACCTGCTTTCCATTGTTGTCGATCACTACTTTTCCCGGTGACATGGAATTAGGATCTATTTTAATGGCATTGTTGGGAGTTGTTGCCACGTTTTGTGGTGCTGCCTGTCCTGGTGCCGGACTTCCATTCAAAGGCTGTCCTACCGGGATATCACATCTGTGGCCTGGCTGCCCGTGTGGAGGATTCATGGCTCCGGCTGGTGCAGCTACAGCGGTAAGGTTGGGTTTATTAGATTGGATGCCTGCCTGCTCCATTAGAGAAGCTTTGGGCGCTGAATTCACAGCCACACTGGGCTGCTGAGCACCTGCCTCTTCTTTTAAATAAGTAGCTTTTTCATCTTTGTTACATGAAACAGCTAACACTGAAATGGCGATAACGCCTAAGAATGTATTTTTCATATCCAATCGGTATGAAACAAAATTAGCAAAACATTTTTAATTGTTTTGCTAATTTTATATTTATAATATGGTTTTAGAACTAATTTTTAACTAAAAGTCTAAATCCTTCTCCGTGAACGTTGATAATTTCCAACCCTTCATCGTCTTTTAACAGCTTACGAAGCTTGGCGATATATACGTCCATACTTCTTGCCGTAAAGTAATTTTCTTTTTTCCAGATTTTTCTCAAAGCCAGATCTCTCGGCATGAAATCGTTTCTGTGGATACAAAGAAGTTTTAACAGTTCATTTTCTTTTGGAGAAAGTTTGTATTCTTTATCACCTACTTTCAGCTGTCTCAGCATAGAGTCAAAGAAAATATTACTGATCTTAAATTGCTCCTGTTCTTCATTTTCTAAAGTAGAGCTTCTCTGCAGGATCGCTTTGATCTTGTATAAAAGAAGTTCCGTATCAAACGGCTTTGTAATATAGTCATCTGCACCCAGTTGGTATCCCTTAAGGATATCTTCTCTCATATTTCTTGCCGTAAGGAATATGATAGGCGTATTTTTATCGATTTTTTTTACGTCTTCAGCTAATGAAAACCCATCTTTTTTAGGCATCATCACATCAAAAATACAGATGTCAAATTCATTTTCTGTAAATTCTTTCAAACCCTGTTCTCCATCTGTAGCAAGGTTTACCTCAAAATTATTGATCGTCAAATAATCCTTCAGTACTGCCCCGAAACTCTGATCGTCTTCTACTAATAATATTCTGTTGCTCATGATTTTAATAATTAAAATTAATGATTAAAAATTAAGAATGAACGTTCTCACTCTATCTTCTATATTTTGTTATTTGGTTCTATATTTTAATGATAATTGATCAATGATTCTTTGCTGTAATCTGATCATTTATCATTGACTTCTCATCACTTATGATTTAGCTCATCGGCAGCTTGATCGTAAACGTACTCCCTTTGTCTTTGTGGGAATCTACGATGATCTGTCCTTTGTGCAGTTCTGCAATTTTCTTTACGTAAGAAAGTCCCAGTCCCTGTCCTTTTACATTGTGAATGTTTCCGGTTTCTTCCCTAAAGAATTTTTCAAATATTTTGGTCTTGTTTTCTGTTTCCATTCCCATTCCCTTATCGGAAATTTCTATGACGTACCAGTTTCCTTCGTTTCTTGTCTTCACATGAATCTCGGGTGCATCCGGTGAATATTTGTTGGCATTGTCCAGTAAATTCACCAGCATATTTGAAATATGGAACTCATCTATTTTGAATGTATAATTCGTTGCATTGAATTCCTGTGTCAGCGAGCCGTTTCTTTGTTTTACAATAAGATTAAAAGATTCTGTTGTTCTCTTAATGAGCTCACGTACGTTGGTTTCCCTTAAGAAGAGTTCTACTTCATTTCTTTCAAGCTTAGACATGTTCAACACGTTTTCCACCTGCTTTTTCATCCTTAAATTTTCCTGCTTGATCAGTTCCGAATAGTATTTTACCTTCTCGGGGTTGGTTGCGATCTTGTCGTTGGCTAAAGAATCTGTTGCAACAGAAATGGTTGCCAGCGGCGTTTTAAACTCATGAGACATATTGTTGATGAAATCTGTCTTTACTTCTGCCAGTTTTTTCTGTCTCATCATATAATTAATGGAAATAATATAAATTCCCAGAATGGTCAGTAGAGAGAGGAAAGTTCCGAGAAGCATCGGCCAGTTGTTCATGGCCAGTGAGTATTCTTTTTTAGGAAAAACTAAAGCCAGACTGTATAAAGTCCGGTTTTTAACATCCGTAAAAAGAGGGTAGCTGTAGGTATTGTTATCTTTTTTCTCTTTGTATGATTTATTGACAACACTGGTGAGATTGTTGTTTTTGTCGATGACTCCATACCCGAATTTTGCTGTAATTCCTTTTATTTTCAACTCTTTTGCGATCACAGAATCAAGAATATTGGCGTCTACTCTTTTAGCAATTGGAAGATTGGTGCCCAGTACTTTTACAAATTCCTTTACGGCGTAATCTCCGTTTTCAATATCGTTGTTAAGCTCTGAGGTGAGAAGCTCTCGGTTGGTTGTGTCCTTTTTTATCTTGTAGGTTGCATTGTCAGTATACAAAGTCGTCAGCTTTACCGAATCACCTTTTGGAGATATCGGAAGCTGAGTTTTTGATATAATATTTTTGGAATAGATGATCTGGCGTTGTGTACCGGAATCTTCTACCTGTTGGATCGTGGTTAAAGAAGGTTGGTCTTTATTGGCAAGAATATTGTTTCTTAGATTTTTATAATCCTGATTCAGATATTTATCTGCTTCAATTTCTTCAATATTTTTAGCCGTATTTTCTAAAGCGGAATATACTTTATTCGAAAATTCCTGTTCCAGAGCACCATAATAACCTTTCAGCCAATAAAATTGGAGCGTAACAAAGACAATCAGTGAGATCGTCATAAACACTGAAATTATTGGGATGAATTTGTTATTCATTACTTGATTTTATATGTTTGAAAAAGATGAATGTTAAAATTAATTATTTTAAGACTTGATAAACAAAAAACGAGCCAAAAAATTGTTTAATTTCTCTTAAAAGGGAGTTTTTTAACAATTATTTATGAATTATAAATTACTTGTCCTATGGAAAGTCCTGTACAGAGATAAAATAGCTAGCTTTGTTAAAAATAACTACTTATGGAATCTACTATCATTTTTAACAAAGATTTTGATTTGAACACTGTCTATGTCATGAAAATTTATGATGCGGATGTTTCAAAAGTGTGGGGCTATTTTACCCAATCCGAATTATTGGATCAATGGTGGGCTCCAAAACCCTGGAAATGCGAAACCGTAAAACAGGATTTTAAAGAGGATGGAGTCTGGCATTACGCGATGGTAGGACCTGATGGTGAAAAGATGTACGCCCAGGTGAAATATGGTGAGATTACCGAACATAGAAGCTTTGACGGAACGGATGCTTTCTGTGATGAAAAAGGAAACATTAATGAAAACTTTGCACCGTCGAAATGGCTGTTCGGTTTTACCGGAGTAGAAGAAGGAACTAAAGTGACCATCAATATTCATTTTCCTTCTCCGGAAACGATGAAACAATTGTTGGAAATGGGCTTTGAAGAGGGATTTAAGATGGGACTGACACAGCTTGAGGAAATACTCAAATAAGGTGAAGATCTGAGAAAGACCGTCATTGGTGTTTTTTATGTTTTGGCTAAAGCCTTTAGTGCATTGTAAAAGAAAAGACGGGCTTTAGCCCGTCTTCTATTGAATTTTATATGTGCGTATGCATTTTTAAATCAGTTCTTCTTCCTGAAAATACTGTATAATTGCTTTTTTCATCAGAAGAGATTGTTCATTGGGTCTTAATTCCGGAAGAGTTTCCAGTTTATCATATTGTGGCCATCCGTCTTCATAATGGGTAAACTTATAATATCCAAATGGTTCCAATAGTCTGCATACTGCAATGTGGATTAGATTTACCTTATCTTCTTTTGTGTATTTCTGTTGGCCGCTTCCAAGCTCCTGTAGTCCTATCAGAAACAAAACTGTTTCAATCGGAGGATTTTTTTCAGTTTCGAAATTGTCTTCAAAAAACTGTTCTATCTTTTTCCAGTATTCTCCTTCGTTGATCATTTTTTTATATTTTCTATTTTCAAAAGAAACGCATATTCCAGTGCGTCTTCCTTCAATGATTCAAATCTTCCGCTCGCTCCGCCGTGTCCTGAGCTCATGTCGGTTTTGAACAATAGGAGATTATCGCCTGTTTTAAGTTCTCTCAATTTTGCCGTCCATTTTGCCGGTTCCCAATACTGTACTTGTGAATCGTGAAGTCCTGTTGTGATCAGCATGTGTGGATATTCTTTCGCCTCAATATTATCGTAAGGCGAATATTCCTTCATGTACTGATAATATTCTTTGTCATTTGGATTTCCCCATTCATCATATTCTCCGGTTGTCAATGGAATAGTTTCATCAAGCATCGTAGTAACTACATCTACAAATGGAACCTGTGCTACAATTCCGTGAAAAAGTTTAGGTTCATAATTAACAACAGCTCCTACGAGAAGTCCGCCTGCGCTTCCACCCATCGCGTACATATGATTGGATGAAGTATAGTTTTCCTGAATCAAATGCTTTCCTGCATCGATGAAATCAAAGAACGTATTTTTCTTAAAGAGCATTTTTCCGTCTTCATACCATTCTCTTCCCAGGTATTCTCCACCACGGATATGAGCGATAGCGTAAATAAATCCTCTGTCTAAAATAGAAAGTCTTACATTGGAAAAACTCGCGTCTACTGTATGTCCATAGCTTCCATAACCATATAAAAGTAATGGAGTATCTGCAGACTTTTGCGTGTTTTTGTGATAAACAAGAGAGATCGGGATTCTTGTTTCTCCATCTCTGGATTCTGCCCATATTCTTTCTGAAATATAGTTTTCAGGGACGAATTTTCCACCAAGAACTTCCTGTTGTTTCAGAAGTTGAGTGGTTTTTTCCTTCAGATTGTATTCGTATGTGGAACTTGGCTGCGTCAGTGAAGTATAGCCATAACGGAGAACTTCGGTGTCAAATTCCATATTGATTCCGATGTAAGCCGTGTACGTTGGATCAGAAAAAGGAAGATAATAAGATTCTTTAGTTTTCTCATCAATAATCTTGATCTGTAGTAATCCTTCTTCTCTCTCTTCAAGAACCAGATAATCTCTGAAAATCTCAAAACCTTCCAAAAGAACTTCAGCACGGTGTGGAATAACATCTACCCAGTTCTCCATCCCGCAGTTGTTGATTTTGGTTTTTACAATCTTGAAATTGATCGCATCATCTGCATTCGTGATGATGTAAAATTCATCTTCAAAATGCTCTACCGAATATTCAAGATCATCTATTCTGGGCTGGATAATCTTCCATTCTGCAAAAACATTGTCAGAAGGAATGAATCTGTGTTCATCAGAAATCGTGCTTGAGCTCGCAATGAAAATATATTCCATTGATTTTGTCTTGAAAACATTCACGTCAAAAGTATCATCATCTTCATGGAAGATCAAAATATCCTCCGAAGAATCTGTACCCAGTTTATGTCTGTACACCTGGAAAGCACGTAAACTTTCATCCTTTCTGATGTAGAAAACATGTTCATTGTCATTCGCCCATACCGCTTTTCCTGTAGTATTAAGGATTTGATCTGAGTAAATTTCTCCTGTTATCAGGTTTTTGAAATTGATGGTGTAGATTCTGCGGCTTACATTGTCTGATGAAAAAGAAACCAGCTCATTATTGGGAGAAACGGCAACGCTTCCTACCTCAAAATAAGTTTCGCCTTCTGCTAATATATTAACATCTACAATGATTTCTTCCTCATTGTCCAGGCTTTTGTGTTTTCTGCAGAAGATAGGATATTCTTTTCCTTCTTCGTAGCGTACAATATACCAGTATCCGTTAAAGAAATAGGGGAGAGACTCATCGTCTTTTTTGTAGCGGGCTTTCATTTCTTCGAAAAGTTCCTCCTGAAAAGCTTCTGTGTCTTTCATCATCAGCTCTTCGTATGCGTTTTCCTCTTCAAGGTATTTAATGACTTCAGGGTTTTCCCTTTCGTTAAGCCAGAAGTAGTTATCTGTTCTTCTGTCGCCGTGTATTTCTAGTATTTTTTCTATTTTTTTTGCCTGTGGAGCTTTCATCCGAATATTTTAATTTTTTATTGGGCCGGATGGAACGTACTTATACATTTTCTCTTTTTTGGAGTCGTTTTTATAAGCGCGTTTCATTCAATATTAATTCTTGTTCAAATTTAGTTAAAAAAAAGCCATCTTTCCTGATTGAAAAGACGGCTGTTTTTATCTTAAGTATTAAAGGCTATTTGTGAAGCGATTTAATATATTTTTCAAGTGCCATTGTCATAGATGGAGTTTCCTTTGTAGGAGCCATTAGATCTACTCTTAAGCCTGCTTCTTCTGCTGCTGCTAAAGTGGTGTTTCCGAAAACACCGATCTTGGTTTCCTCCTGTTTGAAGTCCGGGAAATTCTGCTGCAAAGATTTGATTCCTTGCGGGCTGAAAAAGATCAGCATGTCATAATCCTTAGCATTGATGTCTGTCAGATCACTGCATACCGTTCTGTACATGATCGCTCTTGTCCAGTCAACATTTGATGCCTCCATCGTTTTTACGATATCCGGACTCAAGCCGTCTGAAGATGGCAAAAGATACTTTTCGGTAGGGAATTTTTTGAACAGAGGCAGAAGATCTGAGAAGTTTTTCTCCCCAAAACTGATCTTTCTTTTTCTATAAACGATATGTTTCTGAAGATAGTTGGCAATCGCCTCTGACTGGCAGATGTATCTCATCGTATCCGGAACGGCAAAACGCAGTTCTTCGGCAAGTCTGAAGTAATGGTCTATCGCATTTTTGCTGGTAAAAATAATCCCAGTAAACTGCGTCAGATCTATCTTCTGAGTTCTGAGTTCTTTGTTGTCAGCTCCTTCGACGTGGATGAAAGGACGGAAATCAATCTTTATTTTTTCCTTCTTTGCTATATCCAGATATGGAGAAGACTCACTAGGCGCTGGTTGAGAAACCAATATAGACTTTATTCTCATCATTGACTTTTATTAAAAAAATAACAACTTCCAAAGCAACAATAAAGGTGCGATTTGGAGGGTGCAAATATACAAAAATTTATAATACCATTTTTCGGGAAGTATGTTGTTTTTGTGAAACAAATAGAAGAAAATCTTGAAAACCGCGACAAATGCAAAGAAAGAGAAATAGTATAAAAATATTTTATTTCTGTCGACGGGGAAATAATAGTGGGTTACACACAAAATTATTAATAAAAATGAAAGGATGAAGTAAAATTTTGTGGAGGTAAAGTAAAAAATTGACCATTTTTTGCCATCACCTATGCTTTGGTAGAATAAAAATCCCAACGCAGATTTAGATACATAAAAAAATATGACCGCCAGTAACGTATATCCGAATTTATTAAGCTGATAGCCCATTAGCTGCAGATCGGCAATATATTTAGGAACAATAGGAATATATTGGGAAAGCAGAACAGATAAGGTGAGTGCCGTCACACATGATGTGATGATCCAGCTTGGCAGGTTGTTGCTCGCGTCAAAATATTTCTGAAGCAGGAAGTCTTTCAGGCTGGCGTCTCTCTCTATGATATTCATCATGAAAACATAAAGGAATATGCATCCTATTAAGATAAAGATTACCCAGTCATTGTTCTCAGGTATTCTTACGTTGTTGATAAAGTTTTGTGATAACGGCAAAGGAATGTTTTTTTGCAAAATTATAGATTATTTTGTATAAAATAAAAAGGTTAAATAAACTATCTTTGCAAACTGAAATGAAAAAACTCGTCATCATCCCTACCTATAACGAAAAGGAAAATATTGAAAATATTATTTCCGCGGTTTTTGCATTGGAAGATGACTTTCATGTTTTGGTTGTGGATGACTCCTCTCCGGATGGAACGGCAGAGATCGTTAGGGGTCTGCAAAAGAGATTTTCTCATCATTTACATATGTCGGTAAGACATGTGAAAGACGGTTTGGGGAAAGCATATATTCATGGATTTAGATGGGCTATTGAAAATCAATATGACTACATTTTTGAAATGGATGCCGATTTTTCACATAATCCGAATGATCTGCCGAAACTTTTTGAAGCTTGTCTGAATGCCGATATGGCCATAGGATCACGCTACTCAAAAGGCGTAAATGTAGTGAACTGGCCTATGGGAAGGGTGTTACTTTCTTACTTTGCTTCTAAGTATGTAAGATTTATTTTAGGACTTCCTATTCATGATACAACGGCAGGTTTCGTGTGTTTTTCACGGAAAGTTCTTGAAGAAATCGGACTGGATAATGTGAAACTGAAAGGATATGGCTTCCAGATCGAGATGAAGTTCAGAGCTTTTAAAAAAGGTTTCAAAATTGTAGAAGTTCCTATTATATTTACAAACAGAATTTTAGGAGAAAGCAAAATGAACGGCGGAATCATTCATGAAGCGGTATTTGGAGTTTTAAATTTAAAATGGAAATCAATAATCAACAGATTATGAAAAAGCTGGTCTTCATTTTCGTTATGCTTGGCATGTTCTCATGCGGCGACTATATCGACAAACCCAAAAATTTGATCGAGCCGGAAGCTATGGCTGAGATTCTGGCTGATCTTACCATTACGGATCAGGCTGTTGTTATATATCCGAACAAAAACTTAGAAGCGGGAACAAGATTTGTTCTTAAGACTCACAAGGTTAAATCTGAGGATTTTGTAAACAGCTTTCAATATTATGTCATCAAAGACAAAATGAAAGATATTGCGGAAGATGCGCAGAAAATTGTATTAAAAAAAGACCCGAAAGCTGAGAAATATGTCCAGGACAAGTTGAAAAACGCTGGAAATATACCCGTTTTAGACAAATAATTATGAAGCAGAAATGATTCTGGGATAAAGCAGAATCGTTAATAGCGGTGAATTAAAAGAATATACGAATGAAATTTTTTAATATAGAAAAAACCTCTGAAGGAAAAGCAAGAGCGGGGGAGATCACCACAGATCACGGTAAGGTCCAAACGCCCATCTTTATGCCTGTGGGAACTGTAGCAAGTGTAAAAACAGTTCACCAGAGAGAATTAAAAGAAGACATTAAAGCCCAGATTATTCTGGGTAATACCTATCATCTGTATCTCCGTCCCACTATGGACATTATGCAGGAAGCAGGAGGACTGCACAAATTTATGAACTGGGATCTTCCGATTCTTACCGATTCAGGAGGTTTTCAGGTGTTTTCACTTTCCAAAAGCAGAAAAATGTCTGAAGAAGGTGTGAAATTCAAGTCCCATATCGACGGAAGCTATCACCTATTTACACCTGAAAAATCTATGGAAATCCAAAGACAGATCGGCGCGGATATTTTTATGGCTTTTGATGAATGCGTTGCTTATCCTAGTGGATACAATGAAGTAAAAGCTTCTATGGAAATGACCCACCGATGGTTAAAAAGATGCATCGATTGGAATGAAGCAAATCCTGAATTATACGGTCACAAACAAAGATTTTTCCCCATTGTTCAAGGTTCTACCTATTCGGATTTAAGAAAAATTTCAGCGGAAGTAATTTCTGAAGCAGGTGCTGAAGGAAATGCAATCGGCGGACTTTCCGTTGGTGAGCCTGAAGAAGAACTGTACAGAATTACCGACGAGGTTACCGATATTCTTCCAAAAGACAAACCAAGATACCTGATGGGAGTAGGAACTCCCTGGAATATTCTTGAATCTATTGGTTTAGGTATCGATATGATGGACTGTGTAATGCCTACCAGAAATGCGAGAAACGCAATGCTTTTCACATGGCAGGGGGTGATGAATATGAAAAATGAAAAATGGAAGAGTGACTTTTCTCCTTTGGATGAATTTGGAACAAGTTTCGTAGACAGAGAATATTCGAAAGCATATCTGCGCCATTTATTTGTGTCTAAAGAATATCTTGCCAAGCAGATCGCATCGATTCATAACCTTGCATTTTATTTAGACCTTGTGAAAGTGGCCAGAGAACATATTGTGGCAGGTGATTTCTACGAATGGAAAAAATCTTTGGTACCGGTTCTTAGACAGAGACTTTAAAATACAAAGATCATGATCAAAATTATAGACAAGTATATCATCAAAAAATATCTTGGAACCTTCAGTTTCATGCTGATATTGCTGTCTATAGTTGTACTGGTGATCGATGTACAACAGAAAATTCCAAGGATAGAAAATGCTAAAGCACTCGATCCGAAGTTGGACCTGACGTATTTTCTGATTCACTTTTATCCGTTCTGGATCATTAATCTGGTAGTGACATTCCTGGCGATCCTGGTATTTATTTCCGTGATTTATTTCACGTCCAGGATGGCAAATAATACTGAAATTGTTGCGGTAATAAGCAGTGGAGCCAGTTTTCACAGATTTGCAAAACCTTATCTGTATACCTCTATTTTAATTGCACTGATATCTCTTGTTGTCAACCATATGGTGCTTCCGTGGGCCAATATCAAAAAGAATGAACTGGAGGCTTATACGTATAATGCTGCCAACAAGGAAAAAATTCTGGGAACAGGTCCTGCATCTGCCCAGTTCAGTAAAACAGAATACATCTTTGTCAACTCATGGAATAAAAGAGAAACCAGGGGTTCCGGTTTTGTCTATCAGAAGTTTGATAAAGACAGAAAGATGACGTATGAGCTGAAGGCATCGGAAGTATACTGGGATAAAGCTAAAAAACAGTTTATCCTTACCAATTATCTTGAGAAGACCATCAATAAAAATAATACGGAAAAACTGGGTAATGGTATTGAATTGAGGAAAAGCTATGGGCATTCTCCTGAAGAACTTTTCCCGAACGAACTTCTTGGACAGAATAAAACCACTCCGGAACTTATAAAATTCATCGACAGAGAAAAAGAAAAAGGAAACAGCAACCTGAATTCTTACCTTAATGAATTTCATCAGAGAACCTCAATGCCGGTTGCTATTATTATTCTGACGTTTCTTGCGCTCTCTCTGGCCTCCCAGAAGAAAAGAGGAGGTCTTGGGGTCAATCTCGCCTTAGGAATCTCCCTTGCGTTTGTTTTCGTTTTCTCTTTTGAAGCATTGAAAGTAGTGTCTGAGAACAAAAGTTTGTCGCCTGCCGTAGCCATGTGGCTTCCTAATATGGTTTTCTTCCCGCTTACCTTATATCTTTACCTTAAAAGAGCCAATCAGTAAAGAAGTTTGATCTCTTTATGATAGAAAGGCTTTAAGCCGTCTTTTTCAAGTTCTATCCAGAGTTCTCCTTTTTCGTCAGCATTTCTGATGATGCCATTTTGTCTCTCTTTTCCTATTTCGAAGACGGATATTTCATCCTTCCGGTATAAATGAAGGTTAAACTGATCAATGATGTCCTGTTCAGACGAAATGTTTTTCAGTTTTTCTGAGAGGTGCCCATGAAGGTTGAATACAAAATCTTCAAGATCAAAAACCTGTCCGGTCTGCTTGAGAAGAGATCCGGCATGGGATATTTCATCAAAATCCTCCTGCAGAACATTGAAGCCTGCACCAATGATGAAATAATTATTTTGATTAATTTTTTTCTTTTCAATTAAAATCCCGGCGATTTTTTTATTTTTAAGGATCATATCATTCGGCCACTTTATTTTTACGGCATTATCAGTCAAATTGGCCAGATAATCCCTAATAACAACTGCGGTATAGTAATTGAATATAAAGTCTGATAGCAGAACGTTCTGAGCCTTGACCGCTAAAGTGTATGCTACGTTTTTTCCGGCAGCAGCTGCCCATGTATTTCCGTATTGTCCGCGGCCTTTAGTTTGATTGAATGTAGAGACTCCAATAAAATCTGAATTTTCATAAAGTAAAAACTTTGAAACTTCGTCATTAGTAGAAGAGCACTCTTTTAAATAAAATAATTGATCCATTTAAGAAAACTTTAAGACTTTAAAGGGCTAAAAATAAGGCTAAAGTAAAAGAAAAACAATAAATTTGCAGATTATAGATATTTTAATGAATAAAACAGCAGAAAAGCAGGCACTAATAGATAAAATTGTTGAAGCCATCCAGGATGTAAAGGGTGAAGATATTATGATTTTCGATCTTTCGAAGATTGAAAACTCTGTAGCGGAAACTTTTATAATTTGTAGCGGAAACTCAAACACACAAGTTTCTGCATTGGCAGGAAGTGTGGAGAAGAAAGTAAGAAACGATCTTAAAGATAGGCCTTGGCATGTAGAAGGTACCGAAAATTCCATGTGGGTTTTGGTAGATTACGTAACAGTGGTAGTGCATATTTTCCAAAAAGAAGTACGTGAGTACTACGATATTGAAGAACTTTGGGGAGATGCAGAAATTACCAAAATTGAAAATTAATTTTAAATTTTAAAAAGTATAAATGAACAATAAAGGATTCAACTGGTTTTTTCCAATTGCAATCGTGGCTCTTTTGTTATTTTTCGGTTCCAATTTTTTAGGAGGCGACAGTGCAAAATCTATTGATGAGGATGCTTTCTTCAGGGAAATGCAGGCAGGAAAGGTCCAAAACGTTATCATATACAAAGACACAGAGAAAGCTGATGTTTTCCTGACAAAAGCAGCAAAGACAGCAATGGTCAGTAAAACGGCCAATCAAAGCAATCCTCTTTCTGCATTCGAAATGGCTCCAAAAGCAGATTTTTCTGTAAAATATGGGGATCTTCAGCTTTTCCTTCAAAAATTTGATCAGGTAAAAGCAACAGATGCGAATATCAAGACTACAAAAGATTACGGAGCAGGTAAAAATCCTTTCATGGATATCTTGTTTTCCGCATTGATATGGATCGCTATTTTAGGACTTTTCTACTTCCTTCTTTTCAGAAAGATGGGCGGCGGCGGAGGCCCTGGAGGACAGATCTTCTCTATCGGGAAATCTAAAGCGAAGCTTTTTGACGAAAAAGAAAGAATTCAGGTAACATTTAAAGATGTTGCAGGTCTTGAAGGCGCTAAAGAAGAAGTACAGGAAGTGGTAGATTTCCTTAAAAATTCTGAAAAATATACCAAACTGGGTGGTAAGATTCCTAAAGGTGTCCTATTGGTAGGCCCTCCGGGAACCGGTAAAACATTATTGGCAAAAGCCGTTGCAGGTGAAGCTAAAGTACCGTTCTTCTCACTTTCAGGTTCAGATTTCGTGGAAATGTTTGTTGGCGTAGGTGCTTCAAGAGTTAGAGATCTTTTTGCTCAGGCAAAAGCTAAATCTCCGGCTATTATCTTTATCGATGAGATCGACGCGATCGGACGTGCAAGAGGAAAAAATAATTTCTCCGGCGGAAACGACGAAAGAGAGAATACCCTGAACCAGCTTCTCACAGAAATGGATGGTTTCGGAACAGACGTTAACGTCATCGTAATGGCTGCTACCAACAGAGCTGACATCTTAGATAAAGCTTTAATGAGAGCAGGACGTTTTGACCGTTCAATCTATGTAGACCTTCCGGAATTACACGAAAGAAGAGAAATCTTTGATGTTCACTTGCTGAAAATCAAATTAGACGATACTGTAGACAGAGACTTCTTAGCAAAGCAAACTCCGGGATTCAGTGGAGCTGATATCGCTAATGTTTGTAACGAAGCAGCATTAATCGCAGCAAGAAACAGTCATACATCAGTTACTAAACAGGATTTCCTTGATGCTGTAGACAGAATCATTGGGGGTCTTGAAAAGAAAAATATGGCTATCAAACCTTCTGAAAAGAGAAGAGTTGCCTATCATGAAGCAGGTCACGCTACCATCTCATGGTTGGTAGAACATGCAGCACCACTTTTAAAAGTGACGATCGTTCCGAGAGGGCGTTCTCTGGGTGCAGCCTGGTATCTTCCTGAAGAAAGACAATTAACAACTACTGAACAGATGTTGGACGAATTGTGTGCTACCTTAGGAGGTAGAGCCGCAGAGCAGGTTATTTTTAACAATATTTCAACAGGTGCATTATCTGACCTTGAATCCGTAACGAAAAGAGCGCAGGCTATGGTTACTGTTTACGGTCTAAGCCCTACTATTGGTAATATTTCTTATTATGACAGCTCAGGACAGTCTGAATATAATTTCGGAAAACCTTATTCTGAGGAAACTGCGAATAAGATTGATGTTGAGATTAAATCAATTATTGAAAATCAGTACGAAAGAGCAGTTCAGATTCTTACTGAGAACAAAGATAAATTGGATGCTTTAGCGAATAAGCTTTTAGAAAAAGAAGTTATTTTCCGTGAAGATCTTGAAGATATATTCGGTAAAAGAGCATGGGATCCGGAATTAACGGAAAGACCTGTGACAAGTACGATTGCTACGGCGAAAGAACCGGATGAGCAGATCATTATTAAAGACAAAGAAGAAGAAAGTGAAATTCAGGCTCCGGAAAGCCCGACTCAACTTTAAAATACTTCCAAAATAGATCAAAAAAAACCTGACAGTCTTAGAATTGTCAGGTTTTTTCATATTTAAAGACATATTTTTAGAATCTATTGTAATTTATTTTCTATTTTTGTATAAAGTTGACTAAAAATAGATTAAGTTGAATTTATTCAAGAGAATTGTAAGCAAACTTACCAACCAGCCTGAGGAGGAGGAAAAGCAGAGTCTGGAGAAGCTCGGGGATTCGCTGAAAAATGCGGATCTTGACTATAAGTTTGCGCAATTATTTACGCATTCAGGGGGATTTTTTAATTATTGTGCAGATGAAGCGGAGGCTCTACAGACTTTAAATCAAATTGTCAAAATAGAAGGAATGGGAAATATTTTCTGCTGGGACAAGGAGCTTCAGAGCTTTTTGAACGTAGTGAAAATACCTTATACTTCAGAAATGGAGAACTCCAATGATGCTGCCTTCATTACCTGTGAATATCTTATTGCCTATGACGGAAGAATCATGCTTTCGCATAACAATATTCTGCATTACCATTCTTCAAGACTTCCGGGTAAAATCATTATCATGGCCAATGTTTCACAGATTGTGAACAACCTTAATGATGCGATGGGGAAAATAAAAAGAAACGGGAACATTAAAAATCTGACTTCCATCAGTGGAGGACAGTCGAGTTTAGATTCTTCTTCTCATACGAATACAAAACTGTTTTTATTGCTGCTTGAAGATTAAGCATCAACTTATAAATTTTACATTTTGGACAAAAACCTTATTCAAAGAACCATTTCCGGACTTGTTTACGTTGCCGTTATCATTCTTTGCACAACACCGCTGGGTGCCCAGCTGATCAACAAGATCCATCCGGACCTTATCAGGCAGGAGTATCTTTATTTCGGGCTGATAAGTCTTTTACTATTGGTGGGTACATGGGAATGTATTAAGATCATGAAGTTTGGGAAAGGCTATGAAAAATGGATTGTGCTTCCCCTGGTTATTTTTATTTATTACGTTTTCTCCAAAAGATATTTCCACCACGACTTTTTTTTCGATTTCAGGCTGAATGAAATACTGGCTATTTCCCTGATTGCTATTGCCGTGGTTACTTTATTTAAATATCCCAACGAATTATATTACGACAGCGGAAAGCTGATTTTTACGGTGATCTATGTGGCACTGCCTTTCAGTTTTGCATTAGGTCTGCCTAAGTTTTCAAGTTTTGAAGGAACGTTCTCACTGGAAGTTCTTTTCCTGTTTATCCTCATCTGGAGCAGTGATACTTTTGCTTATCTTACCGGAAAGTTTTTCGGGAAACATAAAATGGCGCCTAAAATCTCTCCAAAGAAGACCTGGGAAGGATATGCCGGGGGAGTAGTCTTAACGTTGATTTTATCATACTTTGTAGAGCACTATCAGCCTGAACTTCGCGGGAACTGGATGGTTGTGGGTTTTCTGGTCGCTGCATTTGCTCCGCTGGGGGATCTTGTGGAAAGCCAGCTTAAAAGAAATTTCGGTGTAAAAGACAGCGGAAACATCATTCCGGGGCATGGAGGCGTATTGGACAGACTGGATAGTTTTTTAATTTGCGTTCCTGTCGTATATTTGTACTTTATTTTAGAAAAATTTATTTAATCTCATGAAACTACATAAGGAGTCCAAAGGAACGATTACCGTAGCAACGATACTGTTTATTATTATAAGTGTGTTGGCTATTTATTTTCTTAAAATGTGGTCGTTACTGATCATTATGCCATTATTGGTTGTTTACAGTTTAGTATTTTGGTTCTTCAGAGTTCCGGAACGCGATATTTTAGAACACCGGGAAAACGTTATTGCTCCTGTAGACGGGAAAGTAGTAATGATCAAGGAAGTGGATGAAACTGAATTTCTGAAAGGAAAAGCAATTCAGGTTTCTATCTTCATGTCACCGCTTAATGTTCACATTTGCAGATATCCGGTTTCCGGAAATGTAATCTATAAAAAGTATCATCCCGGTAAATATCTTGTGGCATGGCATGAAAAATCATCTACAGAAAACGAGAGAACGACTGTAGCTGTGGAAACAGCAACGAATCACAAAGTAGTATTCAGACAGATTGCAGGATATGTGGCCAGAAGGATTGTTTTCTATTGTAATGAAGGCGATCAGGCGAAAGCCGGACATGAATTCGGATTCATTAAATTTGGATCCAGAATGGATGTTTTTCTGCCTTTAGATACAGAAATCATCTGTAAGATCGGAGATATTACAAAAGGAGGCGTGGATGTGATCGCCAAAATGAAAGATTAAGACAGAATAAAATCGAAATATGAAAAGGAGAAATTAAGTTTTCTCCTTTTTTTGTTATTTTCAGGTGCTACTAAATATAGAGGCTTTCTAAGATTTGATGTAAATTAATTTTAGCGTAAATAATATTTAGCGCATAATAATTTTTAAATTATTAACATAATCTGATAGTTAACATAATTTTTTTTACGTAAATATGCTGAAAAATTATACGAATTTATTAGACTGTTTACGGTCTTAATATCTTATCAAAAACACACCTCTTCGCGATTTTCATTCAACAAAATAGCAGATGAATTCCTACGTCCTGCAGTTTCCTGTTTAATTTGATGAGTATTAGTATGAATTCAGACGGCTTTTTTTTGTACAAAAAGCAACCTGGTCATTATCTTAAAAAACATAAAAACAGAACACGATGATTTTTAAATCTTTCTTTCGAGTAATAAGCGATGAGGCAGAGAAAATGCATGATGAAGACGAGCGCAGTTATCTGAACCTTATTAATAAATATCTTCTTTTTCTTTTTCTATTATTCTTATTTTACTCAATCTTTATAGTGATCTTTTTTGGAGATGCTGTAATATCTACATTTCTTACGGTCATTACACTCTTTTGGCTTTATTTAATGGCCGTAAAGGGAAAAACAAACCGATACAGAAGGGCATTAAAGGTCACTGTTATTTTTGTTTTTGTTATGCTGGTATTTATTGTCAGTTTTTTTCACATTTACACCTATAAGAATGCAGGCGTAGAATATTTTTATTTTTCCCTTTTATTTGCTATTCCTTTCTTTTTCAATTATAAAGAGGATTTTTATTCAATCCTTTTCGTAGCTTTTGTGATCTGTGTCAACTTTATAGCCTGTTTATATTTTGATTTTGACTTCCTGCCTAAAAGCAAGTTTTTTCAGGCAGAAGACTTCAAAACAGTAAAACTTCTGAATATTTTATTTTCCATTGCATCGTTTCTGATGGATATTTCTTTTATTACTCAAAAAGACGATCTCATTTACGGGCTTATCGAAGATACCAAAATGAAGGATTCTACAATACAAGATTTGCAGAAAACCAATACTGCGCTTCTTAAGCAGCAGATGCTTATCAATCATCTGACAGAAGAAAATATTCAGGAGATCTATCATCTTGCTGAGACCAATTCCCCTTTGTTTTTTGATAAATTTCAGTTCTTTTTCCCACATTTTATTCCAGCCGTTTTAGCAAGTAATCCCAATCTTATTTACTCAGAGCTATATTTTTGTGCACTCATGAAAATTGATTTTGATACGAAGAAAATTGCTCAGTGTACGAACAGCAGTGTACGAGCAGTTGAAAGTAAAAAATACAGGATCCGGAAAAAACTGAATATCCCTTCGGAGGTGAATATCAACAGCTTTATTCTTAAGATATAATCTTTTTTTACGAAAGTGAGTAGTATTACGTATATAGACAGACGCTAATTTCTTGCCGTTGTTAATACTTTTGCTTTACGTATGAATTTAAAAGAAATACATATTGGAAGTTTGGTAAAGACAAAGGCTGAAGAGCTCAGGATGCCTCCTGAAAGAATCATGAATTTTTTACACTGTACCGAAGATGAAATAAAAGCCATGTATCAGCAGGAATACATGGATACCTACAGTTTACTAAGGTGGAGTAAACTTCTGCGCTATGACTTTTTCAGAATTTATACCGGACATCTTATTTTGTATGCACCTCCGTGCAAAGCAGATAACATGATTAAAGTAAGGGATTCTCATCTTCAATTTAGGAAAAGTATCTATACAGAAGAAGTGAAGGGGTTTATACTGGATAAAATTATCACTAAACAAATGACAGTCACCGAAGTGATCACTAGATATAAAATTCCTAAAACAACCCTTTATAAATGGATTAAGAAAGTATAGCTATGCCAGATTTTAAACTGATTTATACAGATATTATCAATGAAAAATTTCCGGAGAAAATAAATGATCCGCTGATCCGGAATAAGCTGAATGCTCTAAATACAGCTGTTGATGTTTTAAAGTTCAATATACTAGTCTTTGGCGAATCTGAATATCCCATTTTATTTAAAAATCAAAGACTCCGTTCCTATGATGAAGCATCCATTCGTGAGATCCTTAACTATCAAAGTAAAAATAAACTGACAAATACTGAAACGGGCAATCATTTCAAGATCAGCCGGAATACCATTGCAAGATGGAGATCTTTTTTCAAATCATAATTCTTTTGTGTTCCTTTTTAAGTCGGCTTCCCCGTTTTGAAGTCGAAAACAGACCTTTGCTATATTTCTGATATTTTTAACCTGATGATTTGCAAAGTGCTGATATATTGTGTGTTTTACTACTCGCGCGTAGTATTGCGTATCTGTTTTTTAGTAGGGAAGTAGTTGTGGATGGTAATTTTGCCCTGGCTGAAAAGTCATTCAAAAACATAACAAACATAATTATTTCGAAATGATGAAAACAAATTCTACAACAGCGAAAACCAAAGTGTTGCTTATGGCTCTGCTTTTGGTTTTTGGACAGTTCTATTCGCAGATTCAGAACGGAGCGGTAGGGATCAATACATCTTTGCCCAATACAAATTCAGTTTTAGATGTGGTCTCGGGCGGTAACAATAAAGGAATACTCATTCCCAGGCTTACCGAAAGCCAGAGAGATGCCATTATCATTAATAAGCTTAAAGATGATGGTCTTACCATTTATAATACCACAGAAGACTGCTTTAATTACTGGAGTTTTGCAGATGATGAATGGAAAAGTGTCTGCGGACAACTCGGAAAAGCTGTATTTACAGTTGACTGTTCCAATACCAAGGCCATGGGAACCTATGTAAAAGGCCGTGAGCTAACCCCCTCCAACTATCTGAGCATTTCTGTCAATGTGACCAAAGCAGGGAATTATACCATCTCAGGAACTACTCCCAATGGATATAACTTCTATGGAACGGGCACATTCCTCAATACTGGGGTACAGACCATCCAGATTACCGGGCAGGGAACCCCTCTGAATATCCAGACTGATGATGTATCGCTTAATGCGAACGGAATTGACGTGACCTGTACACCAGCGGTATCTATAACTGTTCTCAGTCCGGCAGGAACCTATACAATGAGCTGTGGAAGTGCCATAGTTAATGGTGTGTATAAAGTGGGAACAGCGCTTAATTCTTCAAACACTATTACACTGCCGATCAATGTTTCTTCATTAGGAAGTTACACGATTACAACGAATACCGTGGATGGGATTTCGTTCAGAGGTTCAGGAACATTCACTGCGACAGGAAACCAGAACGTTACGTTAAGTGGTACAGGAACACCATCTTCCACAGCTGTAAAAACGATAACCATCACTTCTGATAGTCAGGGAGGCGTTTCTACGACTTGTAATGTAAATATTATTGTTGTAATCCCTAAGAAAACCGTTCTTCATATAGGTTTGGAAACAGCTTACGGATATAGTGCCTTTACAGGACCTTCCAGAAGTTTGATGGATTCTCCTACTAACTTTGGAACTACCGCTTCAAGTATCGTAAAATATGAAGGTTTTACTCATACATCTTTAGGAAACTCCCCATCTTCAGCAGCACTTCAGACGGCTCTGAACAGTAAGCCGGATATTGTAATTATTGGGTATAATTATACTCCAAACGCGACAGATGCAGGATATATCGCTTCGTATCTTAATAAAAAAGGGATCGTCATTGCTTTGACTGATGATACAGGGACTGCACAGAATTTATTCAGAGGCATCTTTTCAGATCCTACCATTTCAGCATCCTATGGAGCAGGAGCAGGTTCTGTATATGCACTGGCCAATACAGATGATCCTATATTGAATGGTCCTTTCGGAGATGTAAGGGGAAAAAACTGGGGTGAAGATGCTTCTACAACAGTTGGAATGTCAGGTCTTACAAGCGGATTTATTCCTTACAGCTACGCTCAGCCTATTAACAGCACGACAGCACGAACCGGTCTTTCCGGACTGAGAAGCAGCAGTCTGAGTTTTGTATGGTTTGGTGACGGTGGTTTCTTAAGCAATGAAAATGCAAATGGAAATCCTTATTCAAGCAATACGATAGAGCCCTTCGTAGCACCAAGCTCAGGAGGATATTTTCCGGTGCAGAAAGCAACATACGGATATGCAGGAAATGGGTATGCAACAGGAGGAATGCAGGTGCAGAATTCTATACTATTTGCGAACATGATCGCATGGGCAGTTAAGCAGGCAGAATTCAGCGGAATTAATACACAGTAATGAAAAAATAGTTTTTAAAGATGACTGCGGCATGGTGAAACCATGCCGCAGTTTTTATTTGATATGCTTCTTAATCTCTTCTGTAAGGTTTAAAATAATCTCAACAGGAATATCTTCTTCCATATCGATCAGAAGGATTTTAAACTTCTTTCTGCCGTCCTGAATCAACAGAGGGTGATCCAGTCTGTCCCCATGATAAAAACTTACGTAATGCTGTTTATATTTTTTACTGTAATAGAGGTAGCACAACATTTTCTTTTTATACTTAAAAAAAGGAAGTCCGAAACTTAATGTTTCTGTTATATGTTCCGGATCAGACTCTAGGATTTTTTTGCGTAAAAACAAAAGAGTACTTCTTTCAGGCTCATCGATTCTGTAGAAGTACTCTTGTATAGGATTCATTTAACTGAATTTAATTCATAAAATGATTAGTCAAAATTTTGAAGCTCCACAAGCTTGTGGTACATACCTTTCTTAGCGATAAGGTCATGGTGTGTTCCCTGTTCTACCACAAGTCCTTTCTCCATCACTACGATCCAGTCTGCTTTCTGAATCGTTGAAAGTCTGTGGGCAATAACAAGAGATGTTCTGTTTTCCATCATTTTATCCAGAGCATCCTGTACAAATCTTTCAGATTCCGTATCCAGGGCAGAAGTAGCTTCATCCAGGATCATTACCGGTGGATTTTTCAATACAGCTCTGGCAATGGAAACTCTCTGCTTCTGTCCTCCTGAAAGTTTATTTCCATCATCACCAATATTGGAGTCATAGCCTTCCGGAAGATTGGTGATGAAAGAATCAGCATTGGCGATTTTGGCTGCTTCCACTACTTCTTCTTTCGTAGCCTCAGGCTTACCCATCAGGATGTTATTGTATATTGAATCATTGAATAATACAGATTCCTGAGTTACCATTCCCAGAAGCTGGCGGTATTCTTTTAATTTTAAATGTTTGATATCTACACCATCAATTAAGATTTGCCCCTCATTCACGTCATAGAACCTTGCCAAAAGGTTGGCGATAGTGGTTTTTCCACTTCCACTCTGTCCTACAAGGGCAATAGTCTTTCCTTTCGGAATGATCAGTGAGAAATTTTTAAGGATAACATTGTCTTTATCATAATAGAATCCAATGTTTTTGAATTCGATTTGGTTGCTTAATGTAGAGATAGAAACCGGCTCTGCAATTTCTTCTACTTTTAAATCGTAGTCAAGAACTTCTGCTACTCTCTCTAAACTTGCCATACCTCCCTGGATAGAAGAAATCGCACTGGAAAGTTTTTTTGCAGGGTCTAGAATTTGGAAGAACATCCCGATGAAAACCAGGAAAGCCTGAGGTTTCATAGTCTGGTCCTCTAAGATCTGTGTTCCTGCATACCACGTAATGATAAGAATGGTAATAGAACCAAGGAATTCGCTCATAGGAGAGGCAAGTTCTCTTTTTCTGCTCATATCTATGGCGAAGTTCTGCCAGTTGGTCGTTGTTTCGTTGAATCTGTTCTTAAGAATCTTATCTGCATTGAATATCTTGATCACTTTAGACGATTTTAAAGTTTCGTCTACCAGCGAAAAAAGATTTCCAAGCTCAGCCTGGGCATAATGAGCCTGTTTTTTTAAGCTTTTTCCTGTCCATGAGATCAGCAAGCCCATAACAGGGAAAACGATCAGTGAAAAAAGGGTAAGCTGAGGAGACAGTAAAAATAATGCGATCAGTGAAGAAATGATCATGAACGGAGCATTGATGATATCTACCAATACACCCATGATGCCGCCTTCTACACCTCCGATGTCATTGGAAATTCTGGACATCATATCTCCCTTTCTCTGTTCTGTAAAGAAAGAAACCGGAAGCTGAAGGAATTTATTGTACATCGCTGTACGGAGATCCTTGGTAATACCTACACGGTAATTCACCAAAAGAAAAGATCCGATATATCTGAAAATGTTTCTTAATAAAAATGAAACCCCTGTGATGGCACACAAAACGGCAAGTACCTGAACAGCACCGTGTTGGTCAATTTGAGTCTGTACGAAATAGTAAGCTTTGTCTTTTATGTAATTGAAATAGTCCCCAAAGGCTCCACTCCATACAGGCTCTTTCCCTTGTTTTTCAATAGTACCAAACATCAATCCTAAAATAGGAAGCATAGTTCCAACGGATAAGATATTAAGTAGAGAATAGAGTATATTGAAAAACATACTTCCGAAAAGGTATTTTTGATGCGGTTTCGCGAAATAAAGTATTCTTTGTAATGGTTTCATTCAATGAAAAATTGGATAGCAAAATTACGTAAAATTAAAGGAATAGACGTTCTTAATCCTGTTTTACTTTAATTAATATGTTTCAATTTGATAGGTTTTGTTACAAACACTTGTTTAGTTTTTAATGGTTGACGGGGTGTTGGTATGAAAAAAACCGCCATTTCGGCGGTTTTTATGAGTGTAATTATTTAAAATTTTACTTTGTCATTATATTTTGGAGCAAAATTCTGAGGGTTTAATTTTTCAAGAGTTTTTCCAACATTATTGATGATTCCCGTCAAATTATCAAAATCTACAACATTCACATCGTCATTTTCATTATGGTAATGAGACGCTTTTGTCATGTCAACCGTAGAGAAGGAGTGAGCAATGATTTTCTTCTTCACAAAACTGACATTATCTGATCGGTAGAATAATTTTTGGGCAGCATAAGGATCAGGGTTTATTGTTAAGCCGTTGGCAGCATACTTATTAAAGAGTTCATCAAAATCAGAAAACTCATCACCAGTCATAAAAAGTGCATTTTTTCCGAACTGAGACTCTGTAGCCACCATTTCAAAATTGAAAAGTGCCGTCATATTATTATAAACCTTATCTAAATTGGCATTTGTGGAAATTGCTCTTGAGCCAAGCATTCCTTTCTCTTCCCCATTGAAAGCTATGAAAACCATCGAGAAGTCAGGCTTTTTGTTTTTGAAATAATCAGCGATACCTGCTAAAGTGGCAATTCCACTTGCATCATCATCTGCACCGTTGTAAATATTATCTCCCGTTTTGTCACTGGTTCCAATGTGATCAAAGTGTCCCGAGAAGCCCAGGTATTTATCCGTTTTTCCTTTTTTGATACCACATACATTATAAACCTTCTTTCCTTCATATTCAAAAGGAATCAGGTAAGAATTTCCGGTACAGTATTCAAGGTTATTTTCTTTGAAAAGTTTTGCGATATATTCTGCTGCCTTGTCATTTTCCGGAGTTCCGATCTCGCGGCCTTTCATTTCGTCTGAAGCCAGTGTTGAAAGTACGGTCTTTACTCTTTCTTTTGAAACTTCCTGTGCCAATGTGAATACAGAGAAGAATGAGAAGGCGAGGTAGGTTAGTTTTTTCATTTTTTTATAATTTAATAGGATCAGTCGTAGTCTTAACGGAAATGTTGCATGAAATGATATAAATTAATCTTTAAACTAAAAATTATTGGGAAAAAGGAATGTATTTGAAACATTAAGAAATTTTAAGCAGTTAAGTGAGATTAATAAAATTGATTGCTTTTAAGAGAAATAATAACTTATTTTATTAAGCCTTATTAAATTTTAAACGCAAAGTTTAATCTTATTTAAGCATATTTTAAGAATGCAAAGAAAAAAATCAATCTTCGATTGATCTGAATAAGCATTCGCATTATCCAGTCGCTTAATCAACGGTGAAGCCGACATCTTTGCTTTACTTAAAATAATACGGTTTAAATATAAACCTTTGCGTTTGTCAAAAAAATAAAACTTGATTTTACATAATCACAAAAAAAACAGCTCCTTTCGGAACTGTTCTCACTCAAAAAATCGTTGTAAGGCTATCGAAGTCGGTCTACAGATTTTACGAGCCTCTCATCTCTGCGGATCAAAACGTTTGCAATAAGCAGACAGATGACCGCAATCAATGGGAAAACCGGCTCAATACCCTTCTCAGGAATCTGAATTCCTCCGGATAAGTTTAGTAACCAGTACGCCAATACACCAATCAACAAAACGTTTATAATGATGCTGAACGTATTCAGCAAAATTTGTCTTTTTCTGTTTTTAAAGCTGAAAATACTCAATGCACCTGCCAAAACAAGGGCAATACAGCTTATATTAATCACCGGAATATTGCCGAAAACGTCAACATCCTGTCCTGTAACGAAAAGGGAAACTGCGGCTAAAACAGCCAGTAGAGTCCATATAGTCTGTATTCTCTGTAACATTGATTCTTAAATACCTGGCAAAAATAACATAAATTTTGCACAATTCAAAAATAAGTGTAGATTTGCATTATACATATGTACTTGAAAACAAAAGTCACCGGACTTACTTTTCTTACTCACAATTAATTACATTTTTACATTAAGTATGTTTAACATAGAAACGTTAAGGTCAAAATCCGTAACGGAACTGACTAAAATCTTAAAAGATTTAGGCGTTAAAGTTGCTAGAAACAGCAATGATAATGATAAGATCTTTGCCGTTCTTGACTTTCAGGCTTCTAACCCTAAAGTTGCAAAAGATTATTTCAACGCCACAGAAACCAGCATGGATACTGAAGAAAAACCGGCAGATAAACCTGCTAAGGCCCCTGTAAGAAAAGCAGCGCCTAAAAGACAACCTGCCAAGCCGAAAGCAGAAGTAACAGCACCGGCAGAAGCGAAACCCCAGGCTGAAGAAAAAGTAGAAGAAAAGGTACCAGTCGCTGAAGAAATAAAGCAGGAAGAACCCAAAACTGAAACAGTTTCCACTCCTGAAGAAAACAACTCAGCACAGTCTAAGAAAAAAAGAAAGAGAGTGGTTGCCAACACAGGCAATACAGAAGCTTCACAAGAAAGAGCAGAAGCTCCTAAAAATGCAGAACAACCTCAGGAATCTGCTCCCTCAGAAGAAAAGCCGGCTGCTTCCCAACCTCAGACCAGATCCCAACAAAAAGGACACAACAATCCGCAAAACAGCGGAAACCAAAATAAGAACCCTAATCAGCATCAGAATCAAAACCAGGGTCAGAACCAAAATCCTAATCAACACCAGAATCAGAACCCTAATCAAAATCAGCACAGACAACATGCTGACAGAAATGAGGAGCATCATTCTGAACACAGAAAAGAATTCAGTTTTGATGGGATGGTAAGTATTGAAGGGGTTTTAGAAATTCTTCCTGATAACTACGGATTCCTTCGTTCATCTGATTTCAGTTATATCTCTTCTCCTGATGATGTGTATGTGTCTACAGCACAGATCAGAAATTTTGGTCTGAAAACCGGAGATACGGTAAAAGGAATTGTAAGACTTCCGAAAGAAGGTGAAAAATATTTTTCCTTATTAAAACCAATAGAAGTAAACGGACGTGATCTTGCATTCATTAAAGATCGTGTTGCTTTTGAATATTTAACCCCGCTTTTCCCAGAAGAGAAATTTAACCTGGCAGGAGATAATTCTACAATGTCTACAAGAATTGTTGATTTATTTGCACCAATTGGGAAAGGGCAGAGAGCAATGATCGTTGCCCAGCCTAAAACGGGTAAAACCATGTTGCTTAAAGATATTGCCAACTCTATTGCAGCCAATCATCCTGAAGTATATATGATGGTCCTTCTGATCGACGAACGTCCGGAAGAAGTTACCGATATGGAAAGAAGTGTAAATGCCGAAGTAATAGCATCTACATTTGATGAAGCAGCGGATAAACACGTAAAAGTGGCCAACCTTGTTTTGGCAAAAGCTCAGAGAATGGTAGAATGCGGACATGATGTAGTGATCCTGCTTGACTCTATTACGAGATTAGCAAGAGCCTATAACACCGTTACTCCAGCATCAGGAAAGGTTCTTTCCGGTGGGGTAGATGCCAATGCGCTTCACAAGCCGAAAAGATTTTTCGGGGCGGCCAGAAAAATTGAAGGAGGTGGTTCATTAACGATTATCGCGACAGCGCTTATCGATACTGGTTCTAAAATGGACGAAGTAATCTTCGAAGAATTTAAAGGAACAGGGAACATGGAACTTCAGTTGGATAGAAAAATTGCCAACAGAAGAATTTATCCTGCGATTGACCTTGTATCTTCAAGTACGCGTAGAGATGATCTTCTCTTAGATGAAGTTACTTCTCAGAGAATGTGGATCTTCAGAAAGTATCTTGCTGAAATGAATCCTGTAGAAGCGATGGAATTTGTTAATAAAAACATCAGAGGAACTTTAAATAATGAAGAATTCATGATGTCTATGAATAAATAGATTAATTTAATTGTTAATTAAAAAGCACGGAAATCACTTGATTTTCGTGCTTTTTTGTGCTTGAGGGTTTTTAATGCTGTATTAAATTGTGATAGCGTTAAGGATTATCAGATTATATTCTTTTTTTTTCAAATTGATTTTCGCGATGTTTTAGACTGAAACAACCGTCGTCTTCCAGCTTCTGTCTTTCCTCTTATAAAATTTAATTCATTCTAAATCAATATATCAATGTTAAAGATTTATTAAAGTAATCCCCAGTATTTGATAATCCCTTAAATATTGGTTAAATTTGGATATAACATTAAAAATAAAATTATGTCATTTGAATTACCAAAATTAGGATATGCATATGATGCATTGGAGCCGACTATCGATGCAAAAACTATGGAGATCCATTATACAAAACATCACCAGGCTTATATTGACAATTTAAATAAAGCAATCGAAGGAACTGAATTAGCAGGGAAAACTATTGAAGAGATTTGCCAGACAGGAACTGACAAACCAGCAGTAAGAAATAATGGAGGAGGACACTTCAACCACTCTTTATTCTGGGAAATTTTAACTCCGGGCGGAAGCAATGAGCCTGTAGGAAAAGTAAAAGCTGCTATCGAAGCTTACGGTGGTCTTGAGAAATTCAAAACTGATTTTTCTGATGCTGCTAAAACAAGATTCGGTTCTGGATGGGCTTGGTTGGTTAAAAATGCGGACGGATCTGTTTCTGTTTCTTCTACGCCAAACCAGGATAACCCATTAATGCCTGTTGCAGACGTTAAAGGAACTCCGGTTTTAGGACTTGACGTTTGGGAGCATGCTTACTATTTAAACTACCAAAACAGAAGACCTGACTATGTTTCAGCTTTCTTTAGCGTGGTAAACTGGGATAAAGTGGAGGAATTATTCAACAAATAATTTTCATCTATTATAAAAGTAAAAAGGTTCAGAAGAAATTCTGAACCTTTTTTATTGTTATTTAAATGTATTGGATCATTGAACCGGTATGGTTGAAAAAAATTATCTTGTGGCATCACTTGGGGAAAGCCCGTTCATTTTCAATCCATATTTCCAGCTTACATAAGCAAAAACCTGATACAGCTTGTATTCAAATTTAATCCCATAATTTTCTCTGGGGTCGTAATCTATTCCGGATTCAATGATATTCCGGTATTTCCCTGAACTGTAGTAAGAGTTCCATTCAGTAACCAGAAATGTATTCTTTGTTTTCAGATATGATTCGGAGTACTGGCTCATCGGTTTGGCTATAGCGTTCAAAAAGTAATCGAACTGGGTATCAATCACTGTGAGATCCCATTCTCCGTCATCATTTTTAGAAGGCTTCATTTCGGACTTCTCTTCACCTTTCTTAGGCGTGTTTTGAGAAAAACAACTGAAAGGAAGAAACGTAAGGAGTACTATAACGATGAGATTTTTCATAATAAAACATTGATATATAAAATAAGCACTCAAAATGAGTGCCTAAGTTAATTTTTTATGGTTCTTTCTGAAGAATGACAAATGCCGGGAAGTGGTCACTGTATCCACCTGTAAACTGGTCTCCGTTCCAGGATCTGAAAGGATAGCCTTTATAATTTCCTTCTTTATTGACTAAATAAGCGGGAGCAAAGATTTCAGCTTTGTACACTGAGTATTCTTTTGTTACCTGATCGGATACTAAATTTTTAGAAACAATGATCTGGTCAAACAGGTTAGGTGCATCCTGATAGGCTAATGAAGCAATACCTTTCTTATATAGAGGATACATTAGGTTGAGGTAGGGTGTTGTCTCGCTTAAGTCCTTAGGATTGGCAACAGCTTTTAAATGATTTTTTAAACTTGCACTCACCGGATCATCATTAAAGTCGCCCATTGCAAAAAGTTTTGTAGAAGGGTCTGCTGTTCTGATGCTGTCCATTTGTTGTTTCAATAAAGCTGCAGCTGCATTTCTTTTTGGTAATGAAACCGCTTCACCACCTCTTCTTGAAGGCCAGTGATTCATAAAGAATGCTACTTTTTCATTATCAAGGAAACCAGTTACTACAAGGATATCTCTGGTATATTCTCTTTTACCGTCATCACCGAAAACTTTCAGTTCTTTTTTCAAAGAGTTGGTTACTGTGAATCTTCTTTTCTGATAGATCAGGGCTACATCAATACCTCTGTAGTCATAAGAATTGTAATGTATGATTCCGTAATCATATTTAACAAGAGCAGGTTGTTTTACAAGATCTTCAATCACCTGTCTGTTCTCTACTTCGATAAGTCCTACCACAGCAGGAGCTGTTTTTGTATATTGTGCACCAAGTTCAGCAATTACTTTGGCTTCGTTGGTAAGCTTTGCTTTGTAAATTTTAGTATTATAATTTTTGCCGCTTTTAGGGGTGAATTCTTCAGAGCCGCTTTGGTATCTTACTGCTTTTTTACCTTTTAAAGCGCCGTCGCTCCATTGTCCATCATATTTTTCTGCTTCTAAAAACTGAATAGAATCAATAGGGATGCTTCTGTGGAAAGCCGGATTACGGATGTCTTTTGTACCATCAATATAATCTGCAGAACGGATAGTGTCCCAAAGGTTTTCTACATTCAAAAAGCCAACAGCAGCTACTTTTCGAAGTTTCCCCTGTTGTGCAAAAGCCATTACCGAAAAAACGATGGCCATAAAACTTATAAATCTCTTCATCCTCTAGAGTATTAAAATTATTTAAACGACAAATTTACCTTTTTTTAATTCAACCCATTTTAAATATTTGTAAATTTAAAACAAGATAAAATAATTCTCTTATATAATGAATCATAAAAGCTTGCAATGTTAAGAAAAAATAATGTTAAAAAAGTTGGAAATTCTAAATTTTGACTAAATTTGTGCCCCCAACTTTTAAACTGTTGAAAACTAATAAGAAAAGTATTAAAAAAAATAAATATACTCATGATTAAAAAACTATCATTAGTCTCTTTATTTACTTTACTTCCAGCTTCATTCTATTTTGCGCAGACTACTGTATTTGCGTATCTTAAGGATGCTGATGGAAAGCCCGTTGAAAGGGCAGAAGTAGATCTTAAAGGGAGCGAAAATGATGTAACGGCTGATAAAATTGGATACTTCCAGTTTGTAGACCTGCAGCCGGGCCATTATCAAATTATGATTACGAAACCAAACTTCGAAACCAAAATGATGGAGTTTGACGTAGCTGATGAGAAAAGAAAGGATCTGGGGATTGTTACCCTATATTCTAATCTTACAAGCGCAGATCAAGGTTTAGCGATTATAGACAATGATGATGACGACAGCAACAGCAGTGGACAAGCTTCTACGGTAGGTTTGCTACAATCATCAATGGATGTATTCAGTAGAATTGCTGCGTTTGATTTAGGATTTTACTGGTTCCGCCCAAGAGGTATTGATGGAAGAACAGGTGAGTCTATGCTGAACGGTGTTTCTATGGTAAAATCTGATAATGGTAATGTTGACTTCAGCAACTGGGGGGGACTGAACGAGATCACGAGATATCCGGAAATCGCGTCTAACCATTCCCCGTCTGAATATGCTTTTGGTGGAAACAGCTCTGTTGTTTACAAGAACACAAAAGCAAGTGAGTATAGAAAAGGATTCCAGTTTACACAATCCCTAACTAACAGAAACTACAGAAACAGAACCTCTTTACGTTATACCTCAGGAATGAGCAAGAAAGGATGGGCATTTACTGTAATGGGAGCAAGAAGATGGGCTGAAGAAGGAATCCAGGAAGGGACTTTCTATGATGCTTACGGTGCTTACTTAGGTATAGAAAAGAAATTCAGTGACAGCCATACGATTACTTTCAATGCGATCGGTGCGCCATACAGAAGATCTACAGCCAGTCCAAGTACTCAGGAAGTCTATGACTACAGAGGGGTACATTACAACTCTTACTGGGGATGGCAGGATGGAGAAAAGAGAAGCGAAAGAGTCCGAAGAGGATTCCAGCCACTTTTCCAGGTTCAGGATTTCTGGAAAATCAATAAGAATTCCAGCCTTTGGACTACTGCATCTTACCAGTTTGGAAAAGATAAAGGTTCACGTTTAGACTGGAACGGAGTTACTAATCCTTCTCCTACCTATTACAGAAATTTACCGAGTTATTATCTTAACAGTATTGTTTACAATACAACCAATGGGACAGGGATAACTGATCCATCACAGTATAACACTCTGTTGGATGCATATAATACAAGTCTATCAAACTGGCAAAACGGAGATCCGAATGTTACTCAGATCAACTGGGGGCAGATCTACGCCAACAACCAAAAGAACGATGCTGCAGACCAAGCTGAAATGACCCGTCTTTATGGAATATCAGGGAAGCGTTCTAAAATATATCTGGTAGATGATGTAAGCGATGATAAGATCTTCAACGCTGGTACACACTACACGTACAACTTTAATGACCGTACGAAGTTTATCATGAACGTTTCTTATCAGAACTATAAATCTGAGCTTTACCGTGAAGTGAAAGATCTTTTAGGGGGTGATTATGCTATTGGTGTAGATCCATTTAAAGAATCAGCTAAGCCAGGTTCTACAGGATTCTATAATACTTTGGATCCTAACGTTCAGTTGAGAGTGGGAGACCGCATGACTTACAACTATATCCTGAGAAGACAGGAAGCAAAAGTAAATCCGGGACTGAAATTCTCTACAGGAAATTTCGATGTATTCGTTTCTGCTATGGCGGGATATTCTTCTTCAAACAGAGAAGGTCTTTTCAAGCATTATTTATATGAGAACTCTTACGGGAAAAGTAAAGATTACAACTTCTGGAATTTTGGTCTGAAAGGTCAAGTAGTTTACCGTATCAACGGACGTAACTTCTTAGTATATAACGGAGCGATGTACAACCAGGCACCATTCCTGGAAGATTTGTTTATCAATCCTAGAATTAACGCACTTGTTAATCCTAATATCAGAAGTACTGTATATACTGCCAATGATTTAAGTTATGTAATCAATACACCTTTCCTTAAATTAAGAGCATCAGGATATATTGTAGATACACAGAATGAAACCAATGTACAGAGATTCTTTGCAGACGGAATTCAGTTGAGCAGTACCAACCCAGACGGATCTGTTTCTCAGGTACAGAGTGCATTCGTTACTCAGGTAATGTCCAATGTTGAGAAAAGAAATATGGGGGTTGAATTAGGTGTTGACCTGAAAGTTCTTCCTACTTTATCTTTACAGGGTCTTGCGAGTTTAGGTGAGTATACTTACAGAAATAATCCTGAAGTATATCTGGTTTCTGATGCGTCAGGAAGTAGCGTGACTTCTTTCGGAAAGTCTTATTTGAAAGATTATAAGCAAGGGGGAACTCCTCAGCGTGCTTTTTCTTTAGGTTTCCGTTATAATAACCCTAAATACTGGTGGGTAGGAGCAAACTGGAATTATTTTGATAACAATTATCTGGATCCGGCTCCGGCTCTAAGAACCAATAACTTTATTCAAAACCCATATTCAAGCACACCTTACCTTGGCCTTACTGATGGTGAAGTACGTGATATGCTGAAGCCTGTACAACTTCCTTCTGCATTTTTCTTAAATGCTAATGCAGGAAAATCATTCATGATTGGAAAGTATTATATATTATTGACGGCTTCTGTAAATAATATATTAAATAACAAAAGGTTCATTACCGGAGGTTTCGAGCAGACCAGAGAAACGAAAGCTAATGATTTTGCTGCTGACTACTATGGTGGAGCACCTTCTTTCGGACCGAAATACTGGTACACTCAGGGACGTTCGTACTTTGTTAACTTACAATTCAGATTCTAATAAAAAATAAAAAAATAACAATGAATAATTTCACTAACTTTTTCAAAACGACATTCGTAGCAGTAGGTGTACTGTCTGCATTGTCTTCTTGTGTAAAGAATGATGATTGGGAAACTCCCCCGATCGCTTGTTCAAATAAATTCGAAGCGCCTACCATTTCAATGGCAGATTTTGCGGCTCAGGCTCCTGCTACAGGATATAAATTAATTACAACAGATCAGATCTTCGACGGGTATATTGTTTCTTCTGATGCTCAGGGGAATTTCTATAAAACCATCTCTTTCCAGGATAAAACAGTTAATCCTACAGTAGGTCTTCAGATCGAAGTGGATAAAGCAAGTAACTTTGCTGATTTCCCGGTAGGAGCACACATTAGAATTAATGCTAAAGGATTACGTTTAGGTCTTGACAGAGGAACGATTAAACTTGGTTCTGAAGATCCGAACTTTGCGATCGGTAGAATTCCTCAGGCACTTGTTGGACGATATGTTTCAGGAGTTTGTGGAGGAAATGGTTTGGATATCCAAACGCTTGTTCCTACAAAACTTAATTCATTAAATGATGCAAAGCAGGTTAACTTAATCAACACTTTAGTGACTGTATCTGACGTACAGTTCGGTATCGGTGAGATCTTCCCTGTTCAGAAAAAATATCTTGATTATGATGCCGGAAACCAGGGATTGGATACCGACAGAAATATTGAAGATAAATTGGGAGGTGCTGCAGTGATCAGAAACTCTGGATTCTTCAAGAGTGGAGGTGAACTTGTACCAAAAGGAAACGGGACCGTTACTTTCGTAGTAAGCAGATACAATACGACATGGCAGATGCTGATCAGAAGCTTATCTGATATTAACTTCACTGGAACAAGAGTAGATGCAACGCCGCCAAAAGGAGGTACTGATATCTCTTATTCTGGTTCATTCCTTGAAAACTTTGAAAGTTATTCACTGACGCCTACTAACCTGGAAGTATATCCTAAATATGTAAATGATGCGGTATTAGGAAACAGATACTGGCAGTTAAAAAGTTTCAGCAACAATAAATATATTCAGTTGGGAGCTAACTCCGGTTCTGGAAACTATTTAACGTATTTTGCGGTACCTGTTGATTTTACAGCAGCCAATACAGTGAAATTTGATGTTAACGTTGGATTCTGGAATGGTAATGCTTTAAAAGTATACTATACCACCAACTATACTCCGCTTGGAGATATTACAACGGCAACTAAAACAGATATTACCTCTGCATTTACAATTCCACAGGCTCCTGCGGTTAATTACGGTACATTGGCTCCTGCGGGAACTTATACATTACCGTCTACATTAACGGGTAACGGATTTATCCTGTTTGAATATACCGGAGCATCTACTGGTGTTACCACGACTATTCAGTTAGACAATATTCAGGTTCAATAATCAATCTGATATTTTAAATACAGGCCGTCTTTTAGGAGACGGCCTTTTTTTTGTTAGTAATGTTTTTTATAATGATCAGGAAATCTGAAGTTATTTAAATTCTGATATTCCTATTATCCTTGTGATAAGTTTGTCCAATAGAATAAATCATTTGAAATAGTTAAAATATCTTTGAAATATTAATCATTGG